>DASXMX010000068.1:0-9952 GCA_036495445.1 Tepidisphaeraceae bacterium
AGCCTGCACACCCACGACCGCAGGCTTGGAAGCCTGCACCACAACAAGCGAAGCGTCCGGCCGAAGCGTATCACACAATAGATTGGCTCTCCAAGGTTTGGCGGGGTGCGACGGAAGCGATATAATGGGGGCGGCGCTCGATAAACGCTTGAGACGCGTGGAGGTCTTTGGCTGTGGCCCAGGCGGAAATCATCATTGTTGACGAGAAGCTCCTGCCGCGGGCGGTGGATCTGTACAACAGCATCTTCCGTCCCAAGCGGGAAGTGGACTTTTTCAAGCGCCGGTTCATGGGCCGCTATAACGCGCTGACCCTGCTGGCGCGGATGGACGAGAAGCCGGTGGGGTTCTGGATCGGGTTCGAGCTGAAGCCGGGGATGTTTTACCACTGGCTGGGCGCGGTGCTGCCCGACGTCCGCCGGCACGGCGTGGGCCGCCAGCTTCAGGAGGCGCAGCAGGCCTGGGCCAAGGACCACGGCTACGAGTACATCCGCTGCGAGTGCATGAACCACCAGCGCGAGTTCGTCCATTTCGCGATCGAGATGGGATACGACATCGTCGGGATCCGGTGGGATTCGACGCACGCGGATAACCTGATCGTGTTTGAGAAGAACATCGTCGAGTAGATTACCGGGGAACGACCGCCGCTTGCGGCTTCGCGAACGAAGGAACGTCATCCGGCGGCCCCGCCAAACGCAAGCGGCGATCCGGCGCCGCCTCAGTGTTTGTCCGCCTCACCGCATTTTGCGACCACCGCGAAACGCGCCTCGAAAGCGACCTTCCTTGACCCCCATCGAATTCCAGTCCTGGCTATCGGACCCCGCCCGTCGCACGCTGGTGATGGGCGTCTTGAACGTCACCCCCGACAGTTTCAGTGACGGGGGACGATTCTCGGACCCTGGCGTTGCCATCGCCCACGCGCGGGAGATGGCCGCCGCGGGAGCAACCCTCATCGACATCGGCGGCGAGTCCACCCGCCCCGGCTCGCAACCCGTCCCCGAAGCCGAACAGATCCGGCGGATCGTCCCCGTCGTCCGCGCGCTGGCCAATCAGATCCCCGCCCTTCTTTCAATCGACACCACCCGCGCCGCGGTGGCTGAAGCGGCCCTGGATGCCGGGGCGCATCTGGTGAACGACATTTCGGGTGGCCTCGACGATCCCGCCCTGCTGCCGATGGTCGCCCGGCGGGCGGTGCCGGTCGTCCTGATGCATATGCAGGGGACGCCGGCCACGATGCAGATCAATCCGACGTACGCCGATGTAGTGGGCGAGATCAAACAATTCCTGCGCGACCGCGTCTCGGCGGCCGAATCAGTCGGGATCGATCCCTCCCGAATTCTGATCGACCCCGGAATCGGCTTCGGCAAGCGGATGGAGCACAACTTGGAATTGCTCCGGCGGCTGGCCGGGTTCACGTCACTGGGCCGGCCGATGGTGGTCGGCGTCAGCCGCAAGGGGTTCATCGGGCGGATCACGGGGGAGGATCTGCCGTCCGGCCGCCGGTTCGGGACCGCGGCGGCGGTCGCCTGGAGCATCGCTAACGGGGCAGCCATCGTCCGTGTCCATGATGTCGCCCCGATGGCTCAAGTGGTGCGTATAATCGAGGCGATACAACACGGGGCGGCCGCTGAAATTCCGCGCGATTCGTAGAAAGCCTTTCGGGCGCGCGGTAAGATGGCTCGTTAAGACTTTGTGAGACGGGGTTCCGTGCCCTTCCCAAGGGGGTGCGAATCGGGCGACCATGGACGACGTCCTCAACCTTTCCGGCTTCTTTCGTGAAGTGCACCAGATTCCCTGGTGGCAGATCACGATCGAAATGATGCTGATTGGGTTGGTGGTCTTCTGGAGCGTCCGCTTCCTCCGCGGCACCCGCGGCGCCCGGCTGCTCAAGGGCATCGCGGTCGTTTTGATCTCGCTGTATCTGATCGTCGATTTGCTGGGCACGCAGTTCCACCTCCAGCGCATCGAGTTCCTGTATCGGCAGTTCCTGTACTTCGCCGCCTTCGCGGTGACGGTGGTCTTCCAGCCGGAGCTGCGTCGGGCGCTGATGCGGCTGGGGGAGACGCGGCTGTTCCGCGGATGGTCGCAGCAGATCGACGAGGAGATCGACGCGTTGATCGAGTCGGCCGCGTTTTGCTCCCGACGGAAGATCGGCGCGCTGATCGCGATCGAGCGCGACACGCCGCTGGGCAGCATGGCCGAGGAGAGCAAGGGAACGCGGCTCAACGCCGACCTGACCGCCGCCCTGCTCAATACGATTTTTTTCCCGAACACGGAATTGCACGACCTGGGCGTGATCGTCAGCCAGGGGCGGATCGCCTACGCGGGCGTGCAGTTCCCCATGGCCGAGGGCGGCGACCTGGAGCGCGAGTTGGGCGCCCGTCACCGCGCCGCGGTGGGGCTGAGCCAGGAGACGGATGCGGTAGTGCTGGTCGTCTCGGAAGAGACCGGCGACATCAGCATCGCCGAACGCGGCCGGCTCATTCGCAAGCTGACCAACGAAGGCCTGCGCGGCCTTCTCGGCGAACTCCTCGGCCGCCGCGAGGCGCCATGGTATCGCCAAGCGGCGTAACGATCGGAATATGATTGCGGATTTCGGATTGCGGATTGCTGATTTGGGAGGGCGAGGCTCCCGGAGACCGGCATTTCAATCCGCGATCAGCAATCCGAAATCAGCAATGACGTATTCCCATGTCTGAATCGACCGCCAAAACCCCGCCCCAACATGACACCATGGAGTTGACCTACGCGCCGGCCCGGCGGCCGTTCGGCAAGCGGGTGGGGTGGGCGTTTCGTTATTGGGCGCGGGACACGTTCTCCCGCGAATCGCTGGTCAGCAGCCTCAAATCCCTGGCATGGGTGGCGCCGCTGACGCTCCTGATCTGGGTCTACGCCGAACGGCAGCAGGACTTCAAGACTAAGGTGCCGGTGGCGATCGCCGTGCGCGGCGGCGACCCAACCCGCGTTGTAAAACTCGCAGAGCTGAGCAACAACACCATCCATATCGAATTGGAAGGCCCGCAGTCCGGCGTCGAGAAGGTAAAGGACTGGCTCCAGGCGGCGACAATCCCCATCGATGTTCCCGGCGGGCTCACGCCCGGCGAACACCCGATCGCCCTCCTGGCGGACCAACGGCTTGCCACAGATGAAGGAAAACGGGGTCACGATCAACAACTGTGAACCGTCCGAAGCGACGGTGGACGTGGACGTGATCGGCAACGTGGATCTCGAGATGAAGGTCCGCCCGGAAGACGCCAAGCGGCTCGGGGCGCCGCCGATCTTCAACCCGCCCAAGGTGCAGGTGTTCGGCCCCCAGCACGTGCTGGAGACCGCCGCCCGCAGGGCTAAGGCGCAGAACCAGCCGCTGGTCGCGTATGCCAATCTGGGTTCGTTCGCCCAGCAGTTGACCGAGCCGGGAAAGCATTCGCTCTCGGCGGTGCCGGTCAGCCTGTCGGTGGCGATCGATGATTCGAACGTCCACATTGCCCCCGATCGGGTATCGATGGACGTCGAGGTGACGGACACAGCCGAGCGCGAGATCACGCTCCCCTACCTGCGCGTGCTTGCCGCCTATCCGCGCGACGCCGGCGCGAAGGCCGACCAATACAAGGTCGTCTTCGACCCGACGATCACAAACGTGAAAGTGAGCGGCCCCGAGCAGCAGATCGCCCTGCTTCAGGACCCCAACTACGTCCTGAACCCGGCCCCTGCCGCGATCTTCGAGGTGAACTTCAGCGACGTCGACAACCCCGCCCCCGCCCCGATCATGTACCAATTGCCCCCCGGCGTCCGCGTCAGCGACCAGGACGCCCAGCGGAAGATCGCCTACTCCCTCAAGCCCAGAACGACCGAGCCACAATAGGTTGTGGCAGCCGGTTACGGCGCAACGGAACTGTGCCTCAGGCGGGACCGCCACAGAGCCGCTTGAAGATCTATGAAGTTCGGGGCGTGTGGGCATCGTAGCGTTACGCTCTTGGCGGTTTCGCGCCGGGCGCGCCGTCTGACAGCGCGCCGGGTGCGAAACCGCAAGCAGCGATCCGGCGTTGCCCTTATGTGGAGTGCCCCGCACGTCTACCCATCGTTCGAGCATCGGCTTCGATTCCCGACTACAATACCCCCATGACCGACTGGAACCCCTACACCGAATCCCTCGGCCAATCCGCCCGCCGCGCCGCCGCGCAACTCGCGACTCTCAACGGCGCGACGAAGGTCGCCGCCCTGCGGCGCATCGCGGATGCTCTACGGCGCCAGAATGACGCCCTCATTGCCGCCAACGCGCAGGACATTGAAGCCGCCCAGAAAGCCGAACTCGCTCCCGCCCTCGTCAAGCGATTGGAACTGAACGACAAGCGCGTCAACGCGATGGCCGACAGCGTCGACCAAATCGCCGCCCAAACGGATCCGGTCGGTCAGATCCTCGAAGGGTACGTCCGCCCCAACGGGCTGCGCATCCAGAAGGTCCGCGTGCCGCTGGGCGTCGTGCTCTTCTTTTACGAGAGCCGGCCCAACGTCACCAGCGACGCCGCGGCCCTGTGCATCAAGAGCGGCAACGCCGTGATCCTCCGCGGCGGGAAGGAAGCGTTCCATTCCAACCGCGCGATCGCCGGCATCGTGGGCGACGCGCTCAAGGCCGCCGAGATCGACCCGGCGGCGGTACAGATCGTCGAATCGACCGATCGCGCGCTCGTCCCCGAACTGCTCAAGCTCGACCGCTACATCGACCTGGTCATCCCCCGCGGCGGCGAAAGCCTGATCCGCGCCGTCGTGAAGGACTCGACCATCCCCGTCCTCAAGCACTTCACCGGCAACTGCCACATCTACGTGGACGCCGCGACGGCGGACATGGAAAAGCAGGTCCGCGAGGTGTGCGTGAACGCCAAGACGAGCTATCCCGGCGGCGCCGTCTGCAACGCCGCCGAGAAGATCCTCTTCCACAAGGACGCCGCCGCGCGGCTGCTGCCAAAAGTGTGCGCCGATTTAGCGGCCAAGGGCGTCGAAATCCGCGGCGACGACCGCACCCGCGCCCTGTACCCGCAGGCGGCGCCCGCCACCGAAGCCGACTGGCCCACCGAATACCTCGCGTTCACGATCGCGATCAAAGTAGTCGACTCTCTGCGCGAGGCCGTCGACCACATCAACCACTACGGCTCGCGCCACACCGACGCCATCCTGACGTCCGACCTCCGCGCGGCGCAAGAGTTCACCCAGCGTGTCGACAGCGCCAGCATCATGGTGAACGCCAGCACGAGATTCGCCGACGGCGGCGAGTATGGCCTCGGCGCCGAAATCGGCATCAGCACCGACAAACTCCACGCCCGCGGGCCGATGGGGGCGGCGGATTTGACGACATACAAGTGGGTCGTCACGGGGAATGGGCATGTAAGGGGATAAGTTGATCCGGAAGCGAGTGGGGAAAGAGAATTGGTCCGCGAATGGACGCGAATGAACGCGAAGGGGGTCGATCCTATGTTGTTCGCCATCGCATCACTGCTCATCTCTGCGATTCTGTTATGGCTTGGGCTTCGCGGCCGGCAACTCGGATCACATCCGGTCTGTCGGAGCTGTGGATACGACCTCTCGGGGAGGCCGGCCGGCTCCAACGTATGTTCGGAATGCGGTGCCGATCTGAATCGAGCCTCGGCGATTCGCATCGGGCGCCGTCGCCGGAGTTGGGCAAAAGTGCTCTCGGCTGCCGCGCTGGCGATTCCGAGCGCCGCGTGGCTTGGTTCGCCACGAATGCGGGATCTGGCCGCGCGCGACTGGGAGCCCGTTAAGCCCACCTTTTGGGTCATCCGCGACGTCGCCAGCGGCGACCGCGTCCTTGCGCAACGCGCGACCGACGAACTGGCTCGCCGTCTCGAGGCGGGCAAGCTGACCAGCGCCAACGTCGAGCGGATCGCAACGATCTTGCTCAAGCTTCAACCGGGAACGCCCCCTTCGCACTTCGACGAAGTGCTGGAACTCGCCCGAGCACGCGGACAACTTGGAGACGAACAGTGGCAGCAGTATTGGCGACAGGCGTTCCCGTTCCAGTTGAATGCCACTCGCATCTCTGACCCGTTTGACTCGCTCCAACTCTCGTTGATCAGCGATCAATCAAGCTGGCGCTTTTATCATCTTTCAGATTTTCAAATTGAAGCCGTTGGCAGAACGGTTCGTATCGGATCGCACGAGTTCGACGCAGCCGATCTCAGGCTGCTGACCGCGATTCGAGAGGAAGGTGCGGGCGGCACCGGGTCGTCGCAGCTCATACCGTTGGTGTCCTCCACGCCCATTGAAACGGCCGGTCAATCCGTGCTCGTATCCGCCCGCGTTGATCTTTCCATCACCGACCTGACGCACGGCCAAACGAAGTTGATCGCAACGGTGCCGCTGAATTTGAGCACAAGGTTCGAGTTGCCCCCTGGAAAAGTCTTCCTGAAGACGGAAACGGATCAATAGGTTTCAGACGCGACACGGAGGGGCGAAGTATTCGCCTGCGTCGTATTCGTTTGAATCGGCATTTAGCTCTCCTCCCGATTGCCGTTCGGCGGGTGGGGAGGGTTTCGCCCGCCACGCCAAACGGCGGGCGGAGGCGGAGGCCTCCTCCCATAGGAGCGCCAGCGGCGCTATTGACCTTCCCGTTCGATCCCCGCATGTTGGGCCGCCAGATGCGTGCTGCCTCCGCCTCGCCATCCAAAGCCACTGCTGAGTCGCGGTCGGGGAATCGGTTGAAGCTTCCCGGGCGTCGCGCCGTTGGGCCGTTGTTGCTTTACCTTTTGATGGCGCTGGGGCTGCTTTATCCCTATCGCACCAACGCCCTGAGGCCGACCGGCGACATGCGGGTGGTGATGTCGCTGACGCTGCAGGCGGACCATGCGCTGCGCGAGGGGCAGTTCCCGATCCGCGTCGGGCCGGAGTGTTTGGGCGGGATGGATTTCCCGGCGTTCCAGTTCTACGGGAACCTGCCGTACGCGGTGACCGGCGCACTCAGCATCCTGCTGCACAATCCGTATACCGCCTGGAAGATCGCCTGCCTGGCCTCCCTGGTTTGCGCCGGGTATTTCATGATGCGGTTGGGCCGGTGGCTCAGCGGCAGCGAGCGGGCCGGGGTGCTGGCCGGGGCGGCGTACCTGTGCGCGCCGTACCTCCTGGCCGATCTCAACGCCCGGGGCGCGTTCGCCGAGATGATGGCGTTCTGCCTCCTGCCCGCCGCGTTCTACGCGACGGTTCGATGCCTTGGATTCGGCGATATTGTTTGTAGGGGCACACGGCGTGTGCCCTCCGCTCGTAGGGGCGTACGGCCGTACGCCCAGGGCACACCGCCGTGTGCCCCTACAGGGGAATACCGGGGGATGGAATTGAAGGCCGGGCACCCGACGATTGACGGAATTCGGCACGTTCTCTGGTGCGCGCTGGCCTGGACCGCCATCGGCCTCACGCACAACATCACCTATCTCTACGGCGTCCTCTTCACCGGGCTGTTTTGCCTGCCGTTCCTCCTCTCCCGCCGCGGGAAATCCCGGGCGCTTCGGCTCATCCTCGCGGGCGTGCTCCACGCGGCGATGATGCTCTGGTATGTCCTGCCGCAGCTCCGCCTGATGAACGTCCTGGGGATCGCGGCCCAATCGTTCGATCCCTTCACCCTCTCGCCGCTCACGCGTCTGCCCATTCTGCTCGCCCCGGTTTTGACCACCACACTGGACGGAATCAGCACGCCCAATCTCGGCCTGCAGGTCGGCTGGCCGATCCTCGCCGGGGTGGTCCTGGCACTCATGGGTCTTGTCATTCGTCGTCGCACGGCCGCCGCCCGCCGGCTGATGATCGTGCTGTGTCTGGCCGGGTTTGCGGTCGCGTTCTTCATGGTCTGGTCGCCGTTCGATTTCTGGAGGTATCTGCCGAAGACGTCCTGGTTCGTGCAGTTTCCGTATCGGATGCTGATCTTCGCGACGCTCTTCGGGTCGGGCCTGCTCGCGTTCGGGCTGGCGCGGTTGTTCCTCAAGCGTGTGCCGACTTGGGCGATGCTGGTCGGCCTAGCGGGCGTTGGGCTTGCCGCGTCCACCTACATCCCCCGCGGCCAGGCGCAGTGGACCGATTTCGTCCCCTGGCTGTACGCCCACCCGCAGGTGGACGAAATGACCGAATACCTGATCCAGCCCCAGACGCTTGCCGCGACGAACGTCACCGACGCCGATCCGGCGAACATCGATTGGAACGCGCGCCTCGCACAGGTCGCGTCCCACCCCGGCAACGGCCCGACCCCCCGCGCCGGCATTCCGAAATCGCAAGTCCGTTACGGCCCGCAAACCCACCTCGATTACCTCGCCACCGGCCCGACGTGGCTCGAGGTGCCGGTCTTCTACTATCCCGGCCTGCTCGACGTGCGCGACAACGGCCGCCGGGTCGACTATTACAATGCCGGCCGGTTCGTGGCGCTCCGCCTCGATCCGGGGCCTCACAAGATCTCCATCTCATTTGTCGGCGTCCGATGGGCCAATTACGTCAGCCTCCTCGCGTGGATCGGCGTGCTCGCAGGCTTGGTCTTGCCGGCCTTGCGTCATCTGCCTGATCGGATTCGCGCCATGCGGACTGGCTGGGCAACGCCCACCTCCGTGCCCTTCCCGGCGACAGAGGCAATGGCAGGATTTGCGTTATTGCTGTTTTTCGCGGCGCTCACGAACTATAGGCCGCTGTGGCAATGGCTCAATCCGCAGCCGTCCGTTCGCCTGATCGCCACTCCCAGCAAGGAGCCGCCGGAGAACGCGTTTGACGACGACCCCAACACCGCGTGGGTCGCGGCCGACAGCAAACCGGCCATCCTCGTCGTCGAACTCGACCGTCCCGTGACGCTCCACGGCTTCGTCCTGGAGCCGCGGATCACGCGAATGAACGAGTGCTGGAAACACGTGTCGGTTCGCCTGCTGAACGGCGGCCAGGCGATGTACAGCGGCGCCTTCGATTTTCCAAACGCCGCGAGGGACCCGCAGGAGACGATCGCCATCCAGCCCGTCGCCGTGGATCGTCTAGAGATGTGGTTCTCCGAGCCCGTCCTCACGCTTCCCGATGGGACCCACATGTCCCCCGATCAGGTGAACCCGGGATATCGGGAGATCCGCATCTTGTGGGGCGAATAGTTGCGTCGACCGTTCGATCACTGCGGCGGCACGTCGAAGTAGCTGCCCTGGACGGGCACGTAGTCACCGCCGCAGTTCACGCCCTGCGGGACGGCGGAGGGGCCGTTGCCGACGATCGAGACGCCGCCATTGCCGGTGATGCTCAGCGAGGTGGTGCCCTCGTTGATCACGCTCCCGGTGATCGTGCCGGCGGCGTTGCCGGACATGGCGATCTGGCCGGCGATGATGCATCCGCCGATCGTGCCGAAGTTGCCGCTCATGCTGACGCTGCTGTACGGGGCGAGGATGAACGCGTTGCTCAATGCCAGCTCCCCGGCCGGGAACAGGGTGCCAGGGAGCGTGTTCATCGGAGAGACGGCGACCTGTCCCGACAGGCTGATCGCGTTGGTGCTGAGCGTGCCGACGGTGGCGCTGCAGTCGCTGACGATCACGCCCTGGATGATGCTCTTGCCGGCGATCGTGACGCTGCAGGGCGACTGCAGATATAGCACGCCCTGGATCGTGACGTTGCTGAGCGTGTACGTGCCCGGGGGCATCGTGACATTAGCCAAGATGCTGCTGCCCGGGACGTAAGGGTTGGTCGCGTACTGGGCATAGATGGTCGGGTCGACATAGGGGAAGTTGGGCGCGGCCACGCCGGAGTGAACGTGCTGGGCGAAGTTGGGGCTGGTCGAGGGATAGCTCGCGATCGTGCCGCCGGCGTAGCTGTTGACCAGCGCCGGGTTCACGTAGGAGTAATCGCCCGAGACGCTGGCGCCCGTGCCGCTGAACGTGAGCCCGCTGGGGCCGGCGGCGGCGCAGAGCACGCTGCCGTTGCCGCTGGGCGCGCCGGTGATCGACGC
>DASXMX010000069.1:0-2792 GCA_036495445.1 Tepidisphaeraceae bacterium
CGCAAGCAACTCTCAAGTATTTTCGGCAGCACCGAACTTTGCTTTCGAACTGGCAGCACGCAAAACATCAGACGACGACATGGCCGGGCGTGATCTCGGCGGCGTACATACCATCCTGAGCGGTAGCGAACGGGTGCACCCCGCGACTCTCAATCGCTTCGCGGAACGGTTTGCGCGCTTCAATCTGCATGACACGGTGGTCCGGCCCTCATACGGGCTCGCGGAAGCAACCGTGTACGTGGCGACCAGCAGGGCGGGTCAGCGACCAGAAGTCGTGGACTTCGAGTCCGACAAACTTGCCGCCGGCCGCGCGAAGCGGTGCGCAACCGGCGGCGGCACACCGCTGGTCGGCTATCCCCTGCTGCAATCGCCCATCGTGCGGATCGTCGATCCCGAGACCCAGACCGAGTGCCCGGCGGGAACGACCGGCGAGATTTGGGTGCACGGCGACAACGTTGCTACGGGCTATTGGCGGAAACCTCAAGAGACCCAGCGCACGTTCGGAGGCATGCTCGTCGCGCCGTCGGCCGGCACACCTAACGGCCCTTGGCTGAGGACTGGGGATCAGGGCTTCATCTCCGATGGAGAGCTGTACATCGTCGGCCGCATCAAGGATCTCTTGATCGTCTACGGGCGTAACCACTCTCCCGACGACATCGAGGCGACGATCCAGGAGATAACCGGAGGCCGGGTCGCGGCGATAGCCGTCCCGGATGAGGGCATGGAGCAGCTTGTCGTCATCGCCGAAGTCAGGAAGCGGGGCGACTCCGACGAGGATGTGATGCACAGGTTCGTCGTCGTCAAGCGTGAGGTCACCTCGGCGATCTCAAACTCGCATGGCCTCGGCATTGCGGATCTGGTTCTGGTGCCGCCTGGTTCGATTCCGATCACCACAAGTGGCAAGGTGAGACGAGCGGCGTGTGTCGAGCAGTACCGGCAGGCTCAGTTCCTCCGCCTGGACGCCCAGGGAACGATTCGTTAGTCGATCTCGGCGGTCAGGTCGAACTCAGCCAGCGCGCGCGCCGCAAGCTCACGCAAAGCGGGCTTTGTGTTCTCGGCGCCCGGCTGGTAGGCGACAAGGTTGACGACGATCCTGCCCGGGATGCGGAAAGTCAGCACGTACAGTTGCCCGCCTATTCGCTCGAGCCATTGTCGCGTCGCGCGTTGCCTCGTCGGCCGTGAGTAGGCGTACTCGGCGTCGGTGCCGTCGGCGCGGATCACCAGCCCGCCGAGGTCGCCGAGGTTAGAACAAACCACCGGGCGATCGGGGTCGGCGAGCGCCGCATCGGCCAGCCGTTTCAATGTCCGCCTCGGCGTGAACGGGATCAGCGAAGCAAGCTGCGACGACTCGTCTGGCGTTTCCCGCAGACCACTCAGCGCCTGCTTGATGTCGGCGCGGGTGTCACGCAGATCCGTCGTCACCCGCGCCGGGTCGACGTAGACGCGGGCAGAGTTCACTGCGATCGCACGGGCATCGCCCTCGGTGCGGTCGCTCATGATGAGTTGCACGGCGACGGCGCCATCGCTGGCGCGTCGGCGTCCCATGCGGTCCCCGAGTTTCGCGGCCAACCCGGCGGCCAGCGTGCTACTCGTTCCGCCCAGAGCCTTGGCACGGGCATCCCAATCATTCAGATCGATGTACATTGTGATACCGGGCAAGACGACGGGGTCATCGCCGTCGCCTCCGCGGAGGGCGGCGGGCGGCGATGCCGGCGCTCGGGCCCCATCACGTTGGCGGGCCTGTTTTCGGGCGAGTTTTGCCCCGGCGACAAGCGCCCGCGCAACCTCAGGTACGCCCCCCGCAATCTGTCGCGCATCCTGAACCAGCGCGCGTCGTCGAGTGCGTGAAAGCGGCGGCGGGTAGCCGAGATCGCGCCGGTTGCCCTGGATTGCCTCAATGAGCGCGATGACGAGGCCCAGGCCGTCGAGCAGGTAGTGGGAAAGCACCAGGCTGACCGCGGTCGAGCCGTCCGTAAGAGGAAGGACGCCCAGATGCCAGCCGGGTCCCCCTTCCGCATCAACATGCAGTTGTGAGCGTTCATCAGCCCAGTCGCTGACTTCAGCGCGTGGACGGGCGCACTCAGCGATATCGATGTCCGACGGCCCCCGATCTGAGATCCACCGATGCCGGGCGAACGGCAGCGGCGAACACTCGATGCGCCGGCCCAACAATCCGTAGCCGAGATTGTCGTGAAAACGCCTCAGGCCATCAAAGTCGATGGGGTGCTCATAAATCCACACGGCCTGCACGACTTCCTTCTGGCCGGCGGCGCGATGGCCCGCAAAGAAAGCTTGGTCCAGGAATGCGAGCTGATTGTCCGGCCGCGCCTCACCGTTGGACGCGCGACCGGTTAAGGATGCACGTGCCGGACGAATCCGGACTGTCATTGATCAGCCTCCGACGACACGGATCGATTCCCCGGTGACGCCGTGTGGAGCGTACATCTCGTTACTAGGCGCGTGTTTAGTATCTGTGCTTATTCTGTCGCCATGACTCAGAGCCGCGGAGTTGAGCCGTTGACCGCCGTCGCTCAGCCCGGCACGTCGGCCCGCCCGGTCGCTCTGTTCGTGCTGGGCTTGGGCCGGTTCATCCGGCCATCCCTCGTGAAGTTGTTCCTCGAGGTTCTCGCCAGGGCTTACCGGCGCAGCGGGACTTGGGCCTAGGGCCTGCGATGAAAATTGTGCTGGCATTCTATGGAACTCGCGGCGACGTCGAGCCCGGCGTGGCAGTCGGACGTGAGCTGCTGCGCCGAGGGCACGACGTGCGCATCGCCGTTCCGCCCGACCTGGTC
>DASXMX010000070.1:0-8457 GCA_036495445.1 Tepidisphaeraceae bacterium
GTCGATGATGCGGATGACGCCCGGCCGCTCGCAGACGAACAGCCGGCCGGTGCCGTCGTGGGGGCTGGAGACGTTGATCGGGTCGACGAAATTGCCGGCGACTTCGACGAGTTGGATCGCCACGTTGCCCGGCAGCTTGCCGCCCGGCTCGGCCGTGTTCGGCGGCTGCTGCGGCGCCGCCGTCCGGTCCGTCCCGCCCCCGCCCGGCGAGCCGGAATTGGCCGCCTGGCCGAATGTAGTTCCTGTCGACAGACAGGCGGCAAGCAAGCCGACTGCGATTGTCCCGAGAGAAGGCTTCATGGTATTCCTCCAGAAATGAGCTTCATATAACGAATCAGCCAATGAGTCGCCCACGGAGCGTACTTCCGCCGCGAGCGACCGACAACGTAAAACCACCGAGGGCAAAAGCGTACGCGCGCTGGCTCCCGTCGTGTTATGATCAGGGTCGCTCGGCAGCAGCGGAGGGGTCATGAACTCGCAATCCGGGGGTGGAAAGGCTCGCCGATTGTCGATCGGTGGACGAGCGTTTATCGCGGCTGCCCTTATCGTGGTATTTACGCACATACGAGCGACACCTGCCGCTGCGGCCAAGCTGCCCTACGACTTGGACTGTCTCGTTTTCCTTGCAGACCATATCATGGAAGGCCGCATTGTCGAATTGCAGGTTGGTGGCCCGCTGGGCGTCCGGGTCAATCTCGTCCATTCTGGATCGTTGGAGACGGGGCAAACGATTAACCCGGACAACCTCTTTTCCCACCTGACGCCGGGGACCGGATGTTGGGTTCGGCAGCGCGAACCTCTCAAGGCGGGCGACCGCGTCGTGCTGTTCCTAAGGGGGCGTCCCGGCAAGCTGGCATGTGTCAACGAAGGCATGTTTCTCCTGGTGCGCGGCCGCGCGTGCCGGTTCGGAGTTGAGCCGACGATGGGCATGATGGGCTGGCAGCCGCCCCGATTAAGCCGCGATTCGCCTACGGCTCACGAACTGGCGGCGGCGATCGAATCCCGCTTGCCCGAAGCGGCGCAGTTGCACCGGATAATTAACGCGCCGCTTTCGCCAAAGAGTATCGAGTCACTTCTGTCGCTGCTCAGACAGCGGGCAAAGCCATGGCCCAACTTCTTTGCGGACGCGATATCCGATGGCGTCATGACCCGGCTAGCTGACCTGGGCGACGCAGAAATTGCCGACCGTGCCCTTGCGGCCTCCGCCGGACGGTCATCATTTTTCCTCAGGCAGGTCTTTCAGACGCCACGGGGACGAGACTTCCTTCTCGATCGGCTGTCAGATCCGATAGTGGAGACCCAGCATAGGCTGATGCTCGCCTGGATGCTTCGGGATGCCGGTGCCGTGTACGCGTCGTCCGACATACGAGCGGCGACACGACCTTGGCCGCCGGGGACCGCCCCTGATCCAAAGAACTCGCTGTACCTGACTCGCGTCGCGCGAGTTGCTGTCGCGTCCGCGAAAGAGAACGAGGAGGTGAGCGTCGCCATTCTGGAAGCGCTGGGACAGCTCACGCGACGCGGTTGGGGCTTTGGTTCGCCCGACCCGGAGATCGAGGCAGACATTTCTGGCGTCACCGAAGCGCTTCATGCGTTTTACAACCAGCGCGCGGCGAGCGAGGCGGTACGCTTCGCGATCGAAAAAGTGCTGGCAGGAATCGATTTCCAAGCGTACCTCAAGCTGAACTCCGATTGCGGCCCGATCCTCACGCTCGCGAAGGCCATCGACCTGACCCACTACGCGGCCCCGACGGTGCCGAGCATGCTGCTCGGCTTCGAGTTCGATGGCATCATGCCCTACGTCAACGGCCGACCACCGGCGCCGCCGAACATTACTGGCGCGTTTGTAGTCCTTGACCCGCTGGATGACGGCCCAAGCTACGAACTTCCCAGCCGCTGTCCGGCGACGTATTCGTGCTGCGCCGGAACTGATTGTGTCACCCTTCCCGCGGGATTCAGGCCGGGCATATATCGGGTTCACTATCGGCTGGTAAGCGGCAACACGATCATCAGCGAAGGGCATGGATTTCGAACTGCGGTGCCGCAGCCCGCCGTGATGGCTCTGCCGCGGATCCTGCCACCATCGATGAGCCGACGCTCGATCGCCTGGCGACAGTCGTGGACGACCTCGCTGGAGGCCCTCGGTGCCGTTGCGGTACTGTTCCTTGTCGCCCGCCGATTCATCCGGTCGCGCCGGCGGGTCGCGTGGTTTCAAAGCGGAAGGTGCCATGCCTGCGGGTATGACCTGCGGGCCAGCGGCGATCGGTGCCCAGAATGTGGGATCTCCGTGCCCGCCGCACTGCCGACTCAGTTCCTCCGTCGTCGATTAATCGGCGTCGCCGGAGCAGCACTGATGTTCACCAGCGGTGCGCTGGTCGTGATCTACGCAAGAAGCTTTCTCGTGGGCGATCTGCTGACTCACACCCATTCCTTCCGTGCGGATGCTGCCTACACGACCCGCGGCGTGGCCGTCATTCAGTGGCTCACCACCGGATCAGACGTTGGTTGGACTTACGAACGGGCGCAACCGGCGGACCTGCCGCGGTCTGCCGAGGACGCCGGTCCGCCCGCCGAGCGTTGCCTGCTCGGGCTCGAGTACTCGCCGTCCGGGAAAATGGTGGTCGTGCCCCTCTGGATCCCGGTGTTGATCCTGGCATGCACCGGCTTTGCCATGTGGCGCGTCCGAAAACCGGTCTTGCTCTCATCCCCGCGTGGGCGCCGGATCATCGCGAAGTGACCCAGGTGAGAATTTCCTGAAAGATCTGCTCGCGCCCGCGCTCGCGGAGCAGTTCGTGGAGTAATCCGGGAAGTATACGGAACGCCTTTTCGGCCGATCCCACCCTTTGCACGAATCGTTCGGCAGCCGCGGGCTCGGCGATCGGGTCGGCGCCGGCGGCGAGCACCAGTAGCGGGAGGCGGAATGACGCGGCGTTCTCCATCACGCGTTGCTGCGCGCGCAATTGTCCCGCATACCACCGCGGCGTCGCGACCCGCGCGCACAACGGGTCGTTGCGCGTCTGCTCCACCATTTCCGAATCCGACGACATCCACTCGGCGTTCAATCCCGTCGAGACCGGCAGCCATGGAATTGCCAGCCCGACGAGCCGGCCGAGCACCACTTTCACGCGCGGAAGCTCCATTCGGCTTTGGAGGAACGGTGACGTGAGCACGACGCCGCGGATGCCCGCGGTTTCGAGCAGCCCGGCCTCCCCTGCCGCCGCAACGACGAGGCCGCCGTGACTGTGGCCCAGGATGAAACGTGGGGCTGCCTCGGTTTCCCCTGGCGCCGGAAGTGAGAGGAACGCCCGCACGTCGTCGAGGTAATCTTCCCATCGTCGGACGAAGCCCCGCCGCCCGTCGGCGGCGCCCTGCCCACGGAGATCGACCGCCCCGCAGGCGACGCCGCGAAGCGCCATCCACTGCATGAAATGGGCGTACCGGCCCGAGTGGTCGCCGTATCCGTGAACGATCGAGAGCCGGGCAACGGCGCGGTTCGTCGGACGAGCGATGCGCCGGTAAAGGCGTCCGGCAGGGCCGTCGAAGAAGCCCGCGTCCTCAATCACGCGTGGAGTAACGTCGAGGGCTTTGTCCATATCCCGATCATAACGCGGTTCGTCGCGCGACGAGCAGCGTCCGGTCATCCCCCGCCGTCGCGGCGCCGCGGTATTGGTCGAGCCATTCGCCCACGCGCTGGGCCAGCATCTCGGCGGCGCAGGAGCCGGCATCCGCGCACAGGCGCGCCATCTCCTGGTGCAATCGCTCCAGCCCGAGCATCTCACCCTCGGCGTTGCACAACTCGGTCAGCCCGTCGGTGTAGCCCAGGAGCCAGTCGCCCGGTTCAATGCGAATCGACGCGGATTCGATCGGCAGTTCGCACAGGCCCAGCGGCAGGTTGCCGGCGCCCGCGTCGAGCGGCCGGAACGTGCCGTGCAAATCGACGGAGATGTTCGGCGGATGCCCGCAATTCACGCAGACGCCTTCCCCGGTCCGCGGGTCCAACAGCAGGGCGGCGAGCGTGACGAACGAACCGTCGGGCAGGAACGTCTTGAGGTACTTGTCGGCCGCGGCGACAACCTCGGGGAGCGTGGCGGCCGTCCGGCCCTGCGTCTGGAAGATCGCGTGCAGCCCGGCGGTGATCAGCGCCGCCTGCATCCCCTTACCCGCCGCGTCGGCGACGAGCAGGAGGACCGACCCGTCGTCCCGCTCCACCACATCCACGTAATCGCCCGCGACGGCGAGGCACGGGTCGAACCGGACCGCCCAGTCGAGCGACGGCGCCTCCTGCCGGCGCGGCAACGTGCGGCCCTGCACGTTGCGGGCAAGGTCCATCTCGCGGTCGACCGCCGCGCGCAGTTCAGCCGCCTGCCGCGCAGCCCAGGCGCCCTCGGCGTTGCGGTACTGCTCGACCGCGAGGCTGATCAGCATCAGCCACTCCACGCCGCCCACCTCGGGCGGCAGGATCACGTACAGCACGCGGGCCGATCCCTCGCCCTCCCGCGCCACGGGACAAGCCACGGCGGAGAACGTCTGGGCATCGGGCGCGACCGTCAGTTCCGCCTGGAACCGCTGCAGGCGAGAGAGCCGGCTGGCGACGACTGGCTCGCCTCCTGCGACGACCGCGCGGAGCACGCTATGCGACATATGGGGCTCGTGCATCGCGCCGGCCGGGCTGCTCAGCGGCGGCGCCAAGTCGCGAGTCCGAAGCTGCCCCGCCTCGTCCGTCACCTGCAGAAGGTACGCCCACCACGCGCCGATCTCAGGGCTCACGACCAGCTCAAGCAACCTGTGAAGGCGCACCTCGGGGCTGTCGGCGTCGGCGAGCGAGCGGCCGAACGACAGGATCGCCGCCACGTGCTCGCTCGACACCCGCGCCCGCTCGGCCGGATCGAGCGACGTGATCGTAAACCCGGGCGCGTCCTCCCCCTCAACCGCGGCCGGCTCGGGAGCGGCCGCGGGATCGAACCGGAGCATCACCTCGCCGATCCCGATCCGGTCGCCCCGCCGCAGCGCGCGGTCCCAAGCCGCGGCGCCGTTGACGGTGGTGCCGTTGCGGCTGTTCAGGTCGCGCAGCAGCCATTGCCCCTGCTCGTCCTGCCACAGCTCGGCATGACGCCGGGAGACCGAGGGGTGGTCCACTAACAGGTCCGCCTGAGACGAGCGGCCGATCACCATCCGGCTATGCAGCTCGTACCGCTGTGGCGCCCCGTCAAGCCCGCGCAACTCCAAGTATGCCGTGTTCACCATGGGTATCAGCCGACAGTATCTCACCGTCAATGGCGAGCCGGCAAGTCTTTGTTGCGAGTACCGAAACACGTCCGGACCTCAGTTGCGAATGTCCGGCGCGCGACGCGTGATGCGCGACACATCGACCTGCGTGCCGATGATGCGCACTCCCTCAGCGACCGACGTGAGATTCGCCCGCAAAGCGCGCGGCCGCAACATCCGACGAATCGGCGCGCTGGCCCGCGAGCGGCGATATCGGCTTAGAAACGCCGATCCTGAAGAATTTTTTCGCGGCAAAGTGAGCGGCACCGCCTTCGCTTTAAGGCCGGGCGTAGTCGTCATCGTGACGACTGACGGGCGCCGATGAATGCCGCCCGAAACGATTGAGCGCGGTTGGTTCCCAAGGGCACAACCGCCCGCAGGCGGTCTGCGGGCGGTGTGCTCGGGGGCCAGACGATAAACAAAGCATTCGCAAACCAAGGCTTCACACGGGGCGCGCAACATGACCCGCGCCCCGGAAACAAACCTCGTTTCCTCCTCCGCCAGGCTGCACGGACTCTACCCTCCAACGTGCAGCCTTTTTTTGCGCGCATGAAGCCGAGAAAGTTTGAACCACGGAGGCACGGCCGACACCGACAAGCGAGGCGAAGAGGATTAGCCACAGATGGGGCACAGATGAACACAGATGGAATGCAAATCTGAAATTTCAGATTTCAAATGTCAAACCTGAATTTCCCCATCTGTGTGCATCTGTGCCCCATCTGTGGCTCAACATGCGTTTCTCCGTGGTTCGCCTTCTGTTGGCGCGGAATTGCAAATCGGCAAGCCCAAATCTCAAATTGGCCTGCATGGAGGAAGCGGACGCGCCTCGATGGCTCGACTTGTCTGAATCGGCCCTGCTGGCGGACTGCCGGTTTGAGTTCTTTCGCGGGCCGGGGCCGGGCGGGCAGAAGCGAAACAAGACCAGCAACAGCGTGCGCCTCACGCATCTCCCGACCGGCATTCATGTCACGGCGGGCGAGTCGCGGTCGCTGGAGGAGAACAAGCGTTGGGCCGTCCGGCGGCTGAAGCGTCGGCTCGCGACAGATGTGCGTCATGCGATCGACCCGCGGTCCTTTGAACCGCCCGCGTGGTTTTCGCAGGTGGTGCAACTGGGGCGGCTGGCCGTATCACATCGCAATGAACATTACGCCCGCACGGCGGCGCTCGTGCTTGACCTGCTCGACTCGCGTCGGGGGACGATCGGCGACGTGGCCAGGCTGCTGGACGTGACGACGTCGTCGGTCGTGAAGTTCCTCGCCGCCGAGCCGCCGTTTTGGTCGGCCGCGAACGCGATCCGCAAATCGGCGGGCCAGCCGCCGCTGGAGAAACGATAAGCCCATGAAGCAGGCGCGCCGAAGTGTTGTCGGCCAATGCGTGTTCGCCGTTCTCCTGCCGCTGCTCGCGTGCGGTTGCGGCCGCCCGATCGTCCGCCATCCGGTGCCCGTCACCCTGATCAACGACGCGCGCGCGCCCGGCATGCCGCCCGAGATCCGCGCCTGGGGCGACCAGTACAGTCCCGAGTTCGAGCGGAGCCTGCGGCAGTCGATTGACCAGGCGAAGGCCGCCTACGGCGCCCACCCGCCGATCGACATCCTCGCCCTGTCCGGCGGCGGGTCGCAGGGCGCGTTCGGCGCGGGCCTGCTATGCGGGTGGACCGCCGCGGGCAACCGCCCCACCTTCCGCGTCGTCACCGGCATCAGCGCCGGCGCGATCACCGCGCCCTTCGCGTTCCTCGGCCCCAAATACGATCCGCAGCTCAAAGCGCTGGCGACCACGGTCTCGGATAAGGACGTGTTCGTCCTCAAGGACCTGCTGGCGATCCTTGGGTCGGACTCGATCGCGACGACCCGCCCACTGGAAAAGTTGCTAGACCGATATTACGACACCAGTTTGCTCCGCGCCATCGCCGCCGAGCACGCGAAGGGCCGGCGGCTGTACGTCGCGACGTGCAACCTGGACGCCCAGCGGCCGGTGATCTGGGACATGGGGGCGATCGCATCGTTGGGCAACGCCCCTGAGGCGCTGAAGCTGTTTCGACGGGTGATCCTCGCCTCGGCGGCCATCCCGGTTTATTTCCCACCGGTCTACATCCAGGTCGAGGCCGGCGGAAAGAAATACGATGAGATGCACGTGGACGGGGGGACGATCGACCAGGTGATCTTGTATGGCGAGGCCGTAACGGGCGAGCGGATGCTGAGCGCCTCGGACGACCCACCGCCCCCTCCGCCGACGGGCGGGCATCGGCCCAACGTCTACATCATCCGCAATGCGAAGATCGCGCCCGAACCGACCGACGTCCGCCCGGCACTGACCAGCATCGCCGACCGCGCGGTGGCGACCATGACCAAGGCCGAGGGCGTCGGCGACTTGTACCGCATCTACTCGGTGACTCACCGTGAAGGGCTGGAGTTCAAACTGGCGTACCTCCCGGACGACTTCGACGCCGGGCACGTCGATGACAGCGAGGGGTTCGACCAGAAGTTGATGGCGCAGCTTTTCGATCTCGCCTACCGGCTGGGCCGCGCCGGGTATCGATGGCATACGGAACCGCCCTACTGGGAGATCGGGAAGCCGCCGGCGTCAAATACCACGAGATGAAAGCGGAGTGCAGTTCGTATTTAGATTCGGACATTCACCACTTTAACTGCGTCGGCGCGTCGCACTGAAGAGACCGCTGCATCCGCAGGATCTCTCGCATCCCAAGTCGTTCATAAATCATTTATTCTATGAGTTTTGTGAGCGAAGGCGGGTCGGAATTCGGCAATTCTTGCGCTTTCGGGGTAGACGGTGGTATTCGGCTTGCACTAGATTCGTCCCTCCAATGGTGTGGGCAGTCCCTGCCCAGCCCGCATCGCCGCAGTTCGGTTCGATGCATTCCCGTGGGTGTTCGTTCGCAGATTTGTCAGCAGGTCAAGGAGAACAGATGACGCAGAATGTCGTACCCGTCCGCACTCGCCGTGTCGTTTGCCCCGTCGTGGAAGCGATGGAAGACCGGCGGCTGCTGTCAGCGACGATCGGGGTGCAGAATCTGGACAGCGTCCCGGGCAGCACCAATGTGGTGTTCAACCGCATTCAGATCCCCAACCCGGCCGTCAACGACATCGTCCACGACACGAACACGCTGCAGATCAGCAACACGGGCAATCAGCCGCTCGTTCTTAGCAGCCTGACGCTATCGGATGCAACGAACTG
>DASXMX010000071.1:0-35334 GCA_036495445.1 Tepidisphaeraceae bacterium
CACGACGAGTATCTCTACCACGTCGTCAAGGACTACCTCCCGGCCGAAGGGCTGGCGATGATCCGCTATCACTCGTTCTACGCCGCCCACCGGGAGGGGGCGTACGGGCACCTGATGAATGACCGCGACCGCCAGATGTTCGCCTGGGTCCGCAATTTCAACCCCTACGACTTGTACTCCAAGGGCGAAACCCGCCCCGACGTCGCCGTCCTGCGACCCTTCTACGAAGACCTCATCGCCGAGTTCTTCCCCAAGCCGCTGCGGTGGTAGCCGCTCGCGCAACACCAGCCCAAAACCTGTGTTTCGTGGCGCTTTTCATCGCTTCCAAGCACCCCCAAAAACACGCTTCTTGCGTATAAACCAAAACTTGCAATACGGTTATCCATCTCAATACCGCGCCACATGTGGCGCGGTCTCATCCGCAGGCCGGATCGGAATGGTGACGAAGCCGGTACCGTTGGCGTTCGATTGCATCCTGGATGAACTGGCGTCTGGCTGGAAGACGCACCGGTCCGAGGTCGGTTGCGATCTTCTTGCGTTTGTCGCTGCCGCGTCGCACCCGCTCGCAGACCGCCTTCATCCACGTCCCGGTCCGCACCCCCATCCAGCCGACCTGCACCAACAACGCCCGCAGGGTGGGGTTGCCCCGGCGGCTGAATGTGCCTCTCCCGGCAGCTTGAACGACCAACGAAGCCACTTCTCGCACATCTCGGCGTTGCCTTTAATTCCCCATCAATCGGGCGTAACGGATCGAGAAATCCGTGTCCTCGGCCCACCGGGTTTCAGCCAGCGGCGCCGCCACGTCGGACGCCTCATCGAACCCTCCCGCATCGGCCAGCGCGCGGGCGCCACGCCTTCGCGCACGTCGTCCCAGTTCCAGGTGGCGCGATCCTGTTCCTCCAGCAGCAGGATGGCGCCGTCGTGAGCGATGCGCGCGGCGAAGCACGCGGCGTGGAAGCACATCAGCGCGAGCAACGCATGCGCCGCCGGGACATCGCCGACCGGATGGGCGGCGAGCATCTGCGCCAGGCGCCGTGCCTCGTCGCAAACGTCGCGGCGGATCGGCATGTCGCCGTGCGTGGCGTGGCAGCCCTGACTGAACAGCAGGTAGACGACCGCGAGGACCGCGTCCAATCGAGCGCGAAGCTGGGCCGCGGGCGGCGTGTCGAAGCCCACGTCCAGTTCGCGCAGCCGATCCCGCGCTCGCTCGATTCGCTTCTGGATGTTGGAGTCGGTGGTGAGGAGCGCGCGGGCGATCTCCGCGGTGCCGAAGCCGCAGAGCGTCCGCAGCGCGAGGGCGGCGTGGACGACATCCTCGACCAGGTCGAGCCGGCGCAGGCCGAGCGACCGGGCCAGCACGGCGCTGACCCGGCCGAACTCGTGCCGGAAAAAGTGCTCGACCAGCGTGCGCGGTTCGCTCATGCGTAGCCCGCCAACTCACGAATCTCGATCGTGTGCCCGGGCGGACAGGCACGGGCGATCGCCAGGGCGGCGTCGTAGTTCTCGGCCTGGATCATCGTGTAGCTGACGATGATCTCCTTGGCTTCGACATAGGGGCCGTCGGTCACGAGTCCATTCTTCAAGACGCGGCCCGTGTGCTGCAAACCGTCACCCCCGGGCACAATCGCGGAACTGAACTCCTGCATCCAGGCGTACCAGGCCTGCTGCAAGGCCTGCATTTCCTCGGGAGACGGCTTGGCCCGGCGCTCCGTGGATTCACGATAGATGAACAAGAACTTCGCCATTTGGGTGCTCCAGACGGTGTCGCATGCGTGGGCGGCGGCCTGTCCCCCGCCCAACGTGAATACAACGAACACGCCGCGACCATTCGGACACCGGCGCGCGAAAAAATATCGACGAGCCTTTCAGTCCCTGCCGGACGGCATATCGCCACGTGACGCTCGGCAAGCAAAATACGCCGGATCGGCGTCGCGGGGCGACCGGGTGCTGAGACCGCCTCTAACCGGACGATATGAGGGCGTGTCTCAGACGGTGTGGCCGCCGCGTGTGGATCGGACGCCGGACGCTGGGAATTGGCCGCCGCGAGCCGCATGAGGGCATCGGGTACGAAGGAACCTTTATGAAAACGCGAATCTGGATCGCAGCATGTGCGTTGCTTTGGGCGGCGTCGCTGACGTGGGGCCAGGCCGGCCCGTATCTTCCGCCTCCCCCGGCGCTGCCGCCCGCGACGGGGCCCGCGGCCGCGCCGCCACCGCCGGCGGTTGCGCCGGCGCTCCCTGAACCGCAGCCGCAGCCCCAGCCGGTTGCACCGGCGCCGCCCGCCGCGCTGCCACCCGCGGGGCCGGTGGATTTCGATCGGATGGACCGCGACGCCCGGGCCACCCTCGAATCGGCCCACGCGGCGGTGGACGCGTACGTCCGCGCGGCGGACGACGCGGTCCAACAGCAGTTGAACGCCAACCCGGACGACCAATCCGCCCACGCGGTGACCGAAGCCGAGCGGCGGCGGCTCGAAGATGCGCGGGCGCTGGGCCGGCCCGAAGGGATCCGCCACGCCGCCGAGGCGTATAACCGCGCCTACGCGCACGAGCAGGAGATCCGCAACGCCGCCTACGCGGCCAGCGCCAGCTACCAGCGGGCCCGCGCCCTGGCCGCGGAATTCGCACCCGCCCCCGCGCCGGCCGCCACGGGCGTACCGCCGGTCGCTGGTGATGATCTGTCGCGCCGCATCGCCGACGCGATCGCCGACCGGCGGCTCTGCACCGGGATGACGCTCGACGACGCGATCCGCGCGATGGGCGCGCCGCCGGTGCGGGTAGACTCCGTCGGCAACATCAACCACTACCGCTGGCCCGTCCGTGGCCGGAGCGGCACCGTCACCGAATGGCACCGCGACTCGTTTGGCCGGCGGTACGCCGTCGACGTGCCCCAGTATGGCACCGTCGGCTACTGGAACGCCACCCTCATCGACGGCCGCACGACCGAGGTCACGTACTCGCGATATTGATCAGCAGCCCGCGGCGCGAGGAGGCATTCTCGGATCCGTTGCAAGCACGTAGAATGTTCCGATCGCCGAAGCGCAAATGACCAAGCGTTCCTCAGTCAAGCGTTCTCACCACCATCTCAAGCACCTGGTCGAGGAAACCGTCTCCGAACGGTTCAACCTCGGACGGCGCGGGCTGGCGTTCTTCGTGGACGAGGTTGAAGTCCACGGCAGTCCGCCGGAACGGCTCCGGGTTTGGGCCTCGCTTCACTTTCTACCCAATGGGTCGCCGTTTTGCTGTTGCGAACCGTGCTGTCATGTCCCGCAGCATCCGCCATTCGGCGACGAGATCGGCGACGCGATCCGCCGCCGCCTGGGATTGCAGTCGGCGGTCGTGGTGGAATTCGCCGCGATCCGGCCCGTGGTGCAGGAGTTGGTGGAGTTCGATGACGTGCTTGGCGGAGACACGCCGATCGGGAACGCCGCAGACATCGACCAGCGCGACCCGCTCGGCCGCACGGCGTTGATGCGTGCGGCAGCCCGCGGATATGACCATCAGGTTGAGCAACTGCTGGCCACGGGTGCCGATCCGTCCGTTGTTGACCACCGGGGCCGCGGCGTTCTCGAACAGGCCCGGCCGGGGTGGATCAGCACGATGATCGAGCAGGCGCTTGCGAAGCGGACTGCCTATCCGAGACCGATTTGAAATGCCATCACAGCAACGGATTCTCGCGGCACTCTGTCTCATTGCACCATTTGCGGCTCTGGTCGTAGTTCAGCTTGCAACGGGGAATGCGCTACGGGGGCGAGGACGTTCGATTCGTCGCGACGATCAACCGGCGTTATTCCGTAGCGCGATTCGTTTCCAGATCATCTTTCTGGTGGTTGTGCTTCTGCTGCTGATCTTCGGCTGAGAGCGTGGCTGGGAAAATAGTGGGTTGAGATTCCTCCTGCTCCGCGAACCCGGGTAGTCCGGCATGCCTGCTCATAACAGGTAATCCCCGTCACGGTACGGATTGTCGTAGGCAACCGACCGGTAATCCCGGTCGTTTTTTTTGATGGCTTGGTTGTTTTGCCTCGCTTCCTCGAACAGTTCGTACGGATCTTTGGTGGGATTCACGAATTCGCCGAGCACTCCTTCGAAACCGGCGGAAAGAACGCCAATCAATCCGGCGAAGATCGCCATGGCAGGCAGAAATACCAACATCGCCGCGGCCTTACCGGCCGGGGTGACGGGATCCACCGCCGCGCAGTTCATCGTGGTCAGAGCGACTTTGACAAACGAGTCGTACAGGTTGTCGAACTTGGAGCCTGGGGCGTTCTTCTCGCATTCAAATAAGAGCACGGTCCCAAACAGCACCACCACCAGCATGGCGAACGCCAGCGACTTGATTTGCGTTTTCACACGGTAGAAAACGAGGGCGACCAGTTGCATCGAACGGCTGTATCGGAAGTATTTCAGCAGCCGCAGGATCCGCATCGCGCGGATGATCCCCAGCCAACCCCACGGAACGAAAAACCCCACCCAGAAAGGCAGGATGGCCAGCAGGTCGATCACGCCCAGGGCTGAGGTGGGGTATTTCCGCCCGTTGCGCTGCCAACGGAACAGGTATTCCCACGTCATCAGCGAGGCGACCACCCGTTCCGACCAGAGAAAGAACGAGTGGCCCGCCCGGCTGTTGATCGATCCGCCATGCAGTTCGATCAGGTAAAGCGCGATGCTGTACCAGATCAGCGCCTTGAAGAACGGATCAAAACGACGAAGCCTTATCCTGCCCGCGTCGGTTTGCTCTCCTGATTGCAGCATGAGCGATGACACTGTTCCGTCCGCGGGCGAGGACGCGGCCGCATCACGCCAGGTCGAATCGGTCCAGGTTCATCACCTTGTTCCAAGCCGCGACGAAGTCCTGGACGAACTTCTGCTGACTGTCGGAACAGGCGTAAACCTCGGCTTGTGCGCGGAGCTCGGCGTTGGCGCCGAAGACCAGGTCAACGCGGGTGGCGGTCCATTTCAGGTCGCCGGAGGCGCGGTCGCGGCCTTCGAACAAGTCGGCTTCTGCGGAAGTGGGCTTCCACTCGATGCGCATGTCCAGGAGGTTCACGAAGAAGTCGTTGGTCAGGGCTTCGGAGCGCTTGGTGAAGACGCCGTGGGGGGACTGGCCGGCGTTGGCGTTGAGGACGCGCAGGCCGCCGATCAGGACGGTCATCTCCGGGGCGGTCAGCGTCAGCAGTTGGGCCCTGTCGATCAGCAGGTGCTCGGCGGGAATGGTGGATTTCCACTTGAGGTAGTTGCGGAACCCATCGGCCTGCGGCTCCAGTACAGCGGAGGATTCGACGTCGGTCTGATCCTGCGACGCATCCATCCGGCCGGGAGTGAACGGAACCGTCACGTTCTGCCCGGCGTTCTTCGCGGCCTTTTCGACGCCGGCACAGCCGGCCAGCACGATCAGGTCCGCCAGCGAGACCTTTTTGCCGCCCGTCTGGGCGCGGTTGAATTCGCTCTGAATGCCTTCGAGCGTTTTGAGCACCCGCGCCAGTTGGGTGGGTTGGTTGACGGCCCAGTCCTTCTGGGGGGAAAGGCGAATGCGGGCGCCGTTGGCGCCGCCGCGTTTGTCGGAGCCGCGGAAGGTGGATGCGGAGGCCCAGGCAGTGGAGATCAACTCCGAGACCGACAAACCCGAAGCAAGCACCTTGGCGTTGAGTGCGGCGATGTCGTTCGCGTCGATCAGCTTGTGATTGACGGAGGGGATCGGGTCCTGCCAGATGAGTTCCTCGGCTGGCACCTCCGGGCCCAGGTAACGGGCCCGCGGGCCCATGTCGCGGTGGGTCAGCTTAAACCACGCGCGGGCGAAGGCGTCGGCCAGCTCATCGGGGCGCGCGAGGAAGCGGCGGCAGATCTTCTCGTAAACGGGGTCCATGCGCAGGGCGACGTCGGTCGTCAGCATGGTGGGCCGCCGCTTCTTCGACGGGTCGAACGGATCGGGAATGATCGCGTCGGCGCCCTTGGCCACCCACTGATGGGCGCCGGCAGGGCTCTTGCTCAGTTCCCACTCAAAGCCGAACAGGTTTTCGAGGAAATTGTTGCTCCACTTGGTCGGCGTCTTGGTCCAGGTGACTTCCAGCCCGCTGGTGATCGTGTTAGGGCCGCTGCCGGTGCCGAAACTGTTCCGCCAACCGAGGCCCATCGTTTCGAGGCCGGCCCCTTCCGGTTCCGGGCCGACGTGCGACGTGGGGGCGGCGCCGTGGGTCTTGCCGAAGGAATGTCCACCGATGATGAGGGCGGCGGTTTCCTCGTCGTTCATGGCCATGCGGCCGTAGGTCACGCGGATGTCGAAGGCGGCCTTGAGCGGATCGGGATTGCCGTCGGGGCCATCGGGGTTGACGTAAATCAGCCCCATCTGCACCGCGGCCAGCGGATTCTCGAGATTGCGCCCGTGGGTCTTTCCGTCGGCGTCGTCGTCGGAGACGGTCACGCCGCCCGGCTTCTCGACGCCCTCGGACCCGTGGGCGTAGCGGACGTCGCCCCCGAGCCAGGTGGATTCGGAGCCCCAGTAGACGTCGCGGTCCGGCTCCCAAGTGTCCTCGCGGCCACCGCCGAAGCCGAATGTTTTGAATCCCATCGTTTCCAGGGCGACGTTGCCGGTGAGGATCATCAGGTCCGCCCAGGAGATCTTGCGGCCATATTTCTGCTTGATCGGCCAGAGCAGCCGGCGGGCCTTGTCGAGACTGACGTTGTCGGGCCAGCTATTGAGCGGCGCGAACCGCTGCTGCCCCCGCCCGCCGCCCCCGCGGCCGTCGCCGGTGCGGTAGGTGCCGGCGCTGTGCCACGCCATGCGGATGAACAGCGGGCCGTAATGGCCGAAGTCGGCGGGCCACCAATCCTGGGAATGGGTCATCAGCGCCGCCAGATCGCGCTTCACCGCCGCCAGGTCGAGGCTGTTGAACTCCTTGCGGTAATCGAAGCCCTTGCCCATTGGGTTGGACTTCGCGGAATGCTGGTGCAGCAGGTCGACCCTCAACTGCTTCGGCCACCAATCGCGGTTCGACATGCCGTGGGTGGCCGGCGCGGGATGGAACGGGCATTTGGTTTCTGTGGACATGTATGTTACCTCACGTCGATTGCTATCGGCCGGCGAGTCCCCTTGTTGCCCGCCGGCTCCTGACCATGACTTAAACCGAGGACGCGACTTATTCTATCTCCCCGCTCGCGCCGGTGAAATCGAGCGGCGTCGAATTGACGACAGAACGGCGGGGTCAGCCGCGTTGTTGTCACGCTGGCGTCGGACGAGAAGAAGGGGACGCAAGGACGAGGGAGGAACATATACGCCGTCCGCCTGGCCGGCTCCGGACTGTGTTCACGCCGGGTTTTGTCTCCGTATTGCGCGATTCTTAGGATGCCATGGATGCGGTGGATTCTCGTGGCCTCTTTCCTCCTGCTGATTGTCGTGAGCGCACCCGGTCGGATTCTCAGGGCGATCGCCGCGGCTCAGGGGAAGGACCCGGTGCATGGGCCGGCGTATTGGGCCTGCGGCGCCGCCGTGAACGCGTTCGTCGGCCTGGCAGGGCTGTATTGGCAGCGATATCGGGCACGGGCTCTGCAAGCGAAGGCTCGACGGTTACGAGGCGAATGCCCCCTGTGCGGCTACAACCTGACCGGCAATGTCTCGGGCACCTGCCCGGAATGCGGGGCGCCCGTGCTACAGAGGCGGAAGTCGATCCGATGATCCGCCGTTTGTTCAGCATCGTGATCACGTTGTCGATCTTGCTGGAACGCCAGTCCGACGGTCATCGAACCGACTCGTTCGGTGGCGGTCTGAACCGTCGTACGTGAGATGAGAATGGCTGGCGCTGCGATCCGCCGCGCAGCGGATGCGATGGACATGACGCGGGCAACTCGATCAGCTTCATCAACTTGAGGGAAGCGTCCCGCCCGCGGCGTGGCCCTCGCCCCGCGGGGCAGGACGACGCGCAGCGATCCGCGGCAGGGGACTGAACCGGCCCGGGCATTTCCTCTGCTGTCCGTCGCATCCGCGCAGCGGATTCCTTTAAGCCCATACGTCAGCCGCACGAGGGAGCCTCGCTACCACCGCGCGACCGCGCAGCCGGTACTCCGGCTTGAAGCGTCGCGCCGCGAATCGCAACGTCAGCCCAACTCGCAACACTGATGCAGGACGGGTCGATTTACAAGCCCGCTTTGTTCGCCCCGGGACGCGCCTTCTGTGAGCCGCTATTTCGATCCGCCCAGAGTGCCGCCGGTCAGGCCCTGGCCTTTCTTGGCCATGTCGAGCATCTGGCGGGCGTTGTCGATCTTGGGGCCGTAATCGGCGGGGAGTTGCGGCTTCATCTGCTCGAGTTGCGAGACGGATTTGTCCGCCATGTCGAGCTTGTTGTCCTTGATGTATTGGGTGGATTGGTCGAGGAGTTTTTGGGCCTCGGTGGTGGTCCCCTCGGCCGGGCGCGTGGTCGGCGCGGCGGCGGTGTTCTCCGCGGCGGCGGGTTGGGCGGCCGTCGAGGCGTTCTTCGCCGAGTCCTGTGCCGCGGCGCCGGCCTTGTCCTGCGCTTCCGTCGTTTTCATCGCCGGGGCGTTCGACGTCGAGGTGCCCGACGCCATTGATTGGTCCGGCTGCTGCGATGAAGGCGGAGTCGAGGCGGAGGGATTCGTCGCCGGCTCATTGCTGCTCTTGCACCCCAAGCCCAGCGCGGCGCCCAGCAGCAAGGCACACCCGAAGAGTTGATGATGACGCATGTGTTCTCCTTTCGTCGCGTCGCGCGGATGGGAGCCCACGCCCCGATCGCACGTCCACTCTCATGGTAGCGGCACGACGAGAAATGCAAGCAATAATTCAATGTTTATTCGTGCGCGGGTCGGACCCCGACGCCCCGGCCGACAGTTCCGCCGCTGACGCGGCCCGAATCTTTTTTTTCTGGTCATATTGTTCATAGAAGGTTAATTTAAGCGTTGGCATTTCACGGGGTCGCTCCGAGGCGGTTGCCGATCGAACGGCGGGGCCGGAACCGAGCGCGCTCGGGTTGTGCCTTGGCGATCGACAACGTCGAATTATTTAGTTGCAGTTTAGGCTCGGCGGGCGCAAAATGGTGATAAGTTGGGAGGTTTAAGTCATGCTGAGCGGAATACATATTTTGTTCATTTCCGTGGCTCTGACGTTTCCGGGGGCGCACCTGAAGGATGGCATTCCGGGGAACGATCAAGGGCCAACCGACACCAATCGGGCTGCGGCGCCGGAGATCAGTCTGGCCGCGTTGCCCGCCGTCGCGGCGTTGCTGGGTGGGGCGGCGCTGCTGATGTCCCACCGCCGCAAGCCGGCGGATAATCGGGGCTGAAGCCCTGTCTCAATCACCCATGACAACTGAGACGCCCGCCGTCAGATCCGTCCTGACGCGGCCGGCCCTGTTGCTCCTGCTGCTGCTTGCCGAGGGGTTGGCGCTGGGCCTGTGTTTCAACGGCGAGGCCCTGCGGCAGTTGCCGCCGGGATGGTGGGGGCTGCCGCTGGGTGCGGTGGGGCGCGCGTTGCCGATCGGCACGGTCGTCGGGGCGGCGCTGCTCCTGGTCGCCTTGCCACGGATCTGCGCAGCGCTGATCCAATTCCCGTATCCGCTCGCTTGCGTCTGGCCGCTGCTGCTGGCTCACCTGCTCGCGTATGCGCTGCTGGTGGGGCTGTCGTTCGCGCTGTTCGGGCCGATCGACGCCGTCGTCCGCGCACCCGGCCCGTGGGTAATGGCGTGGTTCGGGGCCGCGGCGGCGACCCTCTTGCTGTGGGGGTTGTCGGTCCTCCCCCTCAGCGGCGCGCGCGCCCTGCTGCTCGATTCTCCCTGGCACCTGGCGGTCGGCCTGCTCGCCGGATTTGCGGTGGTTGCGGTTGCTCTCGTTGCACGACACGGGTGGACGCCGCTCCAGGCCGGCACGCTGCGCCTCGCGTTCGCGATCGTGCGGGCGGTCGAACCGTCGGCAACCCTGGACGTTCACGAGTTCACGATCAGTGCGGGCGGCTTTACGGTCGAGATCAACCCCGGGTGCTCGGGGTACGAGGGGATGGGCCTCGTTCTGCTGTTCGTGGCGATCCACCTGTGGCTGTGGCGGGCGAACCTGCGGTTCCCCCGCGCGCTGCTGTTGCTGCCGATCGCATGGTTGGCCGCCTGGCTGGCCAACGGCTTTCGCATCGCGGCGCTGGTCGAGGTGGGCGCGCACGTGTCGCCGCAGTTCGTTCGGGAGGGGTTTCATGCGTACGCCGGGATCCTGCTGTCGGTCGCCGTCGCGCTCGGCACGACCGCCGCGGCGGACCGCTCGGCCTTCTTCAACCGCAGTCCCGTTTCGCGCCAGCGACACGAGCCCAACCCGGCGGCGCCGTGGCTGGTGCCGTTCCTGGCGGTGTTGCTGGCCGGGTGGGTGACGGGATTGTTCACCGCGGGGGGCGTGGATCGGCTGTATCCGATCCGCGTCGCCGTCGGCGCGTTGGCGCTCTGGTTTTACCGTGACGAATATCGGCAGATCGACTGGCGTCCGTCGTTCGCGTCCGTCGTGGCTGGTGTGCTGGCCTTCGCACTCTGGAACCCGCTGGCCCGTCTCACGGCCGGCAGCGGGGGCATCGCGCCCGCCGCGCTCCCGGCAGGAGCCGGCGGCGCGCTCTGGCTCATCTCCCGCATACTCGGCTCCGTGCTGGTGATCCCCGCGGTCGAAGAACTGGCGTTTCGCGGCTACCTCGCCCGCCGCTGGATGTCCGCCGACTTCCAGTCGGTTCCGTTTCGCGCCCTCTCGCCCGCCGCGATCCTCGTCTCCTCCGCGGCATTTGCCGCGCTGTACGGCCGCCTGGCCCTCCCGGCCTTCCTCGCCGGCCTGGCGTACGTCCTCGCCGCCCGCTGGCGCGGCCGCCTCGCCGACGCCGTCCTCGCCCACGCACTCGCGAACGCGCTGTTCTGCGCCCAAGCCTTCCTCACTGGGTCGTGGGCCGCGTGGAATTGAACCGGACCGCCGAGGTACATTAACGACGAACTGCCGGCGCGGTCCGCCGGGATCCTGGGGGAGAGGACGGAGAACATTGTGGCCCTTGAGAATTGTGAACTCGTGGCGTTCGCGGCGACAACCCGGCCCGACAAGGCTCGCGCGTTTTACTGCGACCTGTTGGGATTGCGCCTGGAGGAAGACACTCCCTTTGCCCTGGTCGTGCGGGCGCCCAACGCGTCGCTGCGGATTCAGAAGGCTCAGCATTTCTCGCCGTTGCCGTTCACCGCCCTGGGTTGGAAGGTGGATGACGTCGCCGCGACGGCAAGACAACTCGTGAGGAAGGGCGTCATGTTCGAGCGGTTTGAGGGAATGTCACAGGACGATCTGGGGATTTGGATTTCCCCCGGCGGCGCGAAAGTCTGCTGGTTTAAGGACCCCGACGGGAACGTGCTGTCGCTGACTCAGTTCAGCTAATGGCGGGCTCGCGAAACTCTGCAAAAAGGGCTCGATGAGGCTCTTCAATGCGACAACGTAACGGGCGTCGCGGGCAAGGCCTTGGCCTCCGCCGCGCGGGCGAGCGGCGGGAGGGGGGCCGGGCGGGTCGCCGCGGGGTGGGCGGTCAGGACGATGGCGGGATGCGCACTGGAGCCGATCCGTGGCCGGGCCGGGGCAGTCGCGTACGCCGACCAGGCGAGCAGGCCGGCAAGGATCAGCATCGACAACACGAACGAGAGTCGCCGGCCCGCGTCCCCGATCGGCGACAACGCGGCGGCGCGCGCCGCATCCGGCAGGCGCGGTCGTTGACCCTGGGCCGGCTCGACCTCGAAGACGATCAGCTCGCCCGACGCAATCGATGCCGCCGCAACCGCGTCGGCTGCCTCGACCTCCCGCGTGGTAATGAGCCCCGTGGTCCTGCAAATGCCGCAGACGACGTGTTTCATAGGGTACGCCATTCCCTTTCGCCGTACATAGTACACGCGTGTCGGGAAAATGTGAGCGAGCCCTCAATGCTCCGGCGGCGCGGGCCGTAGGGGTTTGGGGCCGAAGGCGCGGGCGGTGTCGCGCTGGGATCGCGTCGTGTTGGCGAGTTGGCGTTGGCGGGCGAACTCGCGGGCGCCCAGATCCTTGTACTGGGGGCTGGTGAGTGAGGCCATGAACGCGACGACGTCGTCGATCTCCGGTTCCGTCAGCGCGAGCGGCTGGATGTCTTCGTCCAGGAATGGGTTCTTCAGGCCGTCGCCCTTGTTGTAGTGGTCCATGACATCCCAAAGCGTCTGTTGTGAGCCGTCGTGGAAGTAGGGGGCGGTCACCAGCACGTTTCGCACGCTCGGCGTTTTGAATGACGCGGTGTCGGCTTGCTTCTTCGTGATCAGGAAGCGTCCCAGCGCGGACATGTCCGTCTGAATCGCAGCCGTATCAATCGCTATCACGTTGCCTGAGTCGATCAGCTTCTCCGCCTGCGCGGCCAGGGCGACGACGTTATGACGTATGATGCCGATCCCGATGTTGTGAAAGTCCTTGTCGATGAAGAACGTGGGATCGCGCGTGGCGTCCGACAGCGCGTGGCACTTGTTGCAGCGGGCCTTGGTGTTGAACAGTTCCCAGCCCCGCCGGGCGGATTCGTCGATCGCGTTTGCGTCGCCCGCGATGAAACGGTCGAACGGCGAATCGAACGACACCTGGCTGCGTTCGTACGACGCGATCGCGCGAAGCAGGTCGGGCCCGCTGGGGGCACGTCCGAATGCCTGTTGGAACGCCTGCCGGTATTCGGGCGCCGATGCGATCGCCGCCACCGCGGCGTCGACGCTGGGCCGGCCCATCTCCACCGCGTTGGTGATCGGCAACGCCGCCTGGTCTTCCAGCGTTTTGGCGCGACCGTCCCAAAACTGGGCCTTGTTGAACAGCGCGTTCAGGATGGTCGGCGCGTTGCGCTGGCCGGCCCGTCCCTTGATGCCGATCGAGACCGGCCGGCCGTCGGTGAACGCCCGGGCCGGGTCGTGACAGGTGCTGCATGCCACCGTGCCGTCGGCGGAGAGGCGGCCGTCGAAAAACAGCCGCTCGCCGAGCGCGATTTTCGCAGGCGTCTGGGGATTGTCGTCCGGCGTGGCGGCGCGCACCGCATCGTCCGGCAACCCGACCTGCTTGAGCGCCTTCGGATCGGCAAGGGGGCCCGCCCTGGGAACCGGCGGCGCCTTCCCCTCGCTCGGTGCCGGACCGTTCGTGGCGGCAGGTTGCGCGTCCGAACCCGCGGCCGGCTCGGCCCCTCCGCAGCGTTGGCCCGTTGCCCCAGTCCAGGCGATTAATATCAATGCCACGCATAATGCCGAGTGGGGCACGGATTTCATTTGACGACCTCCCTGTAATTGGCGGTGTCAATTCGCTCCGTTCACGATGGCTCCCGTCAGCCTCATATTATGAGGGCCGATGTGGCGGGCAAGCAAAAACCAGTATCCATGCCCAGATGTGCATTAGGATAAATACTCCTGTCCCTTCCGTCCTGCGCGGTAGAATGCGCGGGATGGCCGAGTTGGCACTCGCCGAACAGGCGATTCTCCGGCTCTTGTGGAAGGATGCATCGGGGTGCAGGAAGATCTGCCATTTCGACCCGGGATGGGTGGCCCGGAAACTGCGCCTGGATGAACGTGCGTTTCAAGCGGCCGACCAAAACCTGGCGTCGATGGGCCTCGTGTCCATTCACGAATTCGAGTGGAAGCAGGTCAGGCATCTGACGGACATCGCCTTGATCGATGACTCCATTCCTCCCGCCTAGCTGCGGCACGCGGTGCCTTGAGGCGAGCGATCTTCAAAGCGGGTACCAATGTCCCGCGACTCGTCAATCGCCAGTCAACCGCCGCTCGGGCCGCAACGCGAAGAACAATCCGCGGATGATCCCGTCGCCTCCGCCGGGATCGGCGTGCCGCATTCGGGGCAGCGGTCCGTGCTGGCCCGGAGGTCATAGCCGCAGGTGGGGCAAAAGCCCGGCCGAGGGCGCCGCGAATATCGGCGGATCAGCCAGCGCAATGGAAGGATCAGGCAGACCGCGCAGGCGAACCACGGCGGGATTCCGACAACGAACGTGGAACCACTAAATGCCCGCCGCATGATGACATCCCCGACCGGTGGATTGTAATTGACGCCGCCGGCGGTGAAGCCATGGCATGTGCCCCCCCAATCCCAATTCGTCGTGTCCGACGTCGCTTGCCACCCCGGCGGATGAATTGCGTCCACCCACAACCAACTTCGTGGTTCCGTAATGCCAGCGTCGTTGAATGTCCTTGTCAAACGGAACTGGTGATTGACGTCGCTTGCCAGATACGAGACGACATCGCGGTGGTCGAGCCCGAACTCGACTTCGTCCCAGTGCCGGTAGCTTCGCATCCACAGAGCGACCGTTGCCGCACCTATCAGTAGCGACAGCACCGACGCAGCGGCGAACAGGCGGCGGATCATCGGGGCGGATTGTACCGCCGGGCCATGCTTTCCGCCGCCCCGGCGTGCGGCGTGTGGCTGGTCGGCTGCGGTCGCGTTCCATTCCGGTGCGGCTTTTCCCCGCGCGGGCGGTAAGATGCCGGGCATGGCAGACGCTCTGTTCGGGTGGTTCATCTTGATGGAGACGTGACATGGTCAAGCCGGCGAAGAACACGATTTGCCTTTGGTACAATGGCGACGCCGAGGAGGCGGCGCGGTTTTACGCCAGGACCTTTCCCGATTCGTCCGTCGGCGCGGTGCACCGCGCGCCGGGGGACTTTCCGTCAGGGAAGAAAGGGGACGTGTTGACCGTCGAGTTCACCGTGCTGGGGATTCCATGCCTCGGGCTTAACGGCGGCCCCGCGTTCAAGCACAACGAAGCGTTCTCGTTTCAAGTTGCGACCGCCGACCAAGCCGAAACGGATCGCTACTGGAACGCGATCGTCGGCAACGGCGGCCAGGAGAGCGCGTGCGGCTGGTGCAAGGACAAATGGGGATTGTCCTGGCAGATTACGCCGATCGCGCTGACGCAAGCGTTCTCCGACCCCGATCCCGGTGTCGCGAAGCGCGCGTTCGATGCGATGATGACGATGAAGAAGATCGACATCGCCACGATCGAGGCCGCACGCCGCGGGTGAGGCTGCATCGCCATGATTCGTGGGGTTGGCCTTCGGACCACGCCCTCCGGAACAGGCAGGGTGCGTCCATGATGTCGGCACGGTGTGCCTCACCCAACGAGCACCTGCCGGCGGCGGGCGGGGGAGACGCGCGGGTCGGGGGTGAGGATGCCTTGGAAGTTCAAGGGGTCGGCGGCGGGGACGTTGATCGGAGGGCGGGGGCCTTCGCGGCGGAGGCGGCGGAGCATTTCAACCGCCTCGGGCAGGGCGAATTGTTCGCCGGAGAAGCCGGCGACGAACCTACCGCCGCGCAGTTCGCCGCGGAGTTCCATGCGGCGGAAGATGCGGGTGAGCTTTAGCCAGGTGACGGGGAGCCGTTCGCGCGCGATCGTGCGCCGGAAGACGACGCCGGTGCGGCGCAGGAGTTGTCGTGCGGCCAGCTCGGTGGGTTCGTCCGACTCTGGCGGCTTCACCGCGGTGCGGAAGCAGCTCCATCGGCCGACCGGCCGCAGGGCCGACCGGCGGCGCGAGGGCGGGGTGATCATCTGCCGGAGGGCGCCGAACGAGTCGCACGTCGCCCAGCCGTGCGACACCAGGTCGGCCAGGCCCATCTCGAAATGGGCCGGGACGAGTTGGGCGGCTTGCTGAAGGTTCTGAGGGAACATCGCGCCGCGCGCCCGCAGCGGGATCAGCAGGTCGCTGGCGGGGCCGCAGAGCCCCGCGCTCGACGGGGGCTCGGCCAGGGCGAGCCACGGGTCGATCTGGTCGCGCGGGATGAAGCTGATCGGCGTGACGCGGATGGGCGTCGCCGCGCCGCCCCAAAGCCGGCCCCAGGCGAACTCGCCGGAGAGCGTCGCGTCGTCGAGCCACTCACGCCGGTAGTCGCGAACCCGCCGCGGAAGGACGTGGCTTTCCCATGCCCACGCGGGCAGCTCGAACCCGGCCAGTTGCCGGAGCACCTCGGCCACGCCCCGCGGACCCTCCAGCCGATATTGCTCGTCAACGTGCTGCCAGCAGGCCAGGAACTGGAGGAACCCGCTGGCGGTCACGGGCTCGATTTGCTGCCGGAGCGTCTCGATCGTGTAGCGGTGGATGCGCGCCAGCAGCCGCCGTTCGCACCAGGCGGTTCGGCCGTCGAGGCGCGTCCGCAGGATCGCGCCGTCGTGTTCCAGTTCGAGGAGCAAGGCCTGTTGCGGCTGCCCGGGGATCACGATTCGCGGATCATCCTCGAAGACCGGCCCGAGCGCTTCGAGTCGGCCCAGGAGCACCTTCTTCGGCTCGGTCGGCGCGTCCACGGCGAACCACCGGCCGTTCTGGTGTACGGCGCGTCGTTGGGCCGCGAGGCTGCCCAACCACTCGAGCCAATCGGCGGCTTCCGCGTCCGTGACGAAGCCCATCCAGAGCAGCGCATCGTGCAGTTCCTCGAGGGATTCGGGCTCGGGCCAGGCCTCCTGCCGCACGCGCTCGACGGCCGCCGGGTCAAGCGCGCCCAGGTGGTCCTGAAGCCGGGCATCGAGGCCGCGGCGCGACAGCACCGCCTGCGTGCGGCGTTCTTCCAGCGGGGCGTCGTCGAGGAACGTGTAGAGCTCGGAATTGAGGATGCCGCGCGCGAACGCCGACGGCTCGGCGGTATCGATCGCGACGCGCTCGATCGAACCGTCGCGCAAGCCGCGAAGGACCTCGATCAGGCCTTCGATGTCGGTCGCCTCGGTCAGGCAATCGTCGATGGTCTGCCGCACCAGCGGGTGCTCCATCGGGATCGGCAGATCGCCCGGCGGCAGGTTTTCCGGGCACGCGATGGCGGCGGGAAACGCGCGGGCCAGCAGATCCCCCGCCCGCATCCGCAGGATCTGCGGCGGCACGGGCTTCCCGTTCTGGGTTCGGGGCAAAACCAGCGCCCGCGTCGCGTTCCACCGCCATCGCGACTCGAACATCGGCTGGTCGAGCACCGCCTGCGTGAGGACCTCTCGCACGCTGCTCGGGTGGAGGTAATTGAAGACGTCTTCCAGCGGGAAGCTGTGGTGCGCGCCCAGCGAGATGACGATGGCCTCTTCGTTGGCGGCCGCCTGAAGTTCGAAGCCGAAGCCGCGGCAAAACCGCTTGCGCAGCGCGAGGCCCCAGGCGCGGTTGATCTTGCCGCCGAACGGCGCGTGCAGCACCATCTGCATGCCGCCGCTCTCGTCGAAGAAGCGTTCGAGCACCACGCGCGTTTGAGTCGGGACGGTGCCGAGGACCCTGCGGCCGTCGGCCACGTACTCGGCGATCTGCGACGCCGCGTCGCTCGATAGCTCCAATTCGCGCTGCAGGGCGAGCGGGTCGGCGCATCCTTCACGAATCGCCGCGATCCCGGCCGAGAGTTCGGCGGTGCGCGCCGGGCCTTCGCCCAGCCAGAAGGGGATCGAGGGCGGCGCGCCCTGCGCGTCGGCAACCCGCACCACGCCGCGTTCCACCTTGAGAACGCGCCAGGAGGCGTTGCCGAGCTGGAAGATGTCGCCCACGTTCGACTCGACGGCGAAGTCCTCGTTCAACGTCCCGACGAACAGGCCCTGCGGGTCTTGCACGACGCGGTAGTCGGCGACATCGGGGATCGCGCCGCCGCCCATGATGGCGGTCATCCGGGCGCGCTTGCGGGCCATGACGCGGCCGCCGACGCCGTCCCGGTGCAGCAAGCCGTGGCGGCCGTCGATGTGCAGCTTGATCACGGCGTCGAAGTCGTCGCGGGTGAGATTGCGATAAGGCCAGGCCCGCCGGAACGTCGCGTATAGCGCATCCTCACTCCACCCTTGCTCGCCCGCGGCCACGCAGGCGGCGACGACCTGCTGGGCGAGGATGTCGAGCGGCGCCTTGGGCTGCGGCGTGCGGTCCAACTCGCCGCGCTGTTGCGCCCGCAACAGTGCCGCGGCTTCGACCAGTTCGTCGATCGTCAACGGGAAGAGCCGGCCCTTGGGGATTCGCCGCACCGCGTGGCCCGAGCGTCCCACGCGTTGCAGGAACGTGGCGATCGAGCGGGTCGCGCCCACTTGAATGACCAGGTCAACCTCGCCGATGTCGATGCCCAGCTCCAGCGACGCCGTCGCGACCAGGGCGCGCAGCGTCCCCGACTTCAACCGGTGCTCGGCGTCCAGCCGCCGCTCGCGCGAGAGGCTGCTGTGGTGACAGGTCACCTTGTCCGCGCCCAGCACGTCGGTCAGCCGGGCGGTAATCCGCTCGGCGAGCTTGCGCGTGTTGACGAAGATCAGCGTCGTGCGATGCGCGTCGATCAGGGCGGCGATCTGGCCGTAGATTTCGTCCCACTGCTCGTGAGAACACACCGTCGCCAGCGGAGAAGGGGGAACGACGATCCCGACGTCCAGCTTGCGCCGGTGCCCGACATCCACCAGCGTGCAGCTTCGCCCCTCGCCGACGAGAAACCTGCCGACCTCGTCGAGCGGTTTCTGCGTCGCGGACAACCCGATCCGCTGAACCGGGCCGGCGAGCGCCTCGAGCCGCTCCAGCGACAGCGCCAGGTGCGAGCCGCGTTTGTCGCGAACGAGGGCGTGGATCTCATCGACGATGACAGTTTTCACCGTCCGCAGCATCGCCCGGCCGCCCGCGCTGGTGAGCAGGATGTAGAGCGACTCAGGGGTCGTCACCAGGATGTGCGGCGGCTTGCGACCCATCGCGGCCCGCTCGCCCTGCGGCGTATCACCCGTCCGCACGAGGACCCGGATGTTCGGCAACCCCGGATCGAGGTCGGCCAGCTCCTTCAACGGCACCTGGAGGTTCTTCTGAACGTCGTTGCTCAGCGCGCGCAGCGGCGAGACGTACAGCACGTGCGTCTGGTCGGGCAGCGACGTGCCCTGGCGCGCCAGCTCGTCGATCGCCGCCAGATAAGCGGCCAGCGTCTTGCCCATCCCGGTCGGCGCCGAAATCAACGTGTGATGGCCGGCGCGGATCTGCGGCCAACCCTCTCGCTGCGGCTCGGTGGGCTCGCCAAATCGCTGCGCAAACCAGCGCTGAATCGTAGGATGAAAACCGTCGAGGGGCACGGAAATATTCTAGGCGAAGGGAGATGAGTTCTCACGTTCGGCGGACGGCAACGAGCCCGCCGCGCCGCGCGCGGAACGATTGGCGACCCAGAATCCAAGCCCCGCCTTGGGCGGTTCAGTCGAAATGTCCCGAATTGACGGGTACGCTCTCTGCTAATGATTGATGCGGAAAAAGCCAGCTTCAGGGTGAGGGTCCACGCAGGTTTCGAAATTGATCTGGATGACCCGGGGTTGGTTGGCCGACTGCGACCCTTTTCGGGGATTAGCGATCGGGAGATTGCGGATCTGTTGCAAGCGTTAGTGGTGCTCCATCCCGCAGTCGTTGCCTCCGCAACGATCGCACGAGACACGTGCGCCGCGCTCTGGTCGATTTGCGACAACTCCCGCGTCCTTGTGCTTCGTGACGGCAGCCCCATTCGGCGAAATGGTCTAATGACGAACACCGAGCTGAATTGGTTCGGCATGTGGATCGACGGGATCGAGCGCTTTTCCATTCGGATGCTGTGCGGCTTGGAGCTCGCGCAATGTATTTCGTCGATTCTCGAGTTGATTGCCGCAAGGCAGTTCCGGGACGTTCGGCACTTTCGTTTTCTCGTTCCGATGCTCCGGCTGCTGAACCGCTGTGATGATCAGGACGTGGCGGAATACGCTCGCAGCGCGATGGCGGTCCTTTCAGGACAGGAGGAGGGACTCAGGCGGGAGCCGAATACGGGTGACGACAACCTGGGATCTCTATAACGTTTCATGAGCCCGCCGCGGTCGTTTCAGCCGGTGTGTTCGGCACAGGCGCGATGTCCTTCCTCGTCGAAGGAAAGGCGAGCGACGCGACGACGCCTGCCCCAAGGACCAACGCCACGAGTCCCAGGAGAACGAGCACGGCGTATTGGCCCAGGAGGGGGTGGATCCAGTGGGAGGCGAGCATTTTGCCGCCGACGAGGAGGAGGATCAGGGCGAGGGAGACCTTGAGGTAGTGGAAGCGGTCGAGCAGGCCGGCGAGGGCGAAGTAGAGGGCGCGGAGGCCGAGCAGGGCCATGATGTTGCTGGTGTAGACCAGCAGCGGGTCGGCGGTGACGCCGAAGACGGCGGGGATCGAATCGACGGCGAAGACCGCGTCGCCGGTCTCGATCAGGACCAGCGCCAGCGCCAGCGGCGTGAGGACCCGGCGGCCGTTCTCCCAAGTCAGGAAGCGCCCGCCGTGATAGCGGGGGGTGAGGGGCAGGAACCGGCGGGCCAGACGCACGATGATATTGTGGGCGGGGTCCGGCGGATGCTCGGGGAGGATCAGCAGGCGCAAGCCGGTGAGCAGGAGGAACCCCCCGAAGACGTAGAGGACCCAGTGGTAATGGCGGATCAACTCGACGCCGACGCCGATCATGAGGCCGCGCATCACCATTGCGCCGAGGATGCCCCAGAGCAGCACGCGATGCTGCTGTTCGGCGGGAACCGCCAGGAAGCGGAAGATCACGGCGATGACGAAGAGGTTGTCGACGCTGAGGGCCTTTTCCAGCACGTACCCGGCCAGATACTTGGCCGCCGCCGTCGGACCGTCATTCAGCCGGCCGTCTATTGCATCAGGCCAGGCGCCTTGGCCGAAGCGATGGTGGGCGTAGCCGTCGTAAATGACGAAGCAGAACGCGACGCCCAGCGCGATCCAGAGGGCCGACCAGCGCATCGCCTCGCGCATTGAGATGGCATGAGGCCGGCGGTTTAAAATGCCTAAGTCGAGCAGGAGCAGCAGGATGATGAAGAGGATGAAGCCGGTCCAGACAAGGAGCATCACACCGCCATCGGGTTCGCAACAGGGCAGAGATACGAAAGATCGTGGCGAATGACGATTAGAAAGACTTGTGAGATATGGAACCGTACGTGATGATGTGCGGCCTTGGGGCGAAGGGGAGCAAACCGCCCTGTGACACGGGTTTTCAACCCGTGCCGGCCCGCGTGCGAATGACAGGGGCCGCGCATTGCAGAATTGCCTTCAGACGGTGAGTCGCCAGCACGGGTTGAAAACCCGTGTCACGGGCGGCGTGACGGTCGTCTTGCGACCGCGGACCTATCCGTCTGAGCCGATCGGTCCTAAGATTGAGACCTTTTCTGGTTTAGATGCGGTTTCGGAACCTGGTGGCATGGGCGCCTCGCCCATGCGTCTTTCGCAACACCGCACGGGCGAGGCGCCCGTGCCACAGGGTGCTGAACCCGCCTCTTGGGAGTAGTAGCCGCGTGCGACTGCCGTTTTTAGAAGCTTGCCGTCAGCGCGTCGTCGTTTTGGACGGCGCGATGGGTTCGAACCTCCAGTGCCGGACGTTGGACCTCCAGCGCGACTGGATGGGCCACGAGAACGCGTCGGAGGTGTTGAACTTAAGCCGGCCGGACATCATCCAGGAGATCCACGAGGCGTTCCTGGCGGTCGGGTGCGACGCGGTGGAGAGCAACAGCTTCAACGGCAGCGCCAACGACCTGGCCGAGGCCGACCTGACGCCGCGGGCGGAGGAAGTGAACCGCCTCGCGGCCCAGATCGCCCGGCGGGCGTGCGAGAAGTTCGAGACGGCCGACCGCCCGCGGTACGTCGTCGGCTCGGTCGGGCCGACGCGGAAGCTCGTCAGTGTGGGGATGACGAGCTGGGACGAGCTGTTCGAAAGCTTCACGCCGCAGATGCGCGGGCTGATCTCCGGCGGGGCGGACGTGATCCTGATCGAGACGCAGCAGGACCTGCTGGCGATCAAGTGCGCGATCGCCGCCGCCAACCGGGCGATGACGGAACTCGGCAAGCGCGTCCCGATCATGGTGCAGGGGTCGTTCGATACGAACGGCGGGCAGCAGATGCTCGCCGGGTCGGACCCGTCCGCACTCGTGGCGGCGATCGAGCCATACTCGGAAGTGATGTCGCTGGGCGTGAACTGCGCCTTCGGCCCGCCGGAACTGACGGAGACCGTCCGCACGATCTGCCAGAGTTGGCCGCGGCTCGTGAGCGCGCTGCCGAACGCGGGGCTGCCGATCCTGGACGACAAGGGCCGGGCCAGCTTCCCGATGACGCCGCCCGATTTCACCAAGGGGATGATGCGGTTCGTCGAGGAGTTCGGCGTCAACATCGTCGGCGGGTGCTGCGGGACGATGCCCGAGCACATGAAGATGCTCGTCGAGGCCGTCCGCAACCGCCCGCCCAAGCCGCGGGAGGTGAAGCCGCGGCCGGTCGTATCGAGCCTCTATTCCGCAACGGATATTCGCCAGGACCTGAGCTACCTCGTCGTCGCCGAGCGGACCAATACCAACGGCTCGCGGCAGTTCAAGCGGCTGCTGCAGGAGGAGAACTGGGACGGCCTGGTCAGCATGGCCCGCGACGAGATGCGGGACGGGTCGCACATGCTCGACGTCTGCGTCGACTTCGTCGGCCGCGACGGCGTCCGCGACATGCACGAAGTCGTCAAGCGGTATGTCCAGCAGATCAACGCGCCGCTCATGCTCGACAGCACCAACGCGGCCGTCATGGAAGCCGGGCTCAAGCTGGCCGGCGGGCGGTGCATCCTCAACTCGATGAACCTCGAGGACGGCGAGGAACGCGTCGCCCACATCTGCGGCATCGCGCGCAAGTACGGCGCCGCCGTCGTCGCGGGGACGATCGACGAGGACAAGCAGAACGCGATGGCGCGCACTGCCGAGCGGAAGATCTCGATCGCCAGGCGGATCCGCGACCTGGCCGTCGAGAAATACGGCCTGCGCGACCAGGACATCCTTTTCGACCCGCTGGTGCTCCCGATTTCCACCGGCATCGAGGAAGACCGCCGCAACGCGATGGAGACGATCGAAGGCACCCGGCGGATCTCGAAGGAACTGCCCAACTGCCACACCGTCGTCGGCCTCTCGAACGTCAGCTTCGGCCTCAAGCCCGCCGCCCGCGTCGTGCTGAACAGCGCATTCCTGCACGAGCTTCGAGAAGCGGGGCTGACCGGCGCGATCGTTCACGCGTCGAAGATCCTGCCGCAGAACCGGATCCCGCAGGAGCAGTGGGACGCCGCCTTGGATTTGATCTACGACCGAAGGCGCGAAGGCTTCGATCCGCTCACGCACTTCGTCTCCCTCTTCCCCGAGGGGACCGAAGCCACTGCGCAAAAATCAGCCGCGGAGGTGGAGAACCTTTCGATCGAGGAGAAGCTCAAGAAGCACATCATCGACGGCGAAAAGCGCAACCTCACCGAGCACCTGGCTGAGGCGATGAAGCAGTATTCGCCGCTGGACATAATCAACAACATCCTGCTGGAAGGGATGAAGGTCGTCGGCGAGCTGTTCGGCTCGGGCCAGATGCAACTCCCGTTCGTGCTGCAAAGCGCCGAGACGATGAAGGCCGCCGTCGCCTACCTCGAGCCGTTCATGGACAAGGTGGACGGGCAGACCAAGGGGAAGATCGTCCTGGCCACCGTCCGCGGCGACGTGCACGACATCGGCAAGAACCTGGTCGACATCATCCTGACCAACAACGGCTACACCGTCTACAACCTCGGCATCAAGCAGCCGATCAACGACATCCTCAAGGCCGCCCAGGAGAAGCACGCGGACGCGATCGGCATGTCGGGGCTGCTGGTCAAGAGCGTCAACGTGATGAAGGAGAACCTGGAGGAGCTGAACGCCAAGCAGGTGAAGGTGCCCGTGCTGCTGGGCGGCGCGGCGCTGACCCGCGACTACGCCGAGGACGACCTGGCGAACCTCTACCAGGGGCCGCTGCTCTATTGCAAAGACGCGTTCGACGGGCTGCATGTGATGGACGCGATCGCTGGCGGGCAGACGCAGACGATCGTCTCCGAGCAGCGGGCGCGCAGCGAGAAGCGCAAGCGGCTCAAGCGGGAAAGTCAGGCCAAGTACGGCGACATCCTCAAGGGCGCCGGGGCCGTGGGCCCGGCCATCGCGAAGGACAACCCGGTCCCCATCCCGCCGTTCTGGGGCCGGCGGATCGTCACCGACATCCCGCTGAAAAACGTGATCCCCTACATCAACCCCGACGCGCTGTTCGGCGGGCAGTGGGGATTCAAGAAGCGGGGCGGCGTCAGCGCCGCGGAGCACGAGCGCATGATCGAGGAAAAGGCCCGGCCCGTCTTCGAGGCCCTGCAAAAGCGGGCCGGCGAGGAAGGGCTGCTCCAACCCAAGGTCGCCTACGCCTACTTCCCCGTGCAGGCACAGGGGAATGACGTGATCCTCTACCACATCGAGGAATTCCTCGGCTGCACCTGCCATCCCAACGGCCCGGGCAAGCTCGAGCCCAGCGGCAAGCCGCGGGAGTGGCTGCGGTTCAACTTCCCGCGCCAGGAGGGCCGCCGGCGGCTGTGCGTCTCGGACTTCTTCCGCTCCGTCGAGAGCGGGCAGTATGACGTGCTGGGGATCCAACTCGTGACGGTGGGCGACCGCGCGACCGAAGTCGCCGAGCAGCTTCGCGCCGCCAACAAGTACCAGGACTACCTCTACCTCCACGGCTTCGGCGTCGAGTCGGCCGAGGCGCTGGCCGAACTGTGGCACAAGCGGATGCGGCAGGAGATGGGCTTCTCCAGCGAGGACGCGCCCAAGATCGCCGACCTGTTCCACCAGGGCTACCGCGGCAGCCGCTACAGCTTCGGCTACCCCGCCTGCCCGGATCTGGAGCAGCGGGCCAAGATTGTCGAGTTGCTGAAGCCTGATGAGATCGGCGTTACCCTCAGCGAGAACTTCATGCTCGTGCCCGAACAGTCCACCGACGCCCTGGTCGTGCATCACCCGCAGGCGAAGTACTTTGACGTCTGAGGCCGCCCGATCAGATCGTCGGCGCCCTTTTGGGGTGGCATGGGCATGTACTCATGCCCGTGTCTTCCGGCTGATTCGGGTGGCACGGACAAGTACTCTTGTCCGTGGTGAGTTCGATCCACGCCACGGACATGAGTACATGTCCGTGCCGCCCGGAAGACGGAGGGCGCTTCGTCACCATCAACAGCACGGGCATGATACCGATTCCACGTAGTTCTTGCGCCCCGGTTCCCCGTGTAGCCGGCGAGCTTGCTCGCCGTTCCCGGCGCGAGAATCAACTGCGATCCGTATGAGTACATGCCCATGCCACCCGGGAACTCGCGGTACCGATGCCGGTTGCCTGGACGCCATCAACGCGAAACTTGCCAACCCGATAGTAAATTTTACTATTCGTGTCACGTGCGAGCCTGCCCGGTGGCGGTGTGGCCGTGCGCTTCACGCGAAGGGCCAAAGGGATGTCGAGCCTGGCGTTTACGCCGATGGCGTACCGGCATGTGGTGTTTCCCGATGCGCTCGAACCGAACGGGCGCGCGGTGAACTTCATGCCGCAATCCGCCGGGAGCGATCGCATCGCCGTTCCCGAAGACGATCTTACATCGGACGAGCAGTCGAGCCTTTCTCACGTGTTCGAGCGGGCGGGGCTGCGCCTGGACGACTACCGCCTGGAAACGCTCAAGCGGCGGATCCCGTCCTGCCTGCGGGCGCTGCGGGTCGAGTCGCCGGAACGCATCGGCCCCACGATCGACCGCCATCCCGACCTGCTCAAGACCGCCGTCAGCTCGCTGGTGATCGGCGTCACCGCCTTCTTTCGCGACCCCGGCGTGTTCGCCGGGCTGGAAGAGTCGTTCCTCCCCGAAGTGTTGCGGCGGACGCCCAACCCGCGGATCTGGAGCGTGGGCTGTTCCGACGGGGCGGAGCTGTATTCCGTCGCAATGCTGCTGGCCGAGCGGGGCGCGATTCAGCGATCGACGCTGCTGGGGACCGATTGCCGGGCCGACGCCATCGCCCGGGCACGGGAGGGCTGTTATGATGCGGCGGCGCTAAAGGGGGTGCCGGCGCCCTTCGTGGGCCGGTATCTTTCGCCCGAGTGTGCCCAGTGGCAGGTCCACCCGTTCTTGAGGGCGTCGGCGCAGTGGCGGTCGGGGAACGTGCTTTACACGTCCGAGCCGGGCATGTGGGATTTGATCCTCTGCCGCAACATGGCGATTTATCTGCAGCCCGAGGCCGCCGGGCGGCTGTGGGCCCGGCTGGCCGCGAGCCTGCGGCCGGGCGGGATTCTCGTCACCGGCAAGGCCGAGCGGCCCTACGGGGCGGCGGGACTGGTCCCCGTCGTGCCCTGCATCTACCAGCGCGACAGGAGTTGAGCGTGTCCAAGTGGGAGGTTGTGTTCCCTTCGCTGCGGCGAAAGCCCCCGATGTGGGTCGGGACCATTGTCGCCGTCATCCTTATCGCGCTGATGTACTGGTTCCGCCTGCACCGGCCCCATCAGCCCTACATGCCGATCGGGTATGGCGTGCCCGTCATCATCATTGCCGCGTTCCGCAGCCGAAAGCTGCTTTGGGCCAGCACCGCGGCGTTCCTCCTGCTCAGCATCCTGCGGTTTGCGGTGTTCAATGAGTGGTGGCAGAACGGCGCGCTGGTCGCGTTCGACCTGTTACTGATCAGCAGCATCCTGGACGTCTGGATCAACACCGGTCGGGCGCTGGAGCGGCACAACGCGGAGCTGGATGCGATCAATGTGGACCTCGCCGCCCGCGAGGAGGAGATCGCCCGGCAGAACGAGGAACTGCAATCCCAGACCGAAGAGCTCGAACGCCAGAGCGAGGAACTCCGCGTCGCCAACGAGGAACTCGCCCACCGCGAGAAGATCCTGGAGATCCTGCTGTCGCTGTCGCGATCGCTGCACACCGAGCTGTCGCGCAACGACATCATGTCCCGGATCTGCGAGACGCTGGGCCTGCTGATCAACGGGCCCGGGGCGGCCGCCGCGATTCTCGAACAGCGGGGCGATCAGATGCACGTCCTCTGCCACCACGGGTTCGGCCCGGCGGGCCTGCGCGAGGACTCGATGGCGCCACACGAGTCATTCGCGGCCCTCGTACTCAGTAAAGGCCGCACCGGCTACATCGAGGACGTCGCCGCCCGTCCGGACCTGCACATCGCCCAGCCGAAGGAAGGCGACCCGATGGTCGCGATCCTCGCGACCCCGCTACGCGTCCGCGGCGTGCCGATCGGCAGCCTCGAGGTCTACAGCCGCCACAAGACGACCTGGAACCAGGAGCAGGTCGCGCTGATCGAATCCCTGGCCGCCCAGACGTCGGTCAGCCTCGAGGCGGCGCAGCTTTTTGAATCCGTCAGCCAGGAACGGAACCGGTTTGAGGCGGTGCTCCGCACGGTGCCGGTGCCCGTGGTGGTTTGCGACGCCGATTGCTCGAACCTGCGATTGAATCCCGCGGGCGCCGCGCTGCTGAACGTTCCGCTCGATCAGGAATTGGGGCCGGCGGATCTGACGCGGGTCTGGCAGCCGTACCGGAAGGGTCGCCCCATCGAACTGACCGATCACCCCATTTTCCGGGCCTCCCGCTACGGGGAGGAGGTCCACGGCGAGGAGTTGGAGTTCGTGCTTCCGGCTGGGCGACGGATGATGTGCCTGAAATACGCGCGGCCGATTCGCGATGGCGATGGAGTGATCCGGGGCGCGGTGGCGGTGATGGTGGACATCACCGTGCAGAAGGACCTGCAGCGCGAGCTGGACGTCCGACGGCGGGAGGCCGAGGAGGCATCCGTCCGCAAGACGCGGTTCCTGGCCGCGGTGAGTCATGACATCCGCACCCCGGCCAACGCGATCAGCCTGCTGGCCGAGCTGATCCGCCGCACGGCCAGCACCCCGGCCCTCGCCGCCGACGTTCCCAACCTCGCCCAGGAACTGCACGGCAGCGCCGCCTCGCTGGTGAATCTGCTCAGCGACGTGCTCGACATCGCCCGGTTCGACTCCGACAAGATCGAGCTGCAGGAAAGCGAGTTCCCGCTGAACGCGCTGCTGCAGGACGAGCAAAGGCAGCTCCAGCCGCTGGCCCGCGAAAAGGGGCTGACGCTGGACGTGAACGCCCCGGCCGAGCCGCTCCTCGTCCGCACCGACCGGATCAAGCTCGCCCGCGTGCTGGGCAACCTGATCGGCAACGCGATCAAGTTCACCGAGCACGGCGGCGTGCGGGTGGACGCCCACCGCAACGGCAACAACGGCATCCGCATCGATGTCGCCGACACCGGCATCGGCATCGCGCCCGAACACCAGGCGCACATCTTCGACGAGTTCTTCCAGTTGCGCAACCCCGAGCGCGACCGCGCCAAGGGGAGCGGCCTGGGCCTGACCATCTGCCGTCGTCTCGTCGACGCCATGGGCGGCGAACTGGAGGTCCAAAGCAGCCCAGGGAAGGGGAGCACATTCACCATCACGCTTCCCGCCTTCGCGAGCGTGCCCCTGATGGTGAGCCGAAGTACGCCCTGAAATCTAAGATTTGAAATCTCAAATTCGAGATTCGGATCGCCGTCCCGAGCGGAGTTCTTGGCGTCCCCCGACCGATATAGGGAATCGGCCGCCCGCTCCGATCGACAGTTCACGCGGGCGTACGCGCGAAGGAGACCGCCAGCATGTTTCGATCCGCTATCCCCTGTGCACTCGTGTTATCGGCCCTCGTGGCGATCCCCGCGTTCGCGGCGGACGACCCGCAACTGGCGACGCCGAAGATGGCGGCATTCGCGTTCGTGCGCGCGATGGAGCAGAACGACATGGCCCAGTTCCGGGCCGTGACGATCGGGTCGGAGGACGACTACAAGCTCTTCGAGCCGCTGCTGGGCATGGTCGGCTCGGCCAAGGACCTGGAGCATGCCGCCCGTGAAAAGTTCGGCAAGGCGGGCCGGGCCATCGTCCGCGAGAGCCCGGCGGTGGAGCTCGAAGTCCACATCCAGGAGAGCGACATCAAGGTCACCAACGACACCGCGATCCTGCGTCACCACGGCCAGGAGGACGCCGACCCGCTGCACCTGCGGCACACGTCCACCGGCTGGAAGGTCGACCTGACCGCGATCCCGAACCGCGCCCAGATGGCCGCCGCCGCGGAGGGGATGGCACGGATGCGAAAGGCATTGACCACCAGCGCCGCCGACATCCGCGCCGGCAAGTTCCCCACCGCCGAGGAGGCCGAGAAGTCCGTCCTCAAACGGATGAAAGACGCCGCGGCCGGCGCCGCCGCGGGGAATTGATCCGCCCGCCAAGGCTTCTCCAACGAGATCGGGATCAGAGGGATGCGACCCCCGTCTTACTCCATCTCCCTCCGGGAGAGGGCCGGGGTGAGGGGAAGCCCGCCGAGGACTCTTGAATGGCAGGGCAAAGGCCCGCCCGCTCGCTCATTGATGTTGCGGCACCGGCCCGATCGCCGGCAGGGGCAGGGCGGCACGCCGGGCTGCCGCCCGGCGTTGCCAGAGGAGGAACAGCCCGGCCGCCGCGGCGCCGGCGACCGCGAGCAAGCCGGCGCCCAGCAGCGGGCGGTAGACGAGCCACGCAATCGCGATGATCCCCGCCGAGAGCGTCGCGGCGCCCAGCAGCGAGACGAGCCCCACACCGACGCCCACGAGGTCGCCCAGGATGCCGGCGACGCTGGCCACGACCTTCAACGGCTGAAGCATCAGAAAGATCGCCATCCACATCAGCACGAACCCCACGAGCCGGACGAGCCACGTGAGTGCGGCGTTGCGCTGCTGTTCGGTGGCGATCATCTCCGTCGCGGGATGGGCGCCCACGCGGAGCAGCTCGATTGAGCCGCCGGAGGGCGTGGTGTAGGCGGCGACGGTGCCGCCGGTCTGCTCGCCGATCACGCAGACCGGCCCGGGTGGGGCCTCCGTCAACATGTTCGCCGTCCGCACCGTCCGCCCCTCGTTCCAGAACAGGAGCACGGCCGCAGCGGCCAGGAACACCAGCCCGACGACGACGGCCCGGATCGAACGCCCGACCCGTCCCAAGTACCCCTCACGCGTCAATTCGGTGAAAACCTGACTCATCCCCGCACTCCTTCTTGTGCCGCGTTCGCGGCATTGCCCTAAAAGGCAATTCTTGCAGACGCGGGATACGGTCGCGTAATCCCCTGGCCCAGAGGGGCGCAATACCCGTCGCTTGCAAGCTGCGGGCAACGCGGTCGCGCTGAGCGCGAAAGGGGAAGAGTGATATGCTACCGATTCATATGAAATCGTTGATTGCTTCGACTGTTGTGCTTGGGCTTGTGCTCGCGTGCATCCCGCGAAGTGCTGTTGCTGCGCTCGCTGTGACGAGGCCGAACATCGTATTTATCCTCGCCGACGATCTGGGGTGGAAGGATCTGGGTTGCTATGGCAGCACGTTTTACGAGACGCCGAACCTGGATCGCCTCGCGGCGGGGGGGATGAAGTTCTCGCGGGCTTACGCGGCGTGCTGCGTCTGTTCGCCGACGCGGGCGAGCATCATGACGGGCAAGTATCCTGCCCGCCTGGGGCTGACCGACTGGCTGCCCGGGCAGCCGCCGCGGAAGTATCAGAAGCTGCTCGGGCCGAAGCTGCCCGATCACTTGGCGCTCGACGAGTTCACGGTGGCGGAGGCGCTCAAGGCGGCCGGGTATGCGACGTGCTTCATCGGCAAATGGCATCTGGGCGACGTGGGGTTTACGCCAGACAAGCAGGGGTTCGACATCAACATTGGCGGGTGCGGCCTCGGCCACCCGCCGAGCTATTTCAGCCCGTACAGGATCCCGACGCTGCCGGACGGGCCCAGGGGCGAGTATCTCACCGACCGATTGACCGACGAGGCGGTGGGATTCATCGAGCGCTCGAAGAACAAGCGGTTCCTGCTCTATCTGGCCCACTACGCGGTCCACAACCCGCAGCAGGCGAAGCGGGAGATCATCGAGAAATACCGCGCGAAGCTGGCGTCGATGCCCAAGCCCGAGGGGCCGGAGTTCGTCGAGGATTCGGGCCGGAAAGTTCGGCAGGTCCAGAACCAGCCGGTTTACGCGGCGATGGTGCAGAGCCTGGATGAGAGCGTCCGCCGGGTGATGGCCAAGCTCGATGAGCTGGGCCTGGCGCAAAACACAATCGTGATCTTCACCAGCGACAACGGCGGCCTGTCCACCGCCGAGGGAACACCCACCAGCAACGTGCCGCTCCGCTGCGGCAAGGGATGGCCGTACGAAGGGGGCGTGCGCGAGCCACTGATCGTCCGCTATCCCGGTGTCGTCAAGCCGGGCAGCACCTGCGATCGGTCAATGATCAGCACCGATTACTATCCAACGTTCTTGGAACTCGCCGGCCTGCCGCCCCGCCCCGAACAGCATCTCGATGGCGTAAGCATTGCGCCGCTGCTCCGCGGCGAGTCGATGCCGCCGCGGCCGATCTTCTGGCACTACCCGCACTACAGCAACCAGGGCGGCCCGCCGGTCGGCGCGATCCTGTCCGGCGATTTCAAAATGGTCGAGTGGTACGAGGACATGCACTGCGAGCTGTTCAACGTCCGCGACGACGTCTCCGAACCGCACGACCTCTCAAAGCAAATGCCGGACAAGGCGAACGAGCTTCGGGAACAACTGCACCGGTGGCGGCAAAGCGTCGGCGCGGTGATGCCGACGCCGAACCCCAACAACGATCCCGCCGCGTCGCGGAACGGGGCCCGGCGCGCGAAGAAGGGGCAGGCGCGAGGAATCGATCCCGATGCGGGCTCCGTCGCGGGCGCGGTTCCGCTGGATTTCTTGGATGACTGATCACGCTGTAGGGGCGAATCTTGTATTCGCCCTTTTCCCGTCCACCTGAGAAGAGGGTGAACACGAGGTTCACCCCTACAAATAGGGCGAACACAAGGTTCGCCCCTACTGGCTGCATTGCTATGCTACCCATCCCATGGCACGACGCCGAAACCCTTCCGACGGACTCGGACCGCAGGACTACGACGACCTGATCAACTCGTCGATGGCCACCTTCCGCCAGCTCAACCGGCAGACGCAGATCGCGGTGATCGTCCTGCTTGTGGTGCTGGCGATCGTCGTCGCGGTCATCTACTTCCGCTCGCAGCGGATCGGGCCGGCGGTCACCGCCGGCGACCCGAACCTGCTGCTGGGCATCCCCAGCGGCGCCACGCCGGACCCGTCCAACCGCGATGATTACCTGATGGTCAAGCCGTACTACGTCCTGTCGTACAACAACGACAAGGGCGAGCCCAATTGGGTGAGCTGGCAGGTGACCGAGCAGGACCTCGGCGACGCGCCGCGCAAGCAGGTCTTCGACCCGGATACGACGCTCCCGATCGGCTTTAAGGTGGTGACCTCGCGCGATTACAATGGAAGCGGCTTTGACCGCGGCCACATGTGCCCGCACGGCGACCGGTCCGCCAACGTGGAGATGAGCTACGCGACGTTCGTGATGACCAACATCATCCCGCAGGCGCCGAACGTGAACCGCAAGGCGTGGGCGCAACTGGAGACCTACTGCCGCGAGCTCGTCCGGCGGCACAATCACCTGTACATCATGTCCGGTCCGATCGGGCAGGGCGGGACGGGGAGCCGCGGGTTCAAGGAATCGCTGGCCGGCGGGAAGGTATCGGTCCCCGCCGAGTGCTGGAAGGTCGCGGTCGTCGTCGAAGAAGGCCCCGGCGACGACCTGTCCCGCATCAGCATGGGCACGCGGGTGATCGCCGTCGACGTGCCCAACGACAACGACAGCGTCGGCGAGGAGTGGGCGCAGTTCCGCACCAGCCCGGCGCAGATCGAGCAGAAGACCGGCTTGCACTTTTTCACCAGCGTCCGCCCCGACATCGCCGCCGCCCTGCGGCAGCGGGTGGACGACGTGCCGATCCCCCCACCGAGGCCGCTGGTGCACGAGCACGATTGACGAGGTGCTATGCAACAGGACGAACTCGAACCGTTGCGAAAGGCCGTCGAGGGGCTGACCTATCCGAGCGAATCCGACGAGCCGTTCGACGTCGTGCGTTGGGACGCAAAGGGTACCGCCCACGACCAGGTGGCCGCCCATGCGGGCAACGGGAAGAAGATCGAGCCGGTGCCGGTCGACGCCTTCTTCAGCCAACTCGACGATTCGAACGACGCCGACCGGTTCCATGCCCTTCGCCGGGTTCTCCAATCGACGCTGACGGACCTGCAAATCTTCCGCGCCGCCGACGGCGGCGCCGAGGTCGACGTCTATCTCATCGGCCGGCTCCCATCCGGCGCGTGGGCCGGGCTGCACACGATCTCGGTCGAAACGTGATCGATCCGTTTTCCCGAGGAGAAACCCCGACGAGCAAAAACCGGGACGGGGACGGTTTTCATTCATTGCGGGTCCCGGGTCCTCCTCGCCGGAGGCCGACCGGGCGGGCGGAAGCAGGAAGCCAGCCCCAACTGTCGCGCGGCCGTGCGTTGCCAATCGACTGACCCGTACGGGCGCGACCGGTTGATGCTCATTCGGATCGCCTCCTCCTCGGCAGGCGTTTGCGGCATGTTGACCCATTCCAACCAGCCCGCCGGCAACGGTACCGGCCATGGGGTGAGGACCGCCTGCTGCTGGCGGCTGCCGGACATTCGGCGGTGCAACCCGGACCATTGCCAATCCTCGGCCCGACTGACCAGGCCCGCCCGCAGCGGGTTACGCTCCACGTACCGGAGGACCGTCAATAGGTGCGCGTCCTCCTGGATGGGAAACGCTTTGAACCGTCCTTGATACAGCGGCCCATAGCCGACCGTCTCGTGGGAGGTGCGCCAACGTTGGGCGTGCGCGAGCGTCAGCCACTGCATGAACTTTGACAGATCACCGTCGTGAGTCGGACGGATCACGAGGTGCCAATGGGTCGGCATCACGCAGAACGTGAACAAGTCGACCGGCGTCCGCGCCAGCGCCTCCTCCAGCGTCCGCTCGAAGGCCACATAATCCTTGACGCCGCGGAACAGGCGGATCCGGGCCACCGATCGGTTCAGCACGTGAAAGACCTTGCCAGCCGGGCATCTGCGGGCGGTGCGGGGCATAAGGCGGGCGATCATACCGGGCCCAGCGAATAGAAGAAACCGTCCCCGTCCCGGTTTTCCTCTTGGCTGACGAGAAAACCGTCCCCGTCCCGGTTTCTCTCGTCGTCGCGGTCGATTTGGACGTCGAAAGGGGGGGCGGGGCCTGGGAGCGTCGGATTCCGGCGGGGGAGGTTTACCTGATCGGGCGGCCGCCGTCGGGCAGTTGGGCCGGGCTGCTTACGGTTGGCGTCGAGGCGGCCTGGTCGAGCACGATGACGGGGCTGTAGCCGAACGCCACGAATGCGAGCTCGCGCGTATTCAAATCGACCAGGGTAATCTGAGGCCCGATCTGGAGTACGACCTGGTCACCCGGCAGCACTGTCGCCCAGCGGGTCTGCCACGAGAGGAACGGCGTATCGACCGCGAGGTGGAGGCTCTGGCCGGTCGCAGGATTGAAGGCCCTCATGCCGAATCGCGGATCGTACGCATCGGCGATTGCCGTCACCTGCCAGTCTCGTTCATGTGCAGGTCGCAACTCGATCGCCTCTTCATCGGACTCCTTCGTGGGGTGGAAGGCTCGCAACAGCCTCGGGAGCAGACCCGTCCAGCCGGGTACGGAGGAGCGATTTCTCGTCGGGCGAAATGAAATAGATGGATGCGGTCGGGTTCTTCGAGAATCGGAGCGATGGGGTCAGCTTCGTTTCGCCAAGTGTTTGCGTCGAAGCCGCGAGATACAAGGGAAGGAGAATCGCATACGACACAACTTGGGCCAGCGCGCAGGCGATCACGGACTGGCGCGACCGGTTCGGCGTTCCTCGGAACGCGCGATACACAAACGGCCACTCGAGCACAAACGAACTGCCGAGCGCCACAACGTACATGGCCGCGAGGAGCCGTGTGACGTGGAACATCGGAACTGGGCCCAACGCGATGGGGCTAATGAGCGACGCCATGACGGGCAGCACAAACGCCCCAACGAGTGCCGAGAAATAGTTCCCGGCGATGACCCAGCCGAAGAGGCGTCGACGCGGCACCTTGAAGATCAGCGCGATGGCCGCGGCTTCGATCAGGCCGATGAGAAGGTTACCGAACACCAGCCGCGTGTCTGTCACCAGCAGGAACGGGCTGATCACGTCGGCAAGCAGGGACAGAGCTGAACCGGCCACGGAGCGACTCCCCGGCGCGAGATATTCTTAATTCTCTTGTGGACCCAAGAGATTGCGACACAGGAACTCCAGCCTGCGGCGGGAGCCGTAGGGGGTTTCGGCGGCGCCGTGGTGGGCGCCGGGGACGACGACGAGGTCGAAGTCCTTGTTCGCCTTCTCCAGGGCGTTGGCGACCTGCATCGTGGAGGCGGGGTCGACGTTGTCGTCGAGCTCGCCGACGATCAGCAGGAGCTTCCCTTGGAGCCGGACCGCGTTGACGACGTTGGAAGAGTCGGCGTAGCTGGCGTCGACGGGCCAGCCCATCCACTGTTCGTTCCACCAGATCTTGTCCATGCGGTTGTCGTGGCATCCGGAGTTGGACACTGCGACCTTGTAGA
>DASXMX010000072.1:0-15435 GCA_036495445.1 Tepidisphaeraceae bacterium
CTGGGGCTGCGGTAATTCGTAGGGGCGAACCTTGTGTTCGCCCTCTTCTGTTCCAATCGAGAAGAGGGTGAACACGAGGTTCGCACCTACGCGATGCTTTACACTCCCCGACCGCAGGAATATAGTCGCCCGCTTAACGCCCGACTGGGAGTTTGGCTATGACGGAAAGCGGGCCGAAGACGAGCGCGAACGCGAATACCGAATCGTTTCTTCCCCAATCCACCGTACTGATCGTTGACGACAACCCGCAGAACGTGGAGCTGCTGAGCGCGTTCCTCGAATCGCTGCCCGTGAAGATCCTCACCGCATCGGACGGCATCGAGGCGCTGCAGAAGGTGGCGGAAAGCAATCCGGACCTGATCCTCCTGGATATCATGATGCCGCACATGAGCGGCTTCCAGGTCTGCCAGCGGCTCAAGGGCGACCCCAAGACCCGCGACATCCAGATCCTGATGGTGACCGCCCTCAACGAGCTGGGCGACATCGAACGCGCCACCGAATGCGGGACCGACGATTTCGTCAGCAAGCCGGTCAATAAGTTCGAGCTTCTTACCCGCGTGAAGAGCCTGCTGAAAGTCCGCCACCTCAAGAGCGAACTGGAACGCGCGCTGACATACCTGAACGAGATGGAACAGGATGAGGAAACGCCGTGAGCGGTTAGATTCGCCCGCGTGCGTGCGTCACGTATCAGACAGTTCGCGTGAGACTCGCGCGGCGTCCGCTCCCGCTTCGTGATCGGAGACGAAACGATGAAATCGATGGTCCTGTCGTTGTTCGTCGGCGTGTGTTTCGTGACTGCCGGTTGCCAGCCGCCCGGCCAGCCGACGCCAACCCCGGCCCCGCAGCCCACCGTCCCGCAGGCGGCGCCGCAGCGCACGTCGGCGGCCCGGGGCGATCGGGTCATCCTTGCCGCGGATGCGGCCGCCGAGGAGCCCAAGGGTATCGGCGGAAGCGAAACTGCCGGCGAGAAGGGTGTCGGTCACAACGGTTACTCCGCCGAGTCCTATCGGCTCGTCAGCGGGAAGGACGAGATCGTCTCCGTCCTCCGCAACGGCCTGGTCGTCATCACGAAGCGCGTCGCGTCGCCCGTCGTGGCGGTTCGCGGCGTGGCGCTCACTGGCGGCGTGTACGAAGGTAAATGGCTCGGCGGGGGGCTCAGCCACCTGCTCGAGCACCTCGTCGCCGGCGGCAGCAACGGGCGGCGCACCGAGGAGCAGAACAAGGAACTCCTTCAGGCGATCGGCAACAACTCCAACGCGTTCACTACCGAAGACCACACGGCGTTCTTCGTCAACACCACCCCCGAGCACATGGAACAGGCGGTCGACCTGGTGACCGGCTGGATGTTCACCGCCTCGATCACCCCCGACGAATACCGCCGCGAGTACCAGGTCGTGCAGCGCGAGCTGGAGATGGGCAAGGGCGAGCCGGACCGGCAGCTCTTCTACATGATGGCGATGAACCGCTATCACTACAGCCCGGCCCGCGTGCCCGTGATCGGGTACCAGGCGGTGATACAAGGCCTCAGCCGTGACGACGTCTACAGCTACTTCAAGCAGGCGTATGTTCCGAACAACCTAATGTTCGTCGTCGCGGGGAACGAAGACCCGGAGAAGATGCTGAAGGCGGTGGAGCGGTACAGCGACTATCCGCCGGGCCGCGAGTTCTCGCACGACATCCAGCAGGAGCCGGCGATCCTGACGCCTCGGACGCTGGCCGCGACATTCCCGAAGCTGGGTGAGGCCCGGATCAACCTCGCGTTCCCGGCGGTCTCGATGTACAGCCCGGACATGTACGCCCTGGACCTGCTGGCGGCGGTGCTCGGGCAGGGGGAAAGCTCGATCCTCACCCAGGAGTTGCGCGACAAGCGGCAGCTCGTCACCGGCATCACCGCCGACGACGATACGCCCGGCTACGCCAGCGGAAGCTTCGACGTCATGATGCAGCTCCCGCCCGAGAAGGTGCAGGAGGCGACCAAGGCCGCGCTGGAAGTCCTTGATTCGGCCAAGGCCCAGCCGATCGACGAGGACCGGCTCGATCGGGCCAAGAGCTTGCTGCGCGCGGCGCACATCGCGCAAATCCAGAAGGTGGAAGACCTCGCCGGGCAGCTCACCGACGACTTCATGTACACCGCCGACATCCACTTCAGCGACCTGTACCTGAAGCGGATCGACGAGTTGAAGCCGAAGGACCTTCAAGCGGTGGCGAAGAAATACTTCGACCGCGGCAAGCTGATCACGACCACGCTGTTCCCCGCCGAGTTCGCTGGCGCGGCCGGTCTGGCGAAGGTGGAGGACATCCTCCGCCCGACGGCCACGACGCAGGAAGTGGCCCAGAAGGCGTCGGGCCCATCCGAGGTTCAGCGAACGGTGCTGGACAACGGCACGGTCCTGCTGGTGAAGCGGATCCCGACGTCGCCGCTCGTTTCCGTCCAAATGTACGCCTTGGGCGGCCTCACCGCCGAGGACGCGAAGACCAACGGGCTGGGCAACCTGACGATGCACATGCTCGCCCGCGGGACCAAGTCGCGGAACGCCGAACAGATCGCCGAGTTCTTCGACGCGATCGGCGGCGAAGTGGGCGCGACCTGCGGCAACAACACCTGGGCGTGGAGCGCGTCCTTCCTCAGCAAGGACCTCGACAAGGCGCTGCCCGCCTACGCCGACGTGGTGAACCACCCCACGTTCCCCGAGGACGAGGCGTCGGCGATGAAGAAGCGGACGGAGTCGGCGATCGCCGCCCAGGATGCCGACTGGTTCGCCCAGGCCTCCCGCTACTTCCGCCAGCAGTTCTACGGGCCGATGAACTCGCCCTACCAGTTCGTCGCCCTCGGGACCGAGAAGAACGTCCAGGGGTTCACGACCCAGCAGATGCACGACTGGTACGAGCAGAAGGTACAGACCGCCCCGCGCGTGCTGGCCATCTATGGCGACGTCGATCCCGATCACGTGAAGCAGCTCGCCGCCGGCCTGCTCGGCAAGGGGCCGAAGCGCCCCGAGCCGCAGCATCCCAAGGAGTCGTCTGAACAGCAGGGAGGCGAGACGTCGCAGACGCCTTCGATCAACGTCACGCGCGTCGAGGTCCAGAAGACCGAGCAGGAACTGGCCGGCATCGTCATCGGCTTCAAGTCCGGCAGCGTGATCGGCGACCCGACCAACTACACGCTCGACGTGATCGACACGCTGACCAGCGGCTTCACCTACCCGACCGGCTACATCTTCGAGACGCTCCGCGGGCTGGGCCTGGTTTACGTCGCCGACGCCCGCAACGTCCCCGGCCGCGACGCCTCGCTGCCCGGGACGTTCGAGGCTTATGCCGGGACCGAGCCGCAGAACGTGAACAAGGTGGTCGACCTGACGCTGGAGAACATCGCCCGGGTTGAGGGGTCGGAACAGGACGTCAACATGGACTGGTTCAAGCGGTCCAAGGAGCTGATGATCGTCGCCGACGCGATGGAGAACGAGACGCCGACGGCCCAGGCGCAGCTCGCAGCGGTCGATGAGGTGCTTGGCCTCGGATACGAATACCACAAGCAGTTCCCCGCCGGCTGGCGGGCCGTCACGCTCGACCAGGTCCGTCAGGTCGCCCACCAGCGATTGCGCGACTGTGTCGTGACGATCTGCACGCCGCGGCCGGACCTGGTGAAGATCAAGCCGGGCGTGAGGACGTATTCCTCATTCCCGCCGGTGGATCTGGCGCCAAAAGGCGTGACGCATGATGTGAGCTCGGGCGGGAAGTGAGCGGGAGAAGAGATTGCCCTACGACTCCGGCTGCCCCCTTGCCCAGTTCCTCGACGCCACCGCCGCCAGGCAGCCCGCGCCGGGAGGCGGGAGCGTCACGGCTCTTGTCGGCGCGCTAGCCGCTGCGATTGGGGAGATGGTGCTGAATTACAGCGTCGGCAAGGAGGGACTGGAAGCCCACCAGGGCGAGCTGAAGTCCGCCGTGGCCGAACTTCACCGGGCACGGCAGCTCATGCTCGTGCTGATGGTCGAAGATCAAACCGCGTACGAGGCGCTGACTGCCGCCCGGAAGCTGCCGAAGGACTCGGATCAGTGGCGATCCGATTATCCGGCAGCGTTGCTCGCCTCGATCCGTACGCCCGAGGTGATCGCCGCCACCGGCGTGGCGGTTCTCGAACTGGCCGACCGATTGGTCGATCGCGTGAATTACTACCTGCTGTCCGACCTGGCCGTCTGTGCCGAGCTGGCAATGGCCACCGTCCGCTGCGGCATCTACAACGTCCGCGTGAATCGGAGGGAGCTGACGGACCCCGCCGATCTGCAGCGCGTGGACACCGCGGTCGACCGGATGCTCTCGCAGGCGACGTCCGTCATCCGACGGGTGATCCCCCGGATCTGGGAGCGCAACGCCCAAGGCAAATGAGCAGCGATCCGCGCGACTATAAGCTCGATATCTCCTCCCTGTCGAACGCGCATTCCGCCCCCGAGCCGAACGCGCCTTCCGACCCTCGCCCCTTCCTGAGCGTCCTGTTCGCCTGCTGCAATGTCTACCAGCGGATCTACAAAGTCGAATCGGAGAACGCCTACCGCGGCCTCTGTCCCAAATGCGGCCGTTCGGTCCATTTTCCGATCGGCCAAGGTGGAACCGCCGCAAGGTTCTTTCAAGCGGAGTGAGACCTCCTGGGGTGGCATGGGCATGTACCCATGCCGGGGGCGTGCGGGTATATTCCCCGGCACGATGGAGGCACGCTTATGAGCACGGCAGCTCTGCCGAAGAACCAGAAGGGCGGGTACGACGTTCCGCGCCCGGGCGGGAAGTGCGCGGTGTCGGGCCGCGAGATTGCGCCGGGGGAGAAGTTCGTGGCCGCGGTGCGCGAATCGGCCACGGGGCTCGAACGGCTCGATGTTTCCCTCGAAGCCTGGAACGACTTCGACCGGGCCAATCTCCTGGGCTTCTGGCAGACGACGATGCCGCGGCCCGAGGAGAAGAAGAAGGTCTTCGTCGACGACCAGATCCTGTGCGAACTGTTCGAACGCCTGGCCGAGGCGACCGAGCCGGGCAAGGTGAACTTCCGGTTCATGCTGGCTCTGGTCCTGATGCGCAAGCGGCTGGTCGTTTACGAGGAAACACGAAACGAGGGAGGCCGCGACGTGTGGGTCGTGCGGATGAAGGGGAAGGACAACCGGCTCAATCTGGTCGACCCGCGCCTCAATGAAACGGAGATGGCGGAGGTCAGCCAGCAACTCGGGCAGATTCTCAACGAGGAACTGTAGCGAATTGAACGCCCGGCCCGGCCGCATCGCTTCATCAGCATGAGCTACCGATTCGCGCTTGCCATTCTCGGCTGCCTCACCATGGTTTCCGGCTGCGCCACCCCTCAGAGGCCAACGCCTTCGCTGAGCGAGAACCGCCTCAATCCGCCGGGGTTGATGACGATGGAGGCGGTCGTCCATGCGATCAACGGGAACAACGACCGGATCCCGTCACTCTGGGCCGCGTTGAATTACAGCGCGACGATTCACGACAACGGCCAGGTCCACTCGGTCAGCAGCGACGACGGCGTGATGATGTACCTCCGGCCGGCGGGGTTCCGGCTCGTGGGCAAGAAGGAATTCGTCGGCACCGTCTTCGACATCGGATCCAACGGCCGCGAGTACTGGCTGGAAGTCGTCCCCGGCACGAACCGGATGTGGTGGGGCAAGTACGCCGATCTGGCCAACGTGAACGCCGACCGACTGCCGATCCCGATCCGGCCCGATTTGGTCATGGAAGTACTGCCGGTCGCGCCGATCAATCCCAACTTCAACGAGCAACCCGTACCGACGATGCGGTACGACAACGCCTCCGACCAGTACGTGTTCGTCTTCAACATCAAGACGCCGGACCGGTGGCTGGCCGAGAAGGAAGTCGCCTACGATCGCGCGACGCTGCGGCCGTGGCGGGTCACGCTTTACGATGCCAACGGCCGGCCGGTCCTGAAGGCGGCGCTCTCGATGGACGTGCGGGTGCAAATGCCCAGCGGTTCGCCCAATGACTGGCCCGTGGTGCCGGGAGACTATAAGCTTTTCTTCCCCGATTCCGGCAGCACGATGGAATTCAGCCTCAAGGACGTGAGGCTCCAGAAGCGAGTCGGTCGGGTCGTGCTCCCGAACCCGGCGAGCTTCCGGCTGCCGGACGTCGCCGGGACCGATGTTCGGGCAATTCAGATTGGCGGCGGCGGTGCATAGATTCTCAGTTCTCCTTGGTCTGCTCTTTCTCCTCACCCAATCAACCCGTGCGGCGGACCTGATGCCGCACAATCTGCTGGCGCACGGCGACGCGCAGAACTTCTGGATCGCCCGGGTTGACCTGGTGCCGGCCGGTCGCCCAGGTTCGGCACTGGCGCGCACGACGATCTACACGAGGCAACTGGGCGAGGAGGGGAAATGGCAGCCGCTGACGCTCTCGCCCATTCCCGCCCGAGTGATCTCGCTGGCCAGCCAGAACGGCCTGGCGGCCGCGCTGCTGGACGACGGGTCGTGGATGTTCCTGTATCCCGACAGCACGGAGGGGCCGACCAACGCGAAATCGCTTCCGCAGCCGGCGCGGATGATCGCGCTGGCGGGCGGTAGGAACGCGTGGTGGGCGATCGGGGTTGCGCCCGGTGGCATCGCCGCGCTGCCCGCGACGCAGCCGACCTCGGCGCCGACGCAGCCCGCCGCGGTCGAACCTGTCAGCGCGTCCCAGCCCGCGGCCACGCATCCGGCTGAGGGCAGACTGGTCCTCTTTTCCTTCACCGGCAATGACTGGAAGGCCCATTCGGAACTCCCCGATTCCCTCGACGCGACGCCCGGCGTTTCGCTCGCGATCATCGATGACACGCCCTACCTCGCGGACGTGGTCCCCGGCGGCGTGCGGGTGCGGCATTTTGACAATGGCCGCTGGCTCACCGACGGCACGTGGACCGACCTCCCGCCGCTGGCGGGGATCAAGCTGCTGAGCAATTCGTCGGTGCCGCTGCTGTGGGTCCAGCCGATTTCGGGTGACCATCGTGTCTACACGCTGAACAAATCCGCGCCGGCCATTGCGCACCTGACGCCGATCCCCGACAGTTCCCCGGCGGATCAGACGGTCGTGATCGCCACCGGCAAATTCCGCATGCTTGGGATCGTCAAGGGCGATGTCGTGGACCAGGATTACGCGCTGCCCCAACTTAAGCCCGACGGGGCGCGGTCTATGGTTGGGCTGCCGCAGACCTCGGTCTACGTTTTGATCGAGCGCGTCCAGTGGTTCGTGGTGGCGGTCGCGCTGGTTGCTGCGTTCGTCGGTTCGATGCGACAGCGGTCGATGATACAGGAGGGAGCCGAACGATTGGCTGGACTGACGCTCGCGCCGCTGGGCCGCCGGCTCGCGGCGGGTGTGATCGATATGCTGCCGGCTCTTCTTGCCTTCGCGTTCGGTTACGTCCACTTCGCCCAAGCGTCCAACGTGACCGAAGCGAACCGCCCCGTGATCCTGCTGCTGATCTACTGGTGCGCGGGGATCGTGTATGTCGCCTACATGACCGCATTCGAAACCATGGCGGGCCGGTCGTTCGGCAAGATGCTGTTGGGCCTTCGTGTCGTCGGTCTGGATGGCGCCCCGGCCAAGCCGGGCGCCCTCGTGACACGGAACGTCCTGCGAATCATCGACATCGGGCTGTGGCTGGTCCCGCTGCTCATCATCACCATCTTCCCTCTGCGACAACGCGCGGGGGATGTGGCGGCAGGAACTTTGGTGATTTCGGGAAATGGGGAAACACCGAACGCCGAGAAAAGCGAGGAGAACGTCGCGTCAAATGACGGAGAGTCCTGATTCGAATCGGGGATCATCGGGGACCACGGGAAACTGCTGTAATACATCAAAGAGAAACCCACGGCGCGGCGCCGTGGGTTTCTCTTTGATTCGCCGATTGCGCAAGGATTTACGCGACGGATTGAGCCCACTTGATCAGGATGTCAGCGACTTCGGGGCGGCTGAATTCCATCGGGGGCCTTTGCCCGGACCTGAGCATCTCGCGGACCTTGGTCCCGCTGGGGGCGATCTTGTGGTCGGGGCCGTGCGGGCAGGTCTTGGCGCTGACGACCGCCTCGCAGGTCTTGCACCAGGCGGTGTGCTCGAACTTCAGGATCGTGACGCCGATGTCCTTGGGCAGGTCGAATTGCTCGAAGATCTTCTGGGCGTCGTACGTCCCGTAGTAGTTGCCGACGCCGGCGTGGTCGCGGCCGACGATGAAGTGGGTGACGCCATAGTTCTTGCGGATCAGCGTGTGCAACACCGCCTCGCGCGGGCCGGCGTACCGCATCGCCAGCGGCATCACGCTCAGCATCGTGCGGTCCTTGTTGTAGTACTTCTCCACCAGCGTGCGGTAGCACTGCATCCGCGTTTCCGCGGGGATGTCGTCGCTCTTGGTCTCGCCGACCAGCGGGTGGATCAGCAGTCCGTCGGTCATCTCCAGCGCAACCTTCGTCAGATACTCGTGGCTGCGGTGGATCGGGTTTCGGGTTTGAAATGCAGCCACAGTGCTCCACCCCTTCTGGGCGAACGCCTCGCGCGTCTTGGCAGGGGGGAGGCGGAACTCGGCGAACTCAGGCTCATGCGTGGTCGTAATCACGTCCACGTCGCCCCCCAGGCAAGTGTTCCCCTGCTTGCGGACCTGGGCGACGCCGGGGTGGGCCTCGTCGGTCGTCTTGTAGACGTTGGGGATCTCGAGTTCCTTGTCGTGGGCGTACTTCTCGCGAACCGTCATCGTGGCCAGCAGGCGGCCCTTGGAATCCTTGAGAGCGAGCTTCTCCCCTTCCTTGATCCCCGCGGCAACGTCATCCGGTGGGCAAAAAGTAACCGGGATCGGCCAGACGGTTCCGTTCGCCAGGCGCATTTCCTTGCAGACCCGTTCGAAATCGGCCTTGCCCATGAACCCGGTGAGCGGCGAGAACGCGCCGATCGCGATCATTTCCAAATCAAACTGTTCGCGGGGCGAGAGGGTGACCGACTTGTACGAGCCGGCCGCTGCAGTTGCCGATTTGGCGGCTTCCCCCTCCAAAACGCGATTCACCAACTTACCGCCGTGCGGCGTGATCAGGGACATTGCCACTCCTGTTCTTTGGGAAAAGAAGGCGATACATTAGCGACTTTTCCGATAGGGACAACTGTCTTTAAATGAAAACGAACCTGAAAACGTGGGCGAAATTCACCGTCCGGTGGGGCATCGCCGTCTTCGGCATCTGGTATGTCCTGGCGAAGACGTCGTTCCACGACCGGGTGATCATCCTGGGCGATGACAACAAGCCGATCTCCATGCGCGTCGTCGACGGCGCCCGGGATACGGATCCGGTGTTCAAGCAGTACGGCGGCCTGGCCGTCATCCAGCGGGACCAAGTCTGGACGCCGGCCGAGCGAAGATCAGTCGAAATCACCGGGCCCAGCGGCGCCACGGAAATGGTGAAGCTGCTGGCCATCCACCCCAAGCCCAATCAGCAGCCGGATCAACCGCCGGCCCAATTGCTGATTCAGGATCCGAAGACCGCGAAAAATGAAAGGATCACGCCCGACGAGGTCGTCGGCGGATTCAAGGTTCACGTGCCGTACCCGCTGGTGGATCGCGGGCTGATCCGCCTCGTCCGGGAGGCCAATCCGCTCTACCTGCTGATCGCGCTGATGCTGCTGCCGATCAGCTACTTCATCACGAGCCGCCGCTGGCACATGCTGCTGGAGACCGTGGACATCCACATGGGCCAGGGGCGGACGTTCGTGCTGAACATGGTGGGGTCGTTCTACAACAGCTTCATGCCGGGCTCGACCGGCGGGGACGTGGTCAAGGCCTGGTACGCCTCCCGGCACACGACGCATCGCACCCGGGCGGTGATGTCGGTCCTCATCGACCGGATCCTCGGCCTGCTCGCGCTGATCATACTCGGCGGCGTGATGGCCGCCGTCCAATGGCGGAATCCGACCTGCCGGCATGTCGCGATCGCATCCGGCGCGCTCCTGGGTGTGACCGCCTTGGGCCTGTTCGTCTTCTATCACCGCAACCTGCGTCGCGCGACCGGGCTGGACTGGATTCTCAAACGACTGCCGATGCAGCACACGGTGCATCGGGCCGTTGAGACGATGGAGATCTACGGCCGCCGGCCCTGGGTGTGGGTGGCCGCGATCGCGATGACGTTCCCCGTTCACATGACGACGATCATCTCGGCCACCTTCGCCGGCAAAGCGTTCGGGCTGCCGCTGCACGCGATGTATTACTGGGTGGTGGTGCCGGTGATCACGCTCGTCGGGGCGATCCCGATCTCGCCCCAGGGCGCTGGGGTGATGGAGCCCCTGGCCGTCGAACTCACCCGGCTTCAGGGCGTCACCGTCAGCCAGGCGTTCGCCCTGGTGATGGCGATCCGGTTCTGCCAGATCTTCTGGAACGTCGCTGCAGCCCTGTTCGTCCTCCGCGGTGGATACCACGCCCCGACCCAAAAGGAGGCCGAGGAACTGGAAGTGGACGAGGAGGAGGGTTCAGAGTTCGGGGTTCAGGGTTCAGGCGCCGGCATGAACGCCGCGCGCAACGCTCAGGCCCCGAATCCCGTTGCGCATTCCGACGAACGAGTGGACCGTCGGCCTGCGGTGAGCCCGTCGAATCCGTCCGACCGCTACCCGAATACGATCGTCCTGAACCCTGAACCCTGAACCCATTCTCCCGGAATGCTCCGCAAGATCGACCGCGTCATCCTCCGCGTTCAGGGGCTTTCCAGTGCGGTGGCGTATTACCGCGACGTGCTGGGGCTGAAGCTGATCCGGCAGGACGCGCGAGTGGCGAACTTCCGGTTGCAGGATGGATCGACTGAACTCGTGCTCCACACCGATCCCGATCTCCCCGCGGAAGCGGTCTATTACCTGGTGGATGACGTTCGCGAACTTTATCAGCGACGTGCGGAGCTCAAGCTGACGTTCACCGCGCCGCCGCAGCAGGTGTCGCGCGGGTATCGGGCGACGGTGAAAGACCCGTTCGGGAACGTGCTGCTGCTGCTCGACCGAACCACCGAGCACTCGGCCGGCGCGCAGATCGAAGACGCGAGCGCGGGCCAGTCGCTCTTCCCGGGTGCGGTGGAGGCCCGGGTGCCGGTGAAGCGGGATGAACTGTCGGCCGTCTATCAGCAGATCGGCCGGACGGCCGACGACCTGCCTTATACGCCGCATTTCGAGAAGCTTTACACGACATACATCGCGAACTACCCCGAGCCGCGGCCCACGCGGGCCGAGGTTTGGCGGCACCTGCTGAACCTGCGGAAGGCCGGCAAGCTCCCGAAGTTGGGCGAGGCCCGGTCCACGCCGCCACCGGTGTCGGACGAGGAGCGGGGCAAGCTCCGCGAAATGCTCGGGGCCGACATCGGCAAGCGCGATCGGCTGCCGTACGCCAAGCGGTTCGACGAGATCGTCGACGCGTTCAACCGCACGCAGCCGCGGGCGATTTCACCTCACCTGGTCTGGCGATTGGTCGCAACCCTTGCGAAGTAACGGCTCAATGGTGGGAGCGGAACACGAGGCTGAACCACAGGTACGCAAAGGGTGAGGCGAACAGGGGGCTGTCGATCACGTCGAGCACGCCGCCGAAACCGGGGATGAGGCTGCCGCTGTCTTTGACCGCGGCGTCGCGCTTCATGAGGCTTTCCAGCAAGTCGCCCGCCTGCCCGATCCCCCCGATGCACGCGCCGAACAGCGCGGTCTTCCATACCGGTTCGTTGATCGACCTGCTGAAGCAGACCGCGACAAGTGCGGCGGTGATCAGGCCGCACATCAGGCCCTCCCACGTCTTGCCGGGGCTCAGCCAGGGGATCAGCTTGTGCCGGCCGATCGCCCGCCCGCCGAAGTAGGCGCCGATGTCGGTCGACTTGACCGCCAGCAGAAGCATCAGGATGACCGTCGTCGACCCGTGAAATCCAAGCGAGTGCTTCACGCGGATCGCCATGATGAACCACGCCAGCCCGCCCAGATACAGCGTCGCGAGCACGGTGCCGGCCATGCGGACGAGCGCCTCCTCCGGGCACATGTCCAGCGCGCGGCGGAGGGCCGCCAGCAGCATCACGAACACGACAATGAACGCGAGCGTCGACGCCGCGATCGGCTGGAACGCGGGCCACTGGGTGAGAAACGCGTGGAGGGCTAATGCTCCACAACCAATGGATGCGATGGCGATGTACGGGCGAATGTGGGCCGCGGTGAAGAGCGTCGCCAGTTCCGTCACGGCCGACGGGAGCAGCAGCAGCAGGATGATCATCAGCCCGATCCCCCCGACGCCATGATTCACGTGGTAGCGGGCAAACATCCACCGCTGCGTCCATCGCTCCGCCCGGGCATCAAACCAGAGCAGCCCGAACAGGGCGATGAGCATCAACGTGCCGAACAGCAACCGGTTGCGGAGCGCGCGTTCCATTCCCGGCGGGCGTTGTATTCGACCGGGCGCGGGGATGCAACCGGACGCTGCACTTGCCCTGGCACGCGTCGCGCGGCGGGTCACCCCGCTTGCGGCTTCGCGAACGGCGCCGCGCCCAATTTGCCAACGCGCAACCCGCGAAGGAAGAAAGCGCTTACTTTGATTGCAACGTATTGGTCCGATCCAGCGCCCCGAACCGCCGGCTCCGCCCCGCGAACGACTTGATCGCGGCATGCAGATCATCCACCCCAAAGTCGGGCCACAGGACGGGGCTGACGAACAGCTCGGCGTAGCTGATCTGCCAGAGGAGGTAGTTGCTGATCCGCATCTCCCCGGCCGTGCGGACCAGCAGGTCCGGGTCGGGCATGCCGGCGGTGTAGAGGTGGCGGGAGATCGTCTCCTCCGAGACGTCCTCGGGCCGGAGCCGGCCCTCGCGGACCTCCTCCGCGATCGCCCGCACCGCGTCGGTGATCTCCGCCCGGCTCCCGTAGTTCAGCGCCAGCACCAGCGTCAGCCCGTCGTTGTTGCGGGTCTGCTCGAGCGTGACGTTCATCTCCTCCAGCACCGGGTCCGGGAGATTCTCGATCCGGCCGATCTGGCGGAAGCGGATGTTGTTTTCCATCATGGTCGAGCGTTCCTGCCGCAGGTAATCGATGTACATCTGCATCAGGAACGAAACTTCGTCCGTCGGCCGCTTCCAGTTCTCGAGGCTGAAGGAATAGAGCGTGAGGTGATCCGGCCCGCCGTGGCGGCTGCGGAGCCGGGCGCACTCGGTCACCACGTCGCGCACCGTCCGCGCGCCCTGCTGGTGCCCCCGCACCCGCTCGAGCCCGCGGCGGACCGCCCACCGGCCGTTGCCGTCCATGATCACCGCGATGTGGCGGGGGAACTTCGCCGAGGGGATGTCGTCCAACGAATCCATTCCGATTATCCTACCAGATCACCGGCACCAAACCGCTGGCCGTGATGTTGGCGTCGCGCGTGAGGATTGCAACTGAGTCGCCTCGGTCGATCAGCACGAGCGCGGTGGCGACGATCTGGCGGTCGTGTATCTCCGTAATCGCGCCGACCGAAAGAAAGGCTGCGTTCAACGACGACCCGATCCAACGGGAGGACCTCGGCACGAGGATCCGCATCAATCGCGCGGAGCAACTCACGCGAGCTCTTAATGCGCACGCGCCCGCGATCCACGATATAGCAGGCCTCCGCGAGCGCGATGGCCGGGATTAGCAGGCGTGTTGCCGGATCCTGCAGCGCGGCACGGGCAAGAGGTCCGAGCCTCGAGTTGCCCTCCACCTGCCAGATGAGCGCGTGGGCGTCGAGCACAAAGCTATTCATCCAGCAGATCCTCTGGCTTCGGATGCCATTCGGCGAGTTTGAAGTCTTCCTCGGTTGACTCGGGTCTCCCTTCCACGCGGAGCATCCCGAACGTCATCATCTTTGGTTCTGGTAAGGGTTCGCGCGGCAGGAACGTGACCAGCACGCGCGCTTCCTCAACGTCCGGCGGCGTTTCACCGAGGTGAACCGCGCCGTTCCTGTAAGTGCCCGCGATCGTCATCAGTTTCATGATTCGCTCCGTGTTCGTCAGGCCGCCGCTTCCTCCGCCTGGATCAGATGATACTCATACGCGTCCACCAACGCCTGCCAGCTCGCGTCGATGACGTTGCCGCTGACGCCGGTGGTGCCGAAGATCTCCTTGGTCCCGTCGCCGCGGTCGCGGCGGCATTCGACGATCACGCGGACGCTCGCGGCCGTTTCGTCCTTGGAGTTGATCACGCGAACTTTGTAGTCCGTCAGGTGGACCTGCTCGACCGCGGCGTAATGCGCCCTCAGCGCCTTGCGGAACGCCAGGTCGAGCGCGTTGACCGGCCCATCGCCCTCGGCCACGTGATGCTCGAGCTGCCCGTTGACCCGGAGCTTCACCGTCGCCTCGGAGACCGGCCCCGTTGAATCGGATTTCAGCACCACGACCCGGTAATGGTCGAGCTGGAAGAACTGCCGATACCGGCCGATCTCCTTGCGAAGCAGCAGCTCGAAGCTCGCTTCCGCCGCCTCGAACTGATACCCGGCGTTCTCCAGGTCCTGCACCTTTTCCAGCACCCGCCGAAGCACCGCCTTGTCCGACTCAATGTCGAACTTCTTGCCCGCCTTGGCGGCGATGTTGCTCGCGCCCGACAATTCGCTGATGAGGATCTTGCGGGTATTGCCGACCGTGTCGGGCGACACGTGCTCGTACGTGCTCACGTCCTTCTGCACCGCGTGGACGTGCATGCCGCCCTTGTGAGCGAACGCGCTGCTGCCGACGTAGGGCTGGCCCGGCACGAGGTTCTGGTTGGCCGTCTCGTAGACGTATCGGCTGACTTCCGTCAGCCGGGCGAGCGTGCCCGGCCGCAGGCAGTCGCAGCCGTATTTGAGCTGCAGGTTGGCGATGAGCGGGATCAGGTCCATGTTCCCGCACCGCTCCCCGACGCCGTTGATCGTGCCCTGGGCGTGCGACGCCCCGGCCCGAACCGCCGCCAGCGCGTTGGCCACGGCCAGGGCCGCGTCGTTGTGCGTGTGGATGCCGATGCGGGCCGACGTCTGCTCCTTTACGGCCGCGACCGCCTCGGCGACCTGCTCGGGCATCGTGCCGCCATTCGTATCGCAAAGGACAAGGACCGACGCCCCGGCCTCCTGCGCGGCCAGCAGCGTCGCCAGCGCATAATCGCGATGCGTGCGGAACGTGTCGAAGAAATGCTCGGCGTCATAGACGACCTGCCGCCCGGCCTGCCGCATCAGGCGGACCGAGTCGCCGATCATCGCCAGGTTCTCCTCCGGGGTCACGCCCATGATGTTCCTGACCTGGGACTCGCTGGTCTTGCCGACGATCGTCACCGCCGGGGTCTCGGCCTCCAGCAGCGCCCGCATGCCCGGGTCCTCTTCCGCCTTCATCCCCCGGCGGCGGGTCATGCCGAAGGCGCTGACCTTGGCGTTCTGCAACTTCAGCCCGCGGACCTCGCGGAAGTAGGCCGCGTCCTTCGGGTTCGACAGCGGGAAGC
>DASXMX010000073.1:0-4453 GCA_036495445.1 Tepidisphaeraceae bacterium
GCCGCCGGCAAACCGGCTCAAAATCCGCGACGTGAAATGAAATCGTGTACCCTAACGAAAACGCGAATCGGCCGGAAAACCCCGGCCGCGTGCACCCTAACCGACTCGCGGAGCCGGACAGGAGTGGTTTTCAACCCGTGCGAGCGACTTCGGCATTGAGAGAACCTCATAATCTCGCGTCGTTTTTTCGTTGGACGATTGTCACCACGGGTTGGAAACCCGTGTCACAGGGAAGGGCAGCCCCCTGCCGGGCTTTCACGGAACGCCACCACAGTTCCAGCATGAGCAGCGAGAAGAGGCGTTGAGAATGGTCGATGCGTTGCCGCTGGTGCTCGCTGATCAGCCGTTCGAGCACCCAGGGGGCGAAGTGCGACGACGCGAACGAATCAGAGGCGTTGAGGTGGTCGTGCAGCATCTCCCGCAGTTCCCCCCGGAACCATTGGCCGATCGGCACGGCGAACCCCATCTTCCGCCGGCGGAAGACCCACCCGGGCAGGTCGGCGGCGAACGCCTCCCGCAACATCCGCTTCAGCCCGCCGCTAATCAGTTGCTCGCGCGACAGCCCCGCGGCGAACGAGACGAGCCGGTGGTCCATGAACGGGCTGCGGACCTCGAGCGCAAACTGCATCGACGTCCGGTCCACTTTGGTCAGCAGGTCGTCCGGCAGATAGAGCCGCCGGTCGCTGGCCATCGCCGCCCGGAGCGGGTCGCCGGGGGCGAACGAGGCGACAACCCGATCAAACTCCAGGAGGTCCGGGGAGATCTCGGGGCGGAGGAGTCGGCGAAGCAATGGCCCGTCGAAGAGCCGGCGGTAGCTCGAATATCGTTGGGCGGCGGGCAGCCCCAGGGATGTGGCGAACCGGCGTGCCCGGTCCCACCGCGACTTGGGATGCCCGCCGGGCAACTGCCGCAGGACGGGGGCGAGCGCCGCCCAAGGCAGCGGCGTGAGGGCCGTGCGCAGCCGGCGGCCCAGGAGCATCGCGCGGTACCGGTCGTACCCGCCGAACAGCTCGTCCCCGCCGTCGCCGCTGAGGGCGACTTTCACGTGCCGCCGCGTTTCGCGGGCGAGGTAATAAGTGGGCAGCGCCGACGAATCGCCGAAGGGCTCACCGAACGCCTCGGCGATCTTCGGCAAGTCGGCCGCCGCGTCCGGGCGGACGACGAACGCGCGGTGTTCGGTCCCCAGATGTGCGGCGACCTGGGCCGCGTACTCGCGCTCGTCGTACCGCGGGTCGTCAAAGCCGATGGAAAACGTCAGCGGCCGCTGACCCGCCCGCATCGCGGCCTTCATCGCCGCCGCGACCACCGAGCTGTCCATCCCGCCCGACAGAAAGCATCCGACCGGCACATCCGAGACGAGCTGATCCCGCACCGCGCGGGCGACCCACTCTCGGGTTGCCGAGACGACGTCACTCGGGAGGGCGAGGCTCCCGCCGAGCCGGGGCTGGCTCGAAGAACTCGGCTCGGCGGGAGCCTCGCCCTCCCGTTCCAAGCCCTCGCTCTCCCGCTCCGACCAGTAGGGCAGATCACCGGAGATCTTTCCCTCGACCGCGACTCGAATGGCGCCGGGCGCGACCTGATCGATCCCACGATAGATGCTTTGAGCGAACGACGTATGCCCCCACGCCAGGTATTCGACCAGGCCGGCGTGATCGATCGACCGGTCGACCCAAGGCAGCGCAAACAGCGCCCCGACTTCGCTTGCGAATGCAACCGCTCCCACGCGATTGCCGCCGTCGCCTTCTGGATCCCGCACCGTCGCCACATACAACGGCTTTTGCCCCATCCGGTCGCGAGCCAGAAGGAGCGACTTCTGCGGCTCGTCCCAGAGGGCGAACGCGAACATTCCCTCGAAGTGCCGCACGCATTCGCCGCCCCACTGCAGGTAGGCGACGAGCAGGACCTCGGTATCGCCGGTCGTTCGCCAGTTGTAATCGGGCCGGAGCGACGACAGCTCGGCCCGAAGCGCGCGGAAGTTGTAGATCTCCCCGTTGAAAACCACCCACCGCCCCTGCCCGTCGCCGAACGGCTGGTTGGCGCGCGGGTCAAGATCCAGGATCGCCAGCCGGCGGTGGGCCAGCCCGACCTGCGGCCGCTCGCGCGACACCCCCACTTCATGGTTGAGCAGGATCCCCTCCCCGTCGGGCCCGCGGTGCGCCACGCGCGCGGACATGCCCCCGATCATCTCGCGCGTCGCGCGAAACCGGTCCGCCCACGCCACCACACCCGCAAAGCCGCACATTCGCCGGGATTATAGGGATTCTTAAACCTCCGTGGGTTCCCCGCTACATCCCTAACTCCACCGCCAACCTGAGCACCTCCGCCACGCTCCACGCCTGCGCCGGGCACCCGACCGGCCGGTGCGGCGGCTCGCCTTCGCAGATCTCGTGGATCTGGCCGATGCAGAACTCGTCCATCCGCGCGATCAGCGGCTGCAGCCAGTGCCGTGCCTGTTCCTGCGCCTGCGGCGACCGCTTGTTCACCCGCAAATACGCGTCGAGGAACGGACCGATCAGCCACGGCCAGACGCACCCGTTGTGATACGCGGCGTCACGCTCGTATAGCAGCCCGGAGTAGCGGCCCCGGTAGTGGGGGCTCGCCATCGAGAGCGTCCGCAGTCCCACCGGCGTGTGAAGCTCGCGACGCACGACTTCCACCACCGCCGACTGCTGCTCGTCGCTCAGCGGGCTGTTCGGCAGGCTCACGGCGAGAATCTGGTTGGGGCGGACCGCGGCGTCGCGACGTGAGCCGTCGACCACGTCGTACAGCCCGCGGAACGGGTTGATCCAGAACTCGCGACGGAAGCTCTCGCGCACCTTCGCCGCCAGGTCTTTTTCGCCCATCAAAACCAGCGAGTGATACCACAGCGCGTTGATCTCCACAGCCTTCCCCTGCCGCGGCGTGAAGACGACGTTCTGGTACTTCGCGTCCATCCAGGTGAGCTGCGTCGTGGCGTCGCCCTGGCAGATCAGCCCGTCCGTCTCGTCCATCCCGATGTGGTAGCGCGTGCCTCGGCGATACCCATCGATGATCGAACGGCAGGCGGGGCGAAGGACCGCATCGAACGTCTTCTGGTCCTTCGATTTGTTCAAGTATTCAAAGCTCGCGTGGATAAACCAGAGGCTCGCGTCGACCGTGTTGTAGTGCGGCTCGTTGCTGTAATCGTCGAACCGGTTGGGGATCATCCCCTCGCTGACGTACTTCGCGAAGACGCCCAACACCTGGCGGGCCTGGTGGAAGCGTCCGGTGGTGAGGAATAGACCCGGGAGCGAGATCATCGTGTCGCGCCCCCAGTCGGCGAACCACGGGTAGCCGGCGATCACGCTCGTCCCATCCTTCCCGTCGGGCGAGCGGCGGTAGACGACGAAGTCGTTCGCCGCCCGCTCCAGTTTGAGCAGCGTGGGCGATTGCTTTTTCGATAGTTGTGTTGGTCCGCTGGTCAGGTTCTCCGGATCGGTCCGCGCCGCCGAGACCGCCTTGCGACGGCGCTCCAGCTCCGCGTCCCAGTCAGGCTTGGCGGTCGATTCGAGCGCGATCCAGATCGTGAGCGTCGCCTGCCCCTTCCCTTCGATCGTGAAGCGGCCGGGCGTGAACTCGTCCTCGCTGTCGTCCATCCCCCGCTCGGATTCGATGTAGTGGATGTGGTTGTACCACCAGTCCGGGGCCGGCTCGAACCGCCCCGCGTCGGCCGCGAGGGTGACCGAATTCGCCCCCTCCGCCACCGTCACCTCCCGCTCGCCGGGCTTGGAGATCATGTTGCTGCCGGCGCGGTGCCGCTCGTGGTGGAAGTCCTTGAGGGTCACGAACGGGTGGACGGCAAAACGGAACGGCCGCGACGCCCCCGCATCGATCGTATAGCGGAGCAGCGCGACGTTGCGCATCCAGAGCAGTTGCAGTTCCTTGGTCACCCGCACACCCTCGGCGTCGTACGTCCAGCGGGCGAAGTCGTCCAGCTCAAACCGAGTCAGGTACCGGTCCCCCTTCGGGTGGAACATGTCGCGGAACTGGTTGACCGACAGCTCGATCATGTCCGGCTTGTTGTCGAGGCAGAGCACCTCCGCCACCCGGCTGACAGTGACGACCCGCCCCACCGGCGGCAGCGTCGCCGCCACTAACACACCGTGATACCGGCGCGTGTTGCACCCGACGACGGTGCCGAACGCGGACCCGCCCAGACCGTTGGTCAGCAACCACTCCTGGTGAATCGGCGGCTCGAGCTGCCGCTCCGTCTCAATCGCGAACATCGCCATAGGGCGGGGAGTGTAATCGAGAGCGCCCGATCGGGCACAGGGATGTTTTGCCGATTCGAGGACGTTCCTGTGGGGCGGCACGCTCACGAGACGATCGCCGTGCTGACCAGCAAATCCTGGACAGTTGCATATCCCGGTTGAGCCGGCGTGGCCGGGTAGGTGACCGAGAGCGAGATCCCATATCGGTCGGCGGACGCATACGT
>DASXMX010000074.1:0-5443 GCA_036495445.1 Tepidisphaeraceae bacterium
CCGCCGCCCCCGCCGTATCCGCCGCGGCCACCGCCGCCCCCGCCGTACCCGCCGCCCCCGCCTCGGCGGCCGCCGCCCCCGCCGCCGCCACCGTACCCGCCGCCACCACCACCGCCACGGGGGCGGTCTTCGCGGGGCTTGGCCTCATTGACGGTGAGGGCCCGGCCGTCGTGCTCCTGACCGTTCAGCGCCGCGATGGCCGCCTGGGCCTCCTCGTCGCTGCCCATCTGGACGAAGCCGAATCCCTTGCTCCGGCCGGTCTCCCGGTCGGCAATGACCTCGGCCGATTGCACGGTCCCGTGCTGGCCGAACAACTGTTCCAGGTCCGAGCTGGTCGTGCCGTAGCTCAGATTCCCGACGTAAAGCTTGTTGCCCATTGGAAGTGTCTCCTGTGGTTGGGCATGCGTGCACCCCGTGCATTCACTTTCCGGGTGCGATCGAAAGCGGGCCGCAACTGGCCCGGCGGGTAGTCATGGCGAGGGAGCTAGGAACGGGAACTGAAGTGCCTCCAGGACTCGTCGAAATCTATCTCGGTCGTCGAACTTACCGGCCCGGAGGGTAGCACGCCGGGCGGAGGAAGTCCACTCGGTTTGCGTTTTCACGATTTCGCAATCCCCGGCTGTTGACATCGCCAACGGATTGCGAAACCGCGAAGCGGTGTTCCGGCGGGGCCGAGCGGCGAAGGGCCCGCCGTGGCTCGGCCGGTATGAGTTTCACCAATTTGCAAATTGCGATTTGCAATTTGCGATTGTCTGCGCCGCTCAGTGGCCTTCGGGATGCAGCGCGAGCTTGCCGAGGTAATGCTCGTTCAGCGCCTCGTGCGCCTCGGCGGCGCGGTCGAAGGGGAACGTGTTAGCGACGTGAACCTCGAACGGCCCTCGTTCGATCAGCCCGTTCAGCTTCTGCATCGCCGCCTTGCTGGGCGAAACGTCATAGCTCTTCATGCTGATTCCCGGCCGCGCCTTGGGTGCCGGTTCGACGCCGTTGGGATAAGCGGCGCGCCCGCCTTCGGCGAGCGTCTGCATAGCCTGGTCGGCGGCCGCGCCACCGGCCGTGAGCAGCGCCGCGGCGAAACCGCCTGGCGCGAACCGCCGGGCGGCTTCGATGATGTTCTCCTTATGGCCATCGATCACCGCGTCGGCGCCGAGGCGTTTGGCGAGCGCGACGCCGTCCTCGCCCGACGCCACAGCGAACACGCGCGCGCCCATGTGCTTGGCGAGTTGCACGGCGAGGTGGCCGATGCCCCCGCTGGCGCCGAGGATCAATATGGATTCCCCCGCCTTCAGGCCCAGCACGTCATCCAGCCCCTTCAGGGCGGTCATGCCGTCCGATCCCAGCACGCCGGCCTGTTCGACCGTCAGTTTGCCCGGAATCCGCGAGGCCGTGTCCGCACTCACGGCTGTGTACTCCGCGTAAAACCCGCCCTTGGGATTCACCAGCCCGCAGGCGTACACCCGGTCGCCGCCCTTGAAGTCGCGCACCTCCTGCCCGACGTCCACGACGGTTCCGGCCCCGTCGGTGCCGAGCACGTAGGGGAACTTGCCCGCGGTCCCGAACATTTTGGCAAAGCCGCCCTCGCCTTCGAACGTGTCCCACACGCCGACGCCCGCCGATTCGACGCGGATGAGGATCTCGTCGACGCCGACCTTCGGCACCGGCAACACGTGCGGCGTAATCGGCCCGCCGAATTCGTCAATCGCCGCCGCGTGCATGGTGGGGGGTGTTGTCTGGGTCATGGTTCACCTCGGTGAATGGAATTGATCACTCCTGCCGATTCCACGTGATTCTCGCGCCCCGCCTTCCGTGTAGCCGGCGAGCTTGCTTGCCGTTCCGTCGCGACCCGGTGGCCCGATTCCGGCCGCCGTTTGGAGATGCTATGCCCCCGGTCGTGCGCCGGCGCGAGATCAGCGAGATTTCTTGCCGAAGGAATGCTCCACCCAAGCAAACCCGCCCAGTATCGTGTTCTCGCCCCATCAAAATCTCCTGCACTCCACCGGCCCCGGCAGTATGCTGGGCGGATGCAAAAGACACTGTGGCATCTGCTGCCCATGGCCATCGGCACCCTTGCGGGCCTGCTGGCGGTCGCCGGGTTGCTCCACCTGATCCCGCGGCTCGGCGCGGCCGGCCGCCGGCTTTCGGACGCGCTCTGCCGCGCGCCCGGGCTCGACGCGGTGGTCCTTTACTTCACCGTCCTCCCGCTGGTCGTCGGCCCGATCGTCGGCGGGTGGGCGGGGCTGGGTGGCGCAATCCTCGGGCAGGTGGCGGCGGTCCTGGTCTGGGTCCAGCTCCACGAGCTGGCCCACCGCGACGCCGTGCGCGGGCCGCGGATCGTCAAGGCGCTCAACCGGATCGTCGGCCCCTGGCGCAACCACGCGGCGTTGTGGGTGACGGCCACCGTCACGCCGCTGCTCGCGGTCGTGCGGCTGGCCGAGGTCCTCGGCTACCCGCCGCTCTGCTGGCTCGTCGGCCTGCCCAAATACCGCGCCGGCGACTGGGTCAACGTCTCCCGCCAGAAGTTCAGCGGCCTGGTCGGCCACGACCTGATCTGGTGCCTCTATTGCGATTGGATGACTGGCATCTGGTCGCTGGGCACCGAGATGCTGCGGAACGTCGAATCGTTCTGGTGCCCGATCCGCTTCTACAGCGACAAGAAATGCGCCAACTGCGCCATCGATTTCCCCGACGTGGCCGAAGGCTGGGTCCCCGCCGACGGCACCATGGCCCAGGTCGCCGACACCGTCACCCGCATGCACGCCAATGGAGACCATTCCTGGTTCGGCAAGCGCGTGCAGGTGACCGTCAACGGCCAGCCCCTCGCGCCCACGGGCGCGTCCATTTGACGCGCCGCCCGCGGTGCTTCGCAAAGGTCGACGGGGCGAACTCCGGATCGAAAGGTGGACGCGTACCCGCAAGAAGCGCGTAATTCCTTCCATGTGGTGCTCGCTCCCCGTCTCCCCGTGTAGCCGGCGAGCTTGCTCGCCGTTCCGCCGCGATAATCAACCACGACCCGTATGACACCCCTTATCGACGGCGGGTCACGGCCCAACGCGGCCTCAATAGTCTTCAGACAGAGCCTAACGCGCGAACGCATAAGCCCAACACCAGAAGGGCCAGAAGGACGAGGAATACTCCCAATCCGAGCGTCATGATCGCGGCCCCCTTCGGACCAAAACCGGGACGGGTACCGTTTTCCTCCTGGCGAGTCGAGACCGACGCGCCCATTTCACCCCGATCCTGCCTTCTTTTCGCGTTGTCCGAGGGCATGCTGCCGACTGCCGCTGGGAGGAACGCGGGGCAGTCGCAACACGATGCGCCGAGAAATCACGTGAACACGGGTTCAAGTTCGATTGGAAATAAACTGTACCCGTCCCGGTTTCCTTTCTCCGGGCGGGTACGATCCCCGGCATGGTCGCGACACGCCGCCGGTCCGTGGGGATCTTCATTCTGAATGCTGCCGCCGTCGGGGTCATTTTGGGGTCGCTGTATGACCTGGGCGTCCCGGCGGTGCCGCCCAACCATCTGCGGTTTCTGGGCACCGCCGATCCGGGGCTCGTCGAGCGCTTCGCACAACTCGACCTGGCGATGCTGCGATCGATCGGCGGATGCCTGCTCGCGATCGGAATCACCTGCCTCCTGCTGATCAACGGCCCGATCCGCCGGGGCGACGGCTGGGCGCGCGCCGCCGTCCTGCTCCTGATCGGCCTCGCCGAGACGAACAACGCCTGGCGGATGTACCCGTTCGCCTCGCCCTGGTACGGCCCCTTGACCTTCGCAATCCTCGCCGCCGCCGGGGCGATCCTCACGGGAAAACCGCCGCCCGCCTGACGCGCGTCCGCCGGCCGGGTGAAACGATTTGCGTCCCTGTTTCACTCATCCCCAATACCGAAACTGTGTTTGGGAGTTCGTCAAGGCCGTCGAAACACACGATTGCCTGCCCACTCTCAAGGTAATGCTCGAAAAACGGAAGATCCGCCGCCTTGAGCGAAAAACCGGCCTGAACGGACGCAACGATGTGGTCAAGCAGCGACAGGTTGGGATTTGATTTCAGCTCGTCGGCATATCGGCGCAATGTAACATATATGGGGAGCCTAATTACATCGGCCGGCGCGTTCACCCGCCTCCTGAGGCTCGGCGTTTGCCCGACCAGCGACAGAAAACGGAGCAATGTCGACTTCCCCGACCCGGGGTCGCCAAGAATGATCGTCTGCGAGCCCGGCTGTAGCACCGTCAGCGGATCCGTTCGCGGACCGTCATCCGAGTCGGGGTCGTTTTCGCTGACGAGTTGGAGGTGGATATAAATGTCCTCCATCGCGATATCCTTGGCGGCGTCGGGCTTATAAACCGACATTCCGACAAACTGAATCTTTTGATAGCTTTGTGCAAGGTTAGAGTCGTATTTCAGGCGCGTATCCGAGATTGCCTTTGTTCGGCGCTTAAGCTCTGGAAACAACTCCGGGTAGTAGAACGAGGCGAGCGCGGGGTTGTCGAGAAAGAGCTGCTGGAGCGCTGTGTGTCCCCAGTGCTCGATTTCGAGAGCAACTCCGATTGACGATGTCAGTGAGGAGCGGAGTTCCTCAAGCCATGTGACGTCGCCGCCAGTCTTACGCGTCGACGATTCGGTCAGATCCTCCGGCGTGACTATTACCCAGCGTTGGATCTCCGATTTCCCTAGCGCTTCGATGGCCGCTTCGAGCGAGGCGTGGAGCGTTGTTTCGGGGGAAGAATACGGCGAGCAAGCTCGTCGGCTACACGGGGGCCTGTGGGAGCGCCGTGACGAAGGGACACTGCTGCGCGGTTAAACCTTCCTTCATCGGGTGGCGCTCCACGTAATGGATGGCGGATCGGGCATGAGCGGGGTTGTCGATGAACACGCTCCAACATCCCTCCGCCCAAGGGGACGGAACCTGGTCGCCCCGCGCGTGGGCTGCGAACGGGTGGCAGTCCGCCGTCCGCATTGACATCGACGCCTTGCTCTTCAAATGGCCCGCGATCCGCTCGATCGTCCGCGCGTGCCGGCCCACCACCAGATGCGCATGGTCGTACCCGATGCAGCACGCATGCACGACGTACCCACCCTCGGCGATCGCACGCTCGAACCCCTCGCCCACGGCCGCCCGGTGTGCCGCGTCGAATCGCACGGGCGGGTATTGGAGCGACTGCTTCGCCCGCAAGCGTCTGGTCCGATCGTGTGGATCGTGCGCATACGACCGTTTCCCCTGGACCGTGGTCGGTCCGCCGAACTTCAAGAGTTCCCAAGCCCCGACGAAATCCGACCACGAGCCCCGCGGATCGTTCGGGAGCCAGAACCCGTAGGCACTGATGATGAGGTGATACCACCGGACCACTGGCGCCTCCCTTCCCGGATCTGCTCCCCGTGTAGCCGGCGAGCTTGCTCGCCGTATTCTTACGCGGGGATCGCTCCTATTTGAGCCTCGCATATTGG
>DASXMX010000075.1:0-2614 GCA_036495445.1 Tepidisphaeraceae bacterium
AGCCTGCAGGGTTCGCGTGCAGGCTTGGAAGCCTGCACCACAAAGAATTCTAGGCGAAGACCCGCGACCCGACCTGGTAGACGATCAGGCTCACGACATACGCCAGGACGTTCATGTAGACGAGCATGAAGATCGGCCAGCCCCAGCCGCCGGTCTCGCGGCGGACGATGGCGAACGTGCTCATGCACTGCATCGCGAGCACGAACCAGACCAGCAGGCTGATCGCGACCATCGGCGTCCACACGGGCCGGCCGGCGTGCGGGCCGGAGGCGTAGCGGTCGTTCTGCATGGCGGCCGACAGGTTCGCCGTCCCGCCTTCCTCCACGTCGCCGACGCTGTAGACGATCCCCATGGAGCTGACGAACACCTCCCGCGCCGCGAACGCGCTGATCAGGCCGATGTCGATCTTCCAGTCAAAGCCCAGCGGCCGCAACACCGGCTCGATCGCGTGGCCGAGACGGCCGGAGAGGCTGTATTCGGCTTGGGCCGCCGCTACCGCATGCTCCACTCTGGATTGAGCATCGGCTTCCTCTTCCGGCGAAAGCAGTTTCGACAGCCACTTCGGGTCTTGCTTCGCGGCGGCGGGGTACATGATTAGCCCCCGTCCGCCAGCCATATTGCCATGGGTTTTCGCGTATTCCTCTGTGGGGGCGTTGTATGCGGCGATCCTCGCGTCCGGCAGCGTTGCTGCGCGGATTCTCGCCGCTTGGGAACCCGGCAACCTCGGATAATACGCCATCGCCCACAGGATCACGCTGAGGCAGAAGATCGTCGTCCCGGCCTTGGTGAGGAACGCCTTGGTGTTGGTCCAAACCTGGCGGGCGACTTGCGAGAGTTGGGGGATCTTGTAGCTGGGGAGTTCGAGGATGAAGCTGGTGGCCGGGCCCTTGGTGAGCGTGCGCTTGAACGCGAACGCCGTCCCGGCGGCGGCGAGGATGCCCAAGGCGTAGCAGGCGAGCATGATCCCGGCCTGCTTCAGCGGGCCGAGCGTCGCGAAGAACGCGCCGATCAGCAGCGTGTAGACCGGCAGCCGGGCGCTGCAGCTCATGAACGGGGCGACGAGGATCGTCGCCAATCGCTCCCGGCGGTTCTCGATCGTCCGCGTCGCCATGATCCCGGGGATCGCGCAGGCGAAGCTGCTGAGCAACGGAATGAAGGACTTGCCGTGCAGGCCCACCTTGCTGAGCAGCCGGTCCATCAGGAACGCGGCCCGCGCCAGATACCCGCTGTCTTCCAGCAGCGACAGGAACAGGAACAGCATCGCGATCTGCGGGACGAAGACCACCACGGTGCCGACGCCGGCGAAGATGCCGTCCTTCACCAGGTCGCGGAGCGGGCCGTCGGACATGTGGCCGGCCACCAGCGTGCCCAGCGCATTGATGCCGTTCTGGATGCCGTCCATGATCGGCTTGGCCAGCCAGAAGATGGAGACGAACAGCGTCCCCATGATCAGGGCGAAGACCAGTAGGCCCCAAAGGCGGTGAATGAAGATCGCGTCGACTTGCTCGGTGATGTTCTTGGGCTTGGGGCGGGCGTAGGAGAGCACGCGGTCGCTTGCGGGGGCTGCGCCGAGCTCGTCGCGCGAGGTGACGACCCGATGGGCGACCGATTCGATCCACTGGTAATGCGCCTCGACGTCCGCCTGCATCGGGTCGATGCCCAGTTGGCGCAGGCGGCTGGTTGCGTGCGAGACGAGCGAGGCCACGGGCTCGTGCTGCCGCAGCGGGAGGATGTCGGCCGCACTGTCCCCGATCAGCAACCGCTCGGCGAGCGCCTCGAAGCGGTCGAGGCGACGATCGTTGTCATCGCAACGACAGATCCAAGCGCGTGGCGCGACGGGCGACACATCCTCGGTATCTTGGGAGGGCGAGGCTCCTGCCGAGCCGGCGTCCTCCGTCGATCGAGCGTTCGGCTCGGCGGGAGCCTCGCCCTCCCGGCTGTCCAGAATCGCCAGCCCGCCCCCGACGACCAGCAACTCCTCCCGCATCGGATCAGGGAGTTCCCAGTGCGGCAGGGGGGCGACCTCCGCCTTGCGGATCGCCTCCTTCAGTTCCGGGATCCCCTTGCGCTTGTACCCCACGACCGGGACCACCGGCACGCCCAGCTCGCTCTGCAGCTTCTCGACCGAAACGATCAACCCGCGGCGTTCCGCGACGTCGGTCATGTTCAATGCCACCACCAGCGGCCGGCCGAGCTCAATGAGCTGGCTCACGAGGTAAAGGTTCCGCTGCAGGTTGCTCGCGTCGACGACGACGATCACCACGTCCGGCGTCTTCACGTCCTTGCGGATCCCGCGCAGGACCTCCATCGCGACCTGCTCATCCGGCGACCGACTGATCAGACTGTACGTCCCCGGCAGGTCGATGATCTCGCACCACGCGCCGTCGGGCAGCTTGCAGCGGCCGACCTTCTTCTCGACGGTGACGCCCGGGTAGTTGGCGACCTTTTGACGGAGGCCGGTGAGCGCATTGAAGATCGTCGTCTTGCCGCTGTTGGGATTGCCAGCCAGGGCAACGGTGAGGGTGCCTGGCTTCGCAGGGGATGCCGAGGCATGCGTTGGATCGTGGCAGGTCGGCATAGGGCGGATGCGTGAAACGTGAAGAGTGAAACGTGA
>DASXMX010000076.1:0-8557 GCA_036495445.1 Tepidisphaeraceae bacterium
CTGCGCGGGGAACAGGTCGCACTGCAGCATCGTGCTGTTGCTGTTGTAAAAGATCCGCCCCACGTCGTCCTGGCAGATGCCCCACTGGCCGCGGGAAAGGGTCGGGTCGCGGAGGAACTCGCCCTTGGCGGTGTACTTGAACCGGAACGGCCAGTTGGCACTGTAGTACCAGTTGTCCATGCACGGCACCATGCCGTTGGCCATGTGTTCCGGATCGGGGTTCTTGGAGGCGAAGTCTGTGAAGATCGTCTTCTTGCCCGGATCGGCGACGCCATCGCTGTCTTTGTCGGTGCAGAGGTAAACGTTCGGGGGCTCGGCCACGAGCACCCCGTTGCCGGCGAGGCTCACGGCGCGCGGGATCGAAAGGTGATCGAGGAAGACGGTGCGCTGGTCGTACTTGCCGTCGTGCTTGGAGCTCTCGAGTCGGACGACCCGGCCGATCGGGTTCATCTCACCCGTGGCCTCGACGTCGGGCATGTAGGCGCGAAGCTCGACGACGTACATGCGGCCATCGGCGTCCCACGTGAGGCAGATCGGCTCCTGGACCATCGGCTCGGCCGCGACCAGCTCCATGTGGAAGCCGGGCGGCAGCTTGAAGGTCTTGAGCTCCTCATCGGGCGTGAGGACTGGGGCGGGCGGGATGTGGTCGATGTGCCACTTGGGCTGCTGCTTGCCGAGTTCGCCGCCGGGCTGCCCGGCGAAGAGGCTCACGCCCCCCATCGACACCGCCGCCGCCGTCGCGACCGCCAGGGAGAGGATCCGTTTGTGCTTCATTGTGCTCGGTACTCGTGGAACGCAAGAAATCCGCATCGTCCAACTACCGCAAGGCGGTCCGCCCGTTGAAGCAGTAGTCGATAAAAATGCTGTTTTTGAAAATCGGATTGCGTCCGGACACAGTGCGCGGGTCGAGCCGGCCAATCCCGTCCTGTTACGTCACCGAATCACCTGCGCGCTTGCCGTCCCCGTCCACTCCACGCGGAGGGCCATCTTGTCCAGCTCGTTGAACACGTCGACCTCGAGCGTGTTGGTCCCCTGGATGAACCCGTCGGTGATGGCAAAGTCGTGGAACCGCGTGTACTTGTCTTTAGGGTTTTCCAGCGGCGGGAGCGGTACCTCGCGGCCGTTGAGGCGGACGTGGTTCACCACGTCGTCGGCCGCGATACGGGCGAGGATTCGCGCCGTCGCCGGGTCCATCCCCGTCAGCTCGAATTGGGTGCGGAACGTGTAGGTCCCGACGTGCATGGGGCCCAGCTTGCCCGCCGTCGAAATCCATCGCGAACTGGCGGTGTTCGGGAGGTAGATCGGCGGCGCCTTGGCGACGATCGCCGCTCGCGGCACCAGGTTCGGGTCGTTGTCGTCGCGGACGAACTGCCAGTGCGGGTCGGGCTGCCCCTCGGCGATCCCCATGCCGGTGTTGTGCAGCGGCAGCGGGCGGACGTACTGGGCGATGTTGCGCGTGAACGTCTCGGTCAGCTTCGACACCGATTCGATCTGCCCGCCGCCGACCGGGCACCGTGCGGTCTGGTCCCGCTCGAACAGCCGGACCGCGGGCGCTCCGCTCTTGGCCGGGTCCGGCGCGGCCACGCTCACGCGGCCCTCGAACACGTGGGTGAGCGCGTTCCCGTCCGGCCCGACGTCCACGCCGAACTCGGTGCCCAGGTCGGTCACCGTCAGTTTCGACGACGTGACGTGGAATCGCGCGGCCTGGTGCGGGACGCGCGCGCAGAGCTTCCCCTGGTCCAACCCGACCGTGTTCGGGTCGATCATCCGCACCGAGGCCGGCCCTTCGATGACGAGGACCGTCCCGTCCTCGCAGGTCACCTCGGCGGCGCCGCGGCTCAGTTTCAGCACGCGTCCCGCCATGAGCGGCGCGCCGGGCCGCCGCAGCGCCGGGTCATCGATCACCGCGTCGGCCAGCGCCGTGAGGTGCGCCACCGGCTGCGGACGGGCGATCGACGGGAGGGGCCTGACCGCAGGCGGTTGCGTGACGGGGGCCGCGCGTGCCAAACCGTGGACAGCGAAGTGGGTACGCGGCACGCGCCCCCAATACAGCCCGAGGGCCACGCAGGCCGCCACCAGGATCGCCGCGGCCGCCGCGTAGCGGCGCAGGGCAACTGCACGCGTCCCGCTGCGCGGAGGCGCCGCGGGTGGCATGACGATCGACGGCTCGCCGACCGGCCCAGGCTCCTCCCGCAGCGCGGGCATGATCAGCGTGTCGCTCATCACGTCCGGCGGCGCGGCGGCCGACGCCTGCTCCTGATCGATCCAGTCCGTGGGCGGCTGCACGCCGAAGCGCGGCAGGACGCCGCCGACCATATGCATGTAATGGAAGTAGATTCGGCCGGCTTCCTCGTTCGTGCAGACCAGTTCCTCCAGCCGACGTGCGTCGGCCGGGCCCAGGCGACCCTCCAGCAGCGCGTCGGCCAATGCCGTGATCTCGTCGCGCAACGGGTCCTCAGGTGGCATACCGCTCTCCTGCCCTCAGCGTACGCGTGATGCAATCAAACAACTGCCTGCGGATCCGACGCAGCGCGCCGTAGATCGCGTCGTCGCTCCGGCCCATCGCCTTGGCGAGCGCTTCGACACTGCCCCCGTCCTCATACCGCCGGTGGATGAGTTCCCGCTCCGCCGGCTTCAGTTTGGCCAGGCAATTGCTCAGCGCTTTCTCGCGATCCGCCAGGTCCTCGGAGACGGTCAGCGCGATCCTGGCAACAGCCCGGCAAAACGCGTCGCTGAACCGCACCCGGTCGCGGGCTTGCGTCTGGCGAAAGCGCATGGCTTCCAAATATACAATGCGGCTCGCCCACGCGAAGAAGTTGGTGCCCGACTGGAACTCGGCGAACTTCGTCCACATGGCCATGCTCGCCTGCTGCATCACCTCCTCGGCGTCAGCCCAGTTGGGGATCAGCGAGATCGCAAAGCCGCGCAGACGGGCTTCGTGGCTGGTGAACAGCCGCACGAATTCCTCGATCCTCGGGCGCTCGATCATGTCGGTGGGCCGATCGGCCCCCGCGGCCGGCCGGCCTACCAGCCGGGGAACCCGGGGTCGATCTGGACGGCGGTCAGCGGGGCCGCCTTGTTGTTGGCGCCGATGTCGAACTTCTCGGCGTGGTAGTCCAGGAACAGGACGTTGATCTTGCCGCCGTGCCGGTTCACGTCGAATTGCGGCTGTTGGTTGGGGTCGTTGTAGCAGTCGGCCAGCGTCTTGTTCAGCGTGTAGGCGTAAAACGTGCCCGACTGGCCCGCGTCCGACAGGTTGGTCGTGCGCGGGAACCCGTCGCAGAACAACATCGTGTCCGCCGGCTGGTGGCCCATGCGGCTCACGTTGCCCCGCGCCCGGTAGTGGTCCTGGACGCTCGAGCCGTCGCTCTTACTGCTGTTCCAGCCCAGCGCCTCGCCGTTGAACCCGTAGCTGCAATGCAGCCGCACGGTCCAACTGCCATAGCTGATCTGGATAATGGGCGGGACCAGATCGGCCTGCTGCGACGGGCAAGTGAACACCCGGCGGACGTAGCCGCTGTCCAGGTCCGGCTGGAGGTTGAACGTGGAGTCGGTCCGAAAATTCGGCTGGCCGAGGTAATAGGCCAGGGCCGCCTCGTACGGCATCGGCCGCGTGTACCCGCCGCTGTTGTAGTAGGTGTAGTGCCGCTGGCCGATGTCATTCAATGCCTGTGGCGTGGGCATGTCGTACCCGGCGGGCATGCCGAACAGCGTGCCGGCCAGCGGCAGGAATTGCTGATGCTCGTTGGCGAACATCTGGCAGGCCGTCCCGATCTGCTTCAGTTGCGACAGGCACTGGGCCTGCTTCGCCTGCTCGCGGGCCTTGTTCAGGGCCGGCAGGAGCATCGAGATCAACACCGCGATGATGCCGATCACCACAAGCAGTTCCACCAAAGTAAAGCCTCGTTGCCTCCGCATCATGTACCTGTCCTTTGATATCGCAGTCCAACCAAACCCCCGGACCCCGATGGTCCGGAACGAGGTGATCCGACAATCCCCGATCCCCGATCCAGGATTGTCACCGTACAACCAACCCGTCCCGCCGATTCCGTCGCGGAAAATAAAAAAACATTAAGCCCGTATGAACGCGGCGTTGCCGCGCCCGGATCGTGTGAGCGCATTGTTGACATGGGGATTAACGATGATTGCGGTGCCGGAGGGGCATCCCGTTGGCGCAGTTCGGAGATTCGCCCCCCGCAGGCGGCGCCGCCATCCGGCCGTCTTGCGGTCAGATGGCGGCTTGGGTCCCCCGCCTTTCAACGCGCGGAAACGAAACCTTGTCTTACGGCGACAGGCCCGTGTTCCTGGTCTGACTATAGTTGCGGCCCGTTCTTGCCGCCGGTGCCCAGCCCGTACTGGATCTGGAACACGCCGGCCTCGTTGTCGTCCGCGAGCCCGTCCCACAGGCTGCTGCCGGTCGCCCAGTTGTGGGTGTTGCTGGCCCCGTGGTCGTACTCGACCTGGAGGATGCCGGCGTTGTCGCCGCCGACCATGCCCTCCAGCGCGTAGTCGCCCACGTACGTATACTTCACGATCACGTCGTTGGCCCCGAGGCTCTCGCTGGCCGAGCCGACCGTCCACTTCGAGAACGAACCGAACGCCAACTGGTTGTTGTCGACCACGCCCAGCGCGACCTGCTCGTAGCCTTGGGCGTTGAACACCGCGGTGGCCGCGGAGCTGTCCAGCCCGACCCCGTCCCACGTCCCGTCCGGCGTGGCCGGGTCGCCGTGACGGCCGCTTTTGGCCAGCGCGTAGATGCTGTTGTACGCCGCCGTGCCGTTGGCGTCGGATGAGCCCACGTGCAGGACCAGGTCGTTGTCGGACAGGTCCAGCTTGCTGGTGGCGTCGATCGCGAACGTCGGGTTATTTGCCGTACCCAGCGTGCCGACGACCAGCACGTTGTGGTTGGCGTGAGTACGGCCAGCGCCGACGCTGACCACCTGCATGCCGGCCCCGTTGCTGAGACTGATGCCGCCGACGTGAACGTCGGTCGGGCTGGTCGCCAGCTGCACCTTGAGCTGGGCGGCCGAGCCACTGGCGATGATGTTCGGTTCGTCACTGCCCGGGTCGGCGATGATCGTCGACGGGCCGGTCACCGTGAGCGTATGCGCCGTGGGGTCCCACGAGGCCTGGCTGTCGGTCGCCAGCCAGGCGGGCCAGGCGAAGGCGCCTTCGATCACCTGCGCATAAGGGTTGGACTGGCCGGGCGGGTAGGTTCCGTCGCCGGCATAGACGGCAACCAGGTTGTGCGTCCCGTCGGCCAGCGTGTTGGCCGGGATGGTGAGAATGGCGGTGTCGCCGGTGAGGGTTCCGGTGGCCACCACGACGTTGTTATTGCTGGTGTCCTCGATCGTGACCGTTTCGCCGTCCGGCACCTCGTCGGCGAGGCTGACCACATAGTGCAGGGCCTGGCTGGCCTGCGCGGGATTGGGGGTATCGGTTTCCGGTGAGAGCGTGACGAGGCTTTGGGTGGACAATTGGAAGACCGTGCCGCCGTTGATCGGCCCGCCTTGCTCGGTCGTCCCGTAGAAGTTCCCGGACGCGTCCATCGCCATGCCGACGTACGGGTACTCGCCGTTCTTCCCGTCGAAGGAGGCGAGCGTCGTAACGGTGGTCGATGTCGTGGTAACTTCGAAAACCGTGCCCAAGCCCTTTGCCCCGCCCTCGTAGGTGGTGCCGTAGAGATTGCCCGATGAATCCATGACCAGGTTGGAGTGGGGGTACTGGCCGTGGTTGGTCCCGTCCGAATCAATCGTGAACGAGGCGATGGCGGTCGCCGCACTGGACCCGGCGGGCACCTTAAACACGGTGCCGTAGTTGTCGGCGCCGCCCATGTATGCGGTCCCATAGAGATTGCCGGCCGAGTCGCGGATCACGCCGCCGTCGGGATACTCGCCGTCCGGGTATTGCCCGTTGCCGTCGGCGTTGAACGTGGCGAGGGGCGCGATCGCCCCCGAGCCGCGGAAGACCTCATAGACGATTCCGGCCGCGTTGGGACCGCCCACGGCGGTGCCGTAGAGGTTGCCCGAACTGTCGACCGTGACGCCGGTATACGGGTTGGCGCCGTCTTTGGTCACGTCGAACGAGGCCAGGGTGTTGATGGACGTGGCCCCGGCGCCCACCTCGAAGACCGTGCCGTCGCTGTTCGCCCCGCCGTAGGTGGTCGTCCCGTAGAGGTTCCCGTTCTCGTCGATGATCACGCCGGCGTTGGGCGTCATCCCGTTGGTTCCGTTGAAGGAGGCGAGGGCCGTGATCGCGTTGGAGCCGGCGGCGATCTCGAAGACGGTGCCGTCGCCGTTGTCCCCGCCTGCAGAGGCGGCGCCGAAGAGGTTCCCCTTCGAGTCGATCGCCAGCACCCCGTCGGGCTGGGCGCCGTCGGTCTCGTTGAATGAGGCGAGCGTCGTGATCGTCGTTGTCCCGGCGGCAATTTCGTAGACGGTGCCGTCGCCGAAGACCCCCCCGTAGGGGGTCATCCCGTAGACGTTGCCCGCGTCGTCAACGATCACGGCTTCGCTAAATCCTTCGAGCGACGACCCGACGCCGCCGAACGAGGCGATGGTGGTGATGGCATTGGTGCCGTTGGCGATCTTGAACACTGTGCCGGCGCCGTTGTCACCGCCCAGATAGCTGGTCCCCAAGAGGTTGCCGGTCGAGTCGAGCAGGAGGCCGCCGTACGGGGTGGAACCGTTGGTCACGTCGAACGAGGCGAGCGTCGTGATGGTGCCCGACCCGGCGGCGACCTCGAAGGCCGTGCCGTCGTTGTTGGCGCCGCCCAACTCGGTCGTCCCATAGAGGTTGCCCGAGGTGTCAAAGATCACTCCGGCATACGGGCTGGCACCGTCGTCTCCGGTGAACGAGGCGAGGGCCGTGAGCTTGTCGGAACCAAATGGGAGCTCAAAGACGGCCCCCTTATTGTTTGCCCCGCCGGCGAAGGTCGTCCCGTAGAGATCCCCGGCCCCGTCCCGCGCCAGGCCGCCGTAAGGGCGGTTGCCGTCGGGACCACTGAACGAGGCGAGCGTTGAGATAGTGTTCGAGCCGGCGGGCAGTTCGAACACCGTGCCGTCGTTGTTAGCCCCGTTGGCGTAAGCGGTGCCGAAGATGTTGTCCGCGCCGTCGAGCAACACGTTCCCGTTCGGCCGCGCGCCGGCGGCGCCGCCGGCGAAGGACGCCAGCACCGTGATCGTGGTCGACCCGGTGGCGATCTCCCAGACCGTGCCGTCCCTGTTGTCGCCCCCGTCGTCGGCGACGCCGAACAGATTGCCCGACGCATCCAGCGTGACGCCGGCCGCGGGGTGCGCGCCATTGCCGATGAAGCCCGTCGTGGTGTTGGTATTGCCTGTGAACGAGGCGAGCGTCGTGAGCACAGGATAGGGACCCTTGGCGATTTCGAAGACGGTGCCGACGTTGTAGGTCCCGCCCGTGTAGGTCGTACCGAAAAGGTCGCCGGTGGCGTCCATCGTCAGCCCGGCGATGGGGGTCGACCCATCGGTCCCGTTGAACGAGACGAGGGTCGTGATCTTGTTCAAGGCGTCATTGGCGATTTCGAAGACCGTGCCGGCGGCGTACTGTCCGCCGCCGGTGGTGGTGCCGTACAAGTTTCCTTGGGCATCCGCGATGAGCGTCGACTTGGGATTGCCCCCGCCGCCGTTGCCACCGAAATAGCCGATCGTGTTCAGGATATATTGCGGAGTGCCCGACGAGGAAAGCAGCACCCGGCTTTCCATCGGTTCCAGGTGCGCCCGCAATACCGATCCGACCGCGCGCGCCAGCCGGACGGAACGCCGCCGTTCGACACGTCCGTCCGCCTGTCCGATCCCCGCTTTGTCCCTTCCGGAAAACCAGAACGATCGCGCTGAATTTACTGCCTTCACAGCATTTCCCTCCGAACCGTCACTCGCGGTAACTCGACCGTGGCCGCTGGCTTATGACACCGGCGTCCCCCCTAGTGTTGGCCGAGGCGTGGCCACCCCCAGGTATGTTCCACCGGGGGTTCAAACAAGCAAGTCCGCGGACCATCCGCGGAGCCGAGCGTCCTCTACAGGACGAATTGGACGCTCCTCCTGTGCCCCGATTGAACCCCGAAAATACGAGTTGAATTATAAGCCCGCCTTGCGGTGTTGCAACAGAATTCGCGGGTCCAACGGGGGCCGCGACGGCAGGCGGGGCGGCGGTTACCGGTTGGGAGGGCAACGGCTCAAAGTTGCGGCCCATTCTTGCCGCCGGTGCCCAGCCCGTACTGGATCTGGAACACGCCGGCCTCGTTGCCGTCCGAGAGCCCGTCCCACAGGGTGGAACCCGTGGCCCAGTTGTGGGTGTTGCTGGCCCCGTTGTCGTACTCGACCTGGAGGATGCCGGCGTTGTCGCCGCCGACCATGCCCTCCAGCGCGTAGTCGCCCACGTAAGTGTACTTCACGATCACGTCGTTGGCACCCAAATTCTCGCTGGCCGACCCGACACTCCACTGGGACAGGGCGCCGAAGACGAGCTGGTTGTTGTCGACCACGCCCAGCGCGACCTGCTCGTACCCTTGGGCGTTGAAGACCGCGGTGGCGGCGGA
>DASXMX010000077.1:0-3577 GCA_036495445.1 Tepidisphaeraceae bacterium
AGCCCGTGCACGATCACGTACCGCCGGAGCATCGTCATGTACTTGTCGCTGCCCGACAGCCATAGGTACCAACCCCACAGCGACTGCAGCGTGACGATCGTGGCGTAAATCGTCACGATCGTGCCGAGCACCCAGCGGAAGAGATCGAAGAAGTCCAGATGACGGAACATCGTCCGATCAAAAAGATTACCGCGAAGGCGCGAAGACGCGAAGAAAACCGAAAACAGATCCTCCGAACCTGCCTGCTCTTCTTATCCGTGTGATCCGCGCAATCCGCGGTTTAATTCGGTTTTCGAGAAGAGAAATGAACCGCGGATTACGCGGATAAAAGAGATTTCACTTCGCGCCTTCGCGCCTTCGCGGTTAATCCTCTTCTTCCATTAAATGGTCAGTCGGCTTGCCGCCGAATAGCTCGGAACCGATGCGGACCATCGTGGAACCTTCCGCGATCGCGAGCTCGAAGTCGTGGCTCATGCCCATGCTGAGGTGGCGGAGGCTGGTGCCGCCGATCTTGTGCCAGCGCATTTCCTCGAAGAGCTCTCGGGTGCGGGCGAAGGTCTGGCGGATCTTGGGCTCGGGGGCGTCGAGGGCGGCCATGGTCATCAGGCCAACGAACTGGAGGTTGGGCATCGAGTCGATCTGCTCGGCCAGGTGGACCGCCGCCCCGACCGCCACGCCGAACTTGCTCGTCTCCTCGCTGGCGTTCACCTGCAGCATCAGCGGCACCTTCCGGTTCGCCTTCTGCGCCTGGGTGTCGAGCTCCTCGGCCAGCCGCAGGCTGTCCACGCTGTGGATCAGGCTGACGATCGGCAGCACCTGCTTCACCTTGTTTCGCTGCAGATGGCCGATCATGTGCCAGCGGATCTTCTCGGGGAAGTTCCCCTCCCCGTGCGCGGCCCGTCGCGAGACGAACTCGTTGAGCTGGGCGGCCCGCTGGGCCAGTTGCTGGACCCGGCTCTCGCCCAGGTCGGCGACGCCCAGTTGCAGGACCTCGCGGATCTGCTCCGGGGCGGCGGTCTTGGTGACCGCCACCAGCGTGATCTCACCGGGCTCCCGCTTCGCCTTGGCCGCCGCCGCGGCGATGCGCGCCCGAACCTGTTCCAGTTTCTCCGCCAGCGGCGATTTCTTGGCCATTCGTCATCATCCCTTCTGACTCGCCCGGCATTATAGGGAAGCGGGCGAGGACGTATAGGGACACGTTTAGCGGGCCCGCTAAACGTGGCGAAGCCCACCCCGGACGTTTGCTCGTACGCGCAAGCGTCCCGGACAGATAGCATGGGAAGCATGCCCCGCGCCAAGTCCGCCTCCGCGTCGCTCAAGGAATATCAGGCCAAGCGCAACTTCAAGAAATCCCCCGAGCCCAGCGGAAAAGGCAAGCCCAGGCGGAAGGGCGACGCCAAGCCGGGCGAGCATTTCTTCTGCGTCCAGAAACACCTGGCCAGCCACCTGCACTACGACTTCCGCCTCGAGCACCACGGCGTGCTCCTTTCGTGGGCGGTGCCGAAGGGGCCGTCGCTGAACCCGAAAGACAAGCGCCTGGCCATGCGCGTCGAAGACCATCCGCTCGACTACGGCGACTTCGAAGGGGTCATCCCGGAGGGATACGGCGCCGGCATCGTCATGCTCTGGGACCGCGGGACGTGGACGCCGGAGGTCGATGACGTCGATGCCGCGTTGGAAAAGGGCGACCTGAAGTTCACGCTGGAGGGGGTGAAGCTCAAGGGCTCATGGGTCCTGGTCCGCACCCGCGGCGGGCCCAACGCGCGGGCCGGTGCTGGCGGAGAATCCCGCTCGTGGCTGCTCATCAAGCACCGCGACCAGTGGGCCGGCAACGTCGACGTGACGAAGCTCGACAAGAGCGTCAAGAGCTTCGGCGACTTCGAAGACATCCTCGCCAGCGACAAGCCCGACGTTTGGGAATCCCATCGCCCGGCCGAAGGGGGCGAGGCGGGCGCGATGCTCAAGCAGGTCATCGAAAAGGCGGCAAGGATCAAGTCGGCGCGGGCGGATGAATCCCCTAAGAGAAGGCGGAAGCCCGCGGTCGCAAAAGCGGGAGTTTCCAAAGAGAAGACGGCGCGGCGGTCGGTTCGACGGTGATTGGTGCTGGGGCGATCGCTGCGTACCGGATGATTCGGCCCCGTGTAGCCGGCACGCATGCGTGCCGGCTAAACAGTGGCTTCATCCTCGTTCACCTCAGTCGTTCCTGATCCCGCCGCGCCGCGGAGGATCGCGACGTTTCCTCCTGCCGGTGATGTCGCTTGACCGCAAGATCGATCGCTAATTCGATAGCAGCCCGCATCGAGCCCGGGTTCGCGCGGTTGCGGCCGACGATGTCGAACGCGGTCCCGTGGTCGGGGCTGGTGCGGATGATCGGCAGGCCGATCGTCAGGTTCACCGCCTGGTCGAACGCCAGCAGCTTCACCGGGATCAGGCCCTGGTCGTGGTACATCGCGACGACCGCATCGAACTTCCCGTCCCGGGCGGCGAGGAACACCGTGTCCGGCGGGTAGGGGCCGGTCGCGTCGATGCCCTGGTCGCGGGCCATCAGGATGGCGGGGGAGATGATCCGTTCTTCCTCGTCGCCGAACTGCCCGTTCTCGCTGGCGTGCGGGTTGACGCCGCACACCGCGATCCGCGGCTTGGGGGTGTCGAACCACTCGACCATCGTCTGGTGCAGCAGCTCGATCGGCTGAAAGACCGCGCCGATGTTCAGCTTGCCCCACAACCCCATGAGCGGAATATGCACAGTCGCCAGCACGACCTTCAGCGGCCCGCCGGCAAACATCATCGCGAACCGGCGCGAGCCGGTCCGCTGCGCGAACAGCTCGGTGTGCCCAGGATAGTGATACCTGGCCAGCTTCCAGCTCTCCTTGGCGATCGGCGCCGTGACGACCGCGTCGACGAGCTTGCGGTTGGCCGCCTCGATCGCGTCGAGGCAGAACCGCATCGACGCCTCGCCCCCCATCTTGCTCGGCGCGCGGATGGCGCTGCCGAGCATGCTGTACTGGTCGTAGTCGACGACGACCACGTCGTGCGGGTAGCTGCGGAGCCGCCCGATGTACTGGTCGCGCCACCAGAAGACGTCAAACTCCGCCAGGTCGGCGGCGTAGTGCAGCATCTCGTTCAGGCCGAAGATGATGTACCGCGCCCGGTGGCGGAGGATCGGGTCGGACAGCGCCTTGACGATCACCTCCGCGCCGATCCCGGCCGGGTCGCCCATGGTGATCGCGATGGTCGGTCTGTGATCCATCAGGTGCATCTAGCCTAGAGCGCATTTCGCCGGAAGTAAAAGAGAAAGTAGAGCGAGGGGAGAGGGGGGGTGCGCCACGTCCGACGCGGGCGGTTTTCGGGTAGATTTGGATGAGGGGGAAGAACCACCGGTCAAGGAGGATGCATGGCTGCGCGTACGACACGTCGGGAAGCGCGGGAGCGGATCATCAAGTCGTTCATGGACTCGCTGGACAGGATTATTCCGCCGGACGAGCAGGTGCCGTTGCGAGGCCGGACGTTTCTGGATTGGGAGCGGCAGGCCGATGCGATGCGGAAGGCGGTGCTGCCGACGTTGTTGCAGGAGCGG
>DASXMX010000078.1:0-6235 GCA_036495445.1 Tepidisphaeraceae bacterium
ATGAGCCAGAGTGCTGCCAGGCAACCGGCGCCAAGCAGCATTGGGGTCAAGGCCATCGCGCCGCTGGCCGCCGGCAATACCATCATGTGCCGAGGATACCCGGATTCGGTCGTGCTCATGTCCCCGCTGAAGGTCAAGACGCCGACAAGATAGACCACGGCGGGGCCGAGCAGATAGAGGCCGCCGACAACCACGAAGTTGCGCAGAACGGGCCAATGCAGGAGATGCACCGCCGCGACCTGTGCAACGATCACGACAAGCGCGCCTAGCAGCGCCCACCGTGAACGGAGCCAGAAGTGGTAGCCGATGCCAATCATGGCGGCCCGGGCGTTCATCGGTCCACCCCCACCGGTTGCCTGCCGCCGGCGTGTGCGACGAAGATCTCGTCCAGGTTGAGCGGAAACTGCTCCACCACCTCGGCCCCGGCGCCCGCCGCGTCGATCCGCACGTCGTCGGCCGGCGCGGCAAACACCGCCGTCCATTCCTGCCCGCTCCCCTCCCACGACAACGCGCCGGCCACTTCCGGCGGCGCCGTTCGCGGCTCGTCCAGGCGCAGCGTAAGCCGGCAGTGACGCGAGCGAATCCCGTCCAGCGAATCGCAGAACAGCGTCCGGCCCGTTTTGATGATCGCGATCCGATCCGAAATCCGCTCGACCTCTGTCAACAGGTGGGATGAAAAGATTACGGTGCGGCCCTGTTCCGCGATCGTGCGGACGATCGCGCCAAGAATGTCTCGGCGGACGATCGGGTCGAGCCCGGACGACGGCTCGTCCAGCAGCAGCAGGTCGGGCCGATACGCCAGCGCGGCGAGGAGCCCCGCACGCGCACGCTGGCCTTTGGACAGGTGCTTCACCTTCGCCATCGGATCAAGCGCGAAGTCCCGCCGGAGTTGCTCGGCGTATTGGGGATCCCAGGTCGGGTAAAAGGCGGCCACGTAACGCAGCAGTTCGTGCACCCGCATCCAGCCGGGCAGGTCGGGCTCCTCCGAGAGGTACCCGATCCGTGACAGCACGCGCACGGGCTCGCGCACCGGGTCCATGCCGAAGACGCGCACGGACCCGGCCTCCGCTTTGAGCAGCCCGAGGACGTGGCGGATGAGCGTCGTCTTGCCGGCGCCGTTCTCCCCGACCAGCCCGAGCACGGTGCCCGCGGGCACTGACAGCGAAACGTCATCGAGCGCCAGCTTGCCGCCAAAGCGCCGGGAAACGTGCCGAAACTCAACGGCGTTGGCGTTCGTCGGCGCCGGGTGCCCGGCGACATCGAGAGCCTGGAAGTCCGCGGCGATCATGGGATCAATCCTTTCGTATGGCGGGGGCCTGGGCGGCGGCGGCCGCCGCCCGATCCATCACGGCATCGCGCTGCCGGATCAGCTCCACGACCTGTTCGAGATCGACGTCCATCTGCCGGGCCTCGGCGAGCAGGGCGTCGACCCGCCCGGCGAGGATCCGCAACCGCTCGCGGCGGGCCAGCCGCGAGCCGGCCCCGGAGACGTACGTCCCGGCCGTGCGGCGCTTCTCGACCAGCCCCGCCAGTTCCAGCTCGCGGTAGGCCCGCGCGACGGTGTTGGGATTGACCAGCAGTTGCTCGGCGAGGGCGCGGATCGGGGGCAGTTCCTCCCCCTCGGCCAGCCGCCCCGAGGTGATCAGGTACTTCACCTGGTTGACGATCTGCAGGTAAATGGGGACGCCGTCGGAACTGGACAGATGAATGTGCATGCGGCTCGATCGACTTGTATTAGCGCAATAATACAAACGCATCCCACGTTGTCAAGGGGCGGACGCAAAAGGCTTGCTTCCGCGCCGCGGCTGGCCGATGATCGAGCCGCACCGCGCGGGACCCAGTCACAACGGAGCGGCTATGAACCGAAGGAATTTCCTTTCGTCGGCGTTGCTCGCCGGGGCGACAGCGGCGGCGGCATCGTCGGGGCCGGGAGCGGTTATGCAGAACGGGTCGGAGGCGGGGCGGGAGGTGCCGTTATTCGAGTTGGAAGACGTCTCCATCGCGCAACTGGGCGCGGGGATGGCATCCGGGAAGTACACGTCTCGCGGGCTGGTCGAGGCTTACGCCCGGCGGATCGGATCGCTGGATCGGCAGGGGCCGACGCTCCGCGCGGTGCTGGAGATCAATCCCGATGCGCTGCAGATCGCGGATGAACTCGACGCCGAGCGCAAGAGCAGGGGGCCGCGCGGGCCGTTGCACGGGGTGCCGATCCTGCTGAAGGACAACATCGACACCGCCGACCGGATGACCACCACCGCCGGATCCTTGGCGCTGGAGGGGACGATCGCGCCGCGCGACGCGTTTCTCGCCCGCAAGTTGCGCGAAGCCGGGGCGGTGTTGCTCGGCAAGGCGAACCTGAGCGAGTGGGCCAACTTCCGCGGCCATCGCTCCTCCAGCGGCTGGAGCGCGCGGGGGAGCCAGGCGCGAAACCCGTACGCGCTGAACCGCACCCCCTCGGGATCGAGTTCGGGCTCGTCGATCGCCGCCGCGGCGAGCCTCTGTGCAGTGGCCGTGGGGACGGAGACGGACGGGTCGATCGTCTCGCCCGCGTCGGCCTGCTCGTGCGTGGGGATCAAGCCGACCGTGGGGCTGATCAGCCGCTCGGGCGTGATCCCGATCTCCCGGTCGCAGGACACCGCCGGGCCGATCGCGCGGACCGTCGAAGACGCGGCGATCCTGCTGGGCGCGATGAGCGGCGCCGACCCCGACGACGAGGCGACCCACTCCAGCGATGGCAAGGCGAGCCGGGATTACACGGCCTTCCTGCAAAAGGACGGGCTGAAGGGGGCGCGGATCGGCGTCATGACGCCGTCGCCCCGGTCGATCCATCACGCGGCCAGGGACGCGTTCGTCAAAGCATTGGAGACCATGCAATCGGCGGGGGCGACCCTTGTCAATCCGGTGGAGCTGCCGGGGCTGCGCGACCTGGGATCGGCCGAAGACCTGGTCCTGCTCTACGAATTCAAGGCAGGGATCAACGCGTACCTCGCCGCCCGCGGCCCGGGGTCGCCGGTGCACTCGCTGGCGGACCTGATCGCGTTCAACGACCGCCACGCCGGGCGGGAGCTTCCGTTTTTCGGCCAGGAACTGTTCATCGAGGCCCAGAAGAAAGGGGGCCTCGATTCCACGGAATACCTCGACGCCCTCAAACACTGCCGCGAATGTACGCGTGACAACGGCATCGACGGCGCAACGGACAAGGATCATCTCGACGCGCTGTTGATGGTCACCGCCGGCCCGCCCGGCCCGATCGACCTGGTCTACGGCGACGCCCACACCGGCGGCACCTCCACCCTCGCCGCCGTCGCAGGCTACCCGAGCATCACCGTGCCGCTGGGCTACTGCCACGGCCTGCCGTTCGGCCTCAGCTTCGTCGGCCGTGCCTTCGCCGAGCCCACCCTGATCCGCCTCGCCTACGCCTTCGAACAGGCGACGCGCGTCCGCCAACCGCCGCGATTCCTGCCCAGCGCGGAGTTGCCTGCATAAAAAATGGGGGGCTTCGCCTGCGCAGGCACGAGTACCGATGCATCGGCCCCGTCGGCCAAAATAGTGGATTTTTGCGTTGGCATCGATCCATTCGGACCCTAGATTGGACGGCGGTTCATACGCGGAGGGGTCAATGCGGTGGGGCGCGCGCGGGGTGGGTTACCGAAGGAGTGGGACATGATCCGCGGGTACCGGTTGCTCGTCCCGTTGCTGTTCGTGGCAATGCCCTTGATAGCGCAGACGACGCGGCCAGGGGAGGCCGGGTCGCTCATGCATGACGTGCCGGTGCCGGTCACGCTATTTCGCGACGTTCGAGTCTTTGATGGAAAGAGCGGGGAGCTTTCCGGACGGATGAACGTGCTGGTGAGGGGCAAGACGATCGAGCGCATCTCCACAGAGCCGATCGCGGCCGAGCCGTCGTTTACGGTCATCGAGGGGGGCGGGCGGACCTTGATGCCGGGGCTGATCGATGCGCATTGGCACGCGATGCTGGCTCGGCCGTCGCCGGCGATGGTGATGGCGAGCGACCCCGGCTACACCAACCTGCTGGCCGGGGCGGAGGCAACGGACACGTTGATGCGAGGGTTTACGACGGTTCGAGACATGGGGGGGTCGGTCTTCGGTCTGAAGCGTGCGATCGATGAGGGGGTGGTGGTTGGCCCGCGGATTTATCCGTCGGGGGCGATGATCACGGTCACCAGCGGGCACGGGGATTTTCGGCAAGACTATGAGGTGCCGCGGGTCATTGGGGGGCCGCTCACGCGGATGGAGCGGCTCGGCGGGAGCATGGTGGCCGACAGTCCGGACGAGGTGCGCACGCGAGCCAGGGAACAACTCATGCTCGGTGCGTCGCAGATCAAGCTGACGGCGGGGGGCGGGGTGGCGTCGCCGCACAGCCCGTTGGACGTGTCGACGTTTACCGTGCCGGAGCTCCGGGCCGCGGTGGAGGCGGCGGGGAATTGGAACACGTACGTCGCCGTGCACGCGTACACGTCGGCGGCCATCCAGGGGGCGATCGAGGCGGGCGTCAAGTGCATCGAGCACGGGCACCTGATGGACGAGGCGACGGCGAAGATGATCGCGGAGAAGGGGATCTGGCTGAGCACGCAGCCGTTCCTGGATGATCAGGATATGCCCCCGTTCCCGCCGGGTTCGCCCGAGCGGGCGAAGATGTTGCAGGTGATCTCGGGGACGGACAACGTCTACAGGCTGGCAAAGAAGTACAAGCTCAAGACGGCGTTCGGGACCGATATCCTCTTCTCCCCGCCCTGGGCCAAGCGGCAAGGGGCGCAGTTGGCCAAGCTGGTTCGGTGGTATACGCCGGCGGAGGCGCTGATCATGGCGACGGGGACGAACGGCCAGTTGCTCGCGCTGTCCGGGCCGCGGAACCCGTACCCGGGGAAGTTGGGGGTGGTCGAGGAGGGGGCGCTGGCGGACCTGCTGCTGGTCGATGGGAACCCACTGGAGAACATCAAGTTGATGGAGGATCCTGCGAAGAACTTTGTCGTGATCATGAAAGACGGGAAGGTTTACAAGAACACGCTGAAGTGACGAACTTCGTATTCGTCAACCCGCCTTCTTCAACAACTCCGTCCCCTCCGGCGTGCGGCCGTTGAGCAGGTCCGACTCGTCGCTCGTCAGATGCGCCGGCGCTTTGGGCAGGACCGACAGGAGGTTTTCCCGGGCGAGCTTGTTGGCGGTTGCGGGGCGAAGGGCGTCGAGGAACGGGTAATACTTCTGCACCTCCTGTGGGTAGTCGGCGAAGTGGCCGACCTTGTCGGTGCCGATGAGGAAGCGATCGGGAAACATTTCGATCAGCCGGACCCAAGCCGGGTCGGGCTTCCCGTTTTTCAGCAGGTTGGTTTCGTAGACCACCCACGAGACGTCGACCCACAGGTTGGGATGTCTCCTGAGCATTCCTTCCAGTTCCTGCGTCAGCGTCGGAATCTCGATCCGGCGGCTGATGCCCGCATGGCACCAGACGAACCGCGTGTTGGGATGCGCGCTCACCGCCGCCTCGACTTCCGGGAGATAGATCGGGTCGTGCCGCCAGACCGAGCCGATGTTGGAATGCAGGAAGACCGGCAGGTCGTGTTCGCCGGCGAAGGTGAACACGGCGCCCAGCGCCAGGTTGTCCGCGCGGGCCGGATCGCCGTAGGTCAGGGCGGTCAGGTCGTCGTGCCGGGCCATCACTTCGCCGATGCCCTGCCAGAAGTCTGGATACCAGTCGATCATCCGCTTGATGTGCTCGACTCCGTTGCGGTCGGCGCCGTTGAACCCGCAGATCGTGGGGTGGAATCGCCGTTGTTGATTGGGCGGAAGGGATTGGACTTGCCGCGCCACCAGTACATCGGTTGCCGAGTACCAATAACAACGGGAATCGTCGGACAGGTAATACTCCGGCCGGATTCGCTCTTCGGAGGGCCACTCCTTCACGAGCGGCATTCCGCTGACCACGGCATCCTCCACACCGCACCGGTCCATCGCCGCCAGCGCCGCCTGGATTCCATCGGTCCGTTGCAGGAAATCCACCAGGTGCAGATGGCAATCCGCGATCCGATATCGGACCGCCTGTGGCTGAGTTGTGAGAGCGGGCGGTGATGCGGCGACAGACGCCGTCGATCTTGCCAGCCCCTGCGATGCCGGCTGTGCATTCTCCTGGCACCCAAAGATCAACAGCGAAACCGTCGCGGCGACGACGAGCGTGACGAACGCGTTCGGGATCCGCACGGCGTTGCTCCATTGAAAT
>DASXMX010000079.1:0-5170 GCA_036495445.1 Tepidisphaeraceae bacterium
CAACTGGCAACTCGCTAAACCATGCCTCAAGAACCCCGCATATCCCCTCTCGCCGTGGCGTACGCCCGGTCGGTGTTGGAACTGGCGACCGCGCAGAACCAGGCGCGGGAGATCGGGCAGGAGCTGGAGGAGATCGGCAAGATCGTCGATTCCGACCCCACGTTCGCCAACTTCCTGGCCAACCCCGCGATCGGCGAGGAGGCGCGCGGGCGGGTGATAGCGAAGGCGTTCGGCGACGGGCGCGTCTCGCCGCTCGTGTTCAACTTCCTCATGGTCGCCAACCGCAAGGGCCGCCTGGGCATGTTGCGGCAGATCGCGACCGCCTACGGCGACCTGCTGGAACAGCAGATGGGCATCGTGGAGGTGGACCTGACGGTCGCTCACCGCCTGACGAGCGAGCAGATGGACGAGGCCCGCCGTCGCATCGGTGAGGCGCTGAAGCGTGAGGTCGTCCTGCACCAGTACGTGGACGAGTCGCTCATCGGCGGGCTGTTGATTCGCGTGGGCGACCGCCTGCTCGACGCCAGCGTCCGCGCCCAGCTCCAGGCCATCCGCCGGAAGCTGCTGGCGGCGAAGGCGAAATAAGGCGAACAGCGCCGCCAAGACGCCAAGGACGCCAAGAGAGATATATAGAAACGTGAAAGAACGAGCGAGGAAAGCCGCCAAAGATTGAAGGACCTGCTGGATCTGAGATTTCAGATTTGAGATTTCAAATTCCATCTGTTTCTTTGCGGTGAACCGAATTCCAAGGAACTGACTCATGGCCATCAACGTCGCCGAAATCACCAGCATCCTGAAGCACGAGATCTCCGAGTTCCAGCAGCGCGTGGAGGTGTCGGAAGTCGGCACCGTGATCGAGGTCGGCGACGGCATCGCCCGGATCTACGGGCTGCGAAACGCCATGGCCGGCGAGCTGCTGGAGTTCCAGAACGGGACGATGGGCCAGGTGTTCAACCTGGAAGAGGACTCGATCGGCGCGGTCATCTTCGGCGACTACCTGAACATCAAGGAAGGCGGCACGGTCAAGAGCACCAACCGCCTGCTGGAAGTGCCGGTGGGCGAGGCGGTGATCGGCCGGGTGGTGAACCCGCTGGGCCAGCCGATCGACGGCGGGCCCGCGATCCAGTCGCGCGAGACGCGCAAGGTCGACATCGTCGCCCCCGGGATCGCCGACCGTCAGCCGGTGAAGGAGCCGCTGCAGACCGGCATCAAGGCGATCGACTCGATGATCCCGATCGGCCGCGGGCAGCGCGAACTGATCATCGGAGACCGCAAGACCGGCAAGACCGCGATCGCGCTCGACACGATCATGGCCCAGAAGGGAAAGGGCGTGAAGTGCTTCTACGTGGCGATTGGGCAGAAGGAATCGACGGTCGCCGGCATCGTGGATGTGCTCAAGGCGCACGGCTCGATGGACTACACGACGGTGGTCGTGGCCAGTGCCGCCGACCCCGCCCCGCTGCAATACATCGCCCCCTACGCCGGCTGCACGATGGCCGAGTACTTCATGTGGAAGGGCGAGGCGACGCTTTGCGTGTACGATGACCTGTCGAAGCAGGCCGCCGCGTACCGGCAGCTTTCGCTGCTGCTCCGCCGCCCGCCCGGCCGCGAGGCGTACCCGGGCGACGTCTTCTACCTCCACAGCCGCCTGCTCGAGCGCGCCGTGAAGCTCAGCGACGCCCACGGCGGCGGGTCGCTCACCGCCCTGCCGATCATCGAAACGCAGGAAGGCGAGGTCTCGGCCTACATCCCGACCAACGTCATCAGCATCACCGACGGACAGATCTACCTCGTTCCCGATCTGTTCTTCGCTGGCGTTCGCCCGGCTATCGACGTGGGCATCTCGGTTAGCCGCGTCGGTGGCAATGCACAAACGAAGGCCATGAAGAAAGTTGCGGGCGGCCTCAAGCTCGACTTGGCTGCTTACCGCGAACTGGAAGCGTTCGCCCAACTCGGTACAGAACTGGATAAGGCGACGCAGAAGCAGCTCGATCGCGGCGCCCGGCTCGTCGAGCTGCTCAAGCAGCCGCAGTACAAGCCCTTCCCGGTGGAACAGGAAGTCATGGTCATTTACGCCGGCACTCAGGGCTTCCTCGATGACGTTCCCGTCGCCCGCGTGCAGGAATTCCAAGACGGCTTCCTGCAATATGTGGACGCCTCCGCCGCAGATTTGCGCAGTCAGCTCGCGGACAAAAAGGAGTTGAACGCCGACTTGGAAAAGCGCCTCACAGAGGTGCTGACGAGCTTTAAGTCTTCGGTCTGGAAGAAGTAAAACGGCTGAGCCTTCCCGAACATCAGATTACAATTCAGCAACCTACGTGCCCTGGGCGCGTAGGTTGCTTGTTTAAGGACGTAAAACTCGCGCAAGCTGCTGTAAATTGACTTTATTACGGGACTTGCATGCAAGGTTTCATTGAGTTTTCTTGAACGCGGAGTAAATAATAGACGATCCAGAGCGTATATCTCGTTGTTAGGAGATGGGAGCGGAGCTTGACCTCCTGCACCCCTTGCGAGGGTTGGCCGCGCTCGGGAGATCGGTGATGAGTTTTTTGCACGACAACTCGACAAACTACACGGCTCCCGCCGGGAAAATGCCCAAGCGCCTCTTCGATTATGAGGTGCTGGATTTGATCGGCCACGGCGCCGGCAGCACGATCTATTGCGTGAGCCATCCGGCCACCAAGCAGCTCTACGCCCTCAAGCACGTGGTCCGCAAGCGCGAGAAGGACGGGCGGTTCATCGAGCAGCTCCAGGCCGAGTTCGAGGTGGGCTCGAAGGTCAACAGCCCGCACCTGCGCCGCTCGGTCGACTTCCAGGTCACCCACACCGGCCTGCTGCGGCGGACGCCGGTCGAGGCGATGCTGGTCCTGGAACTGTTCGACGGCACCAGCCTCGAACAGCACACCCCGCGCGACCCGGCCCAGATCGTCAACGCCTTCGCCCAGACCGCCCAGGGCCTGCACGCCCTGCACCAGCTCGGCTACGTGCACTGCGACCTGAAGCCCAACAACATCCTCCGCGACCCGGCCACGGGTGCGGTGAAGGTGATCGACCTGGGCCAGGCCGTCAAGGCCGGCACGGCCAAGCAGCGGGTGCAGGGCACGCCCGACTTCATGGCCCCCGAGCAGGTCAAGCTCCAGCCGGTGACGGTCCGCACCGACGTGTACAACTTCGGGGCCACGCTCTACTTCTGCCTGGCCGGCAAGCGGCTGCCGACCCTGTTCACGATCAAGCGGGGCGACAACAGCTTCCTGGTCGACCAGCAGCTCCCCAGCCCACGCGACCTCAACCCGCTGATCCCCGAGCAGCTTTCGAACCTGGTGGTGGAGTGCGTCCGCACCAACCCCGCCAAGCGGCCCGGCGACATGAGCGAACTGGTTCGACGACTGGAAATCATCGAGCACACGATCCATCGCGACGCGCAGAAGCGCCAAGCCGCTGCCAGCCCCGGCATGCGGCAGCCCGCATACGTCGCGTAATCACGACAAAGGACGAAAATGCAAAACGGCCCGGGAATGACCTTCCCGGGCCGATGCTTTTCTGGCAGGCGAATCCGTGCGGGTGGCACGGACAAGTACTCTTGTCCGTGGTGATTCCTGAGCGACCCTCCCCACGGACATGTGTACATGTCCGTGCCACCCGTCTAGACACCGTCATTCGAACAAGGAAAGCTGCTTTGAATCCTGTGCGACGGATTCGACTTCCCCATCCGCAAAGCGGGTGACGAGCTTGTCGCCAGGTTTCACCTCGCTGGCGCTGCGAAGCGGCTGGCCGCCCTTTTTCCGCGTTGTCATCGTGTAGCCGCGTCGAAGGACGGACTGCGGGCTGACGGCTTCCAGTTCGCGGGCGAGCGCATCGACGTTTTGCGATTGCGATTGCACCTTCCACCGGGCGGCGGTGGCGAGGCGGGCTTCGAGGGAATCGAGCTTTTGGGCGGCGAGCCGGACTTGCAGGCGCGGGTGGCGTTCCTGCAGCAGCCCCGCCGCGTGGGCGAGCCGCTCGCGGGCGTCGCGGAGGCGGAAGGCGAACGCCTGGTCGAGCCGCTGGCGCCGGTCGGCGAGGCGTTCGCGGAACCGCGCCGTCGTCGCGGGGAGAAACCTGGCCAGGCGCCCGGACGCCTCCTGCACTCGATCGCGCGCGTCGCGGAGCAGGCGTTCCTCGCCGATGCGCAGCGCCCGCTGGCGGTCGTCGAGAAATTGTCGCAACTGGTTTATCCGATCGGTCGGCCGGCGGAACGCCTCGTGTCGCTCGATCGAGCGCAAGCGTTGCCGCGCGTCCGCGACCCCCGTCCGCAGCCCGCGTAACAAACGAAGCCCCGTCGCGTCGAGTTGGTCGCCGGCGCCGCGCCATTGGGCCGTGATGACCTGTGCGGCTTCGGTCGGCGTATGGGCGTGGTGATCGGCGGCCAAGTCTGCGATCGACACGTCCACCTCGTGCCCGATCCCGGTCACCACCGGGATGCGCGAGGCGGCCACCGCGCGGGCGACCGCCTCCTCGTTGAAGCACCAGAGGTCCTCCAGCGACCCGCCGCCGCGGGCCAGCAGCAGGACGTCCGCCCCGCCGCTCGCCCCGAGCGTCGCGTTCAGGTGCGCGATCGCCGCGGCGATCTTGGCCGCCGCACCGTCGCCCTGCACTGGCACCGGATAGAGCATCAGGTGCAGCCACGGGAATCGTCGCAGCACCTTCAGGATGTCCTGCAGCGCCGCCGCCTCGCGGCTGGTGACGATCACGATCCGCATCGGATACGCCGGCAGCGGCTTCTTGCGCTCGGCCGCGAAGAGGCCCTCGGCTTCGAGCTTCCGGCGCACCTGCTGAAACGCCAGTTCCAGCGCGCCCTGCCCGAGCGGGCGGAGCGTGTTGATGTAGAACTGGTAGCGGCCGCGCTGCGGGTAGACGCCGATCCGCCCGCCGGCCAGGAGTTCCATCCCGTCGCCCGGGTCGAACTTCAGCCGGGCGGCCTCGCTGCGGAACATCACGCAGTCGATGCACGCCTCGGCGTCCTTGAGCGTGAAATAGAGGTGGCCCGACGACTTGTTCCGGTTGAAGTTGCTCACCTCCCCCCGGACCAGCACGCTGGGCGGCATGCCGGAGTGGATCACCTTCGTGATGCGGGCCGTCAGCTCCGAAACCGACATCGCCCCGGCCTCATCGGCTGCCGTGACTGGCGACG
>DASXMX010000080.1:0-9835 GCA_036495445.1 Tepidisphaeraceae bacterium
GGTGCAGGCTTGGAAGCCCGCACCACAACGGCGCGGGGGATTCTTCATCTACGAGATGATTATCGGCATGGGGATCCTGGCGGTCGCGGCGCTGGTGCTGTTCGTGGCGACGACGCGAACGCACCTGGCGTCCACGCGCTTCGCCGACGCCCGTGCGGCGACCCGGGCGGCCGAGGCGGCACTGGTCAACCTGCAGGCGGGCCTGCCGCCGGGCGAGGTCGATCGGGATACTCACGTCGAAGTCGCACCCGTCACGTCCGCGCCTGCTTCTCCGAAGGGGTGGCACTGGGTCGACGTAACCGCCACGGTCCGCGGCCAGACCCGCACGCTCACTGGCTTGACGCCCGAACAGGTCCCGCAAACGGCGCCGGCCGCGGGAGGCGCCCAATGAGACGCCGATACCGGGGCTTCACGCTCCTCGAGCTGATCGTCGTGCTCGGCCTGGTCGCGTTCGTGTCGATCATCGCAACGAACCTGTTCCGCGCGACGCTGAGGACGTGGCGGGAATCCGCCGCCGCCCAGCAGGCGCAGGGACGGTTCGACCAGGCGATCGGCCAGTTCCGGCGCGACGTCTGGTCGGCAACTTCGATGGAATTGCCCAACCCGCGAACGGCCATCCTGCAAACACCCGAAGGGCGCGTCGAATGGGACGCCATCGATCCAGCCGGCCTGGCCCGTGTTGCCGCCGCCGACCCGGCAGATCATCGGCGCTGGGAAGGGCTCGGCGACCTGACCTTCTCGGCCCGCGGGCCGACGCTCGTCGTCCGCGTGAAGCCAAGCCCGCAGGAGGCCGGCGGCGAAATGGTCCTGACAAGCCAGCCGATGTTGCTGGCCGGGAGGTCGCGATGACGACTAACCGCAATCGCCCGCCGCGCGGGTTCACGATCATCGTCGGCATCCTGCTCCTTGGCCTCATCGCCGTGGCGGTCGCGCTCGTCACGCGCCAAATGGGGTACGAGATGAAGCGGACCCGCGCCGCCTACGAGGACGCGCAACTGCGGCAATTGCTGCTGGCCGGGGCACAGGATGCGGTGGCTCGCGCGGGTTCCTGGGACGCCGATCGTCCCGCGCCCGATCACTGGGAGCTCGAGGTTCCCGCGAGCCTCCGTCATCTGGGTGCGTCTGTCTCGATGCGGGTCAGCGAATCTGGCCCGGACGCGCGGCAGGTGCAGATCGACGCTCACCTCGGTCGCCGCGACGCGACCGACACACTGCAATTCTCCCGCACGGATCGAGGATGGAAATTTGCCAAGATGGCGGCCGGACAATGATCGCGAACGCAGTTGAAAGAACGTTCGCTCCTACGGCCCCGCACCGGGCTGCGTGGTTGACGGCCGTTCGATGAGCGCCAGCGTCGCCTGCGCTTGCTTGCGGCAGTCGGCGTCATCGTCCAGCAAGCCGCCGCGGACCGCCCCGATCGCGGCCGGTTCGCCGGGAAAATCCGCCAACCGGCGATAGGCGATCTTCCGCTCGCCGGGATCGGCGCTGCGAGACAACCCGATCAATGCCGCCAGGAAATCGGACCCGCCCTCGCGCATTGAGTCGCCGGCAGGCCGCACGGTCAGCGATGGGGGCGTCCTGTTGAACAAATCCAGTGCGGCCATCGCCCGTTCGTGGACCGGCCCATCGATTCGGGCGGTGGCGAGCTTCGCCACGGCGTCCCGCACCGGCGCGGCTCCCACGCCCATGGGATCCCCTGCCCTGATGAGCTTCGTCATCAGCCCGATGTCGCAGGTGCCGTCCTTCGGGGGATCCAAGTGCTTCAGGATGACCCGGGCGATCAGGGGCAAGTCGATGCCGGGCGGCAGGCCATCGCCCCACAGCCCCTCGGCGGCGCGGCCGGCGGCGACGACGTCGTCGCCGGTCAGGTCCTTGATCAGCGCCTCCCGCACCGGCCGCCGGGGCCACGTGCTGGAGACGTGGCGGGCGAAGGGGTCATGGTCGCGCACCTTCGCCACGATGCTTGCGTCCCGGGCGGCAAGCAGTTGCGGATCCTCACGGACTGATAAATGAAATGCCCTGGCCGATTGCATCGCGGGCCAGGTGACGACTTTGACCACCCCATCTTGCATCCGCCCGGCGCGGTCGCACGCGACGGCGATGTCGTACTCGCCCGGCGGGAGCAGCGGCCGCACCGCGGCCGGGAAGCGAAGCGTCCGCCCGGGCGCGATCTGGACTGCGCGGCCCAGCCCGTCCGGTTGCTGGCCGTTGGAGAGCGGACTTCGGCCGGGAATGCCGGGCCGATCGGTCCGGCTGATGGTGGCGATGAAGTCCGTCGCATCCGGGTAATCGCCGGGGCCGGCGCACCAGTAGCTGATGGGTGCCGGGCCGGTGTTGCGGACGGCGAGTTCCAGCAGGACCGGCGCGTTGGCGGGTTGCACGGGATCCCCCTGGATTTCGAGTGTCGCCGCAGGCGCGCCCGCGTACACCCGCGCGAGAGGGAGGAACATCGTCAGGCAGATCGACGCGACGAGGATCCGAGGTCCGTTCATGGCCCGCCCTGCTGAAGAGGGACGGGGATAGCGTACCAAAGCTTGTCGCGGATCAAAGGGGAAGTCGTTCACTTGCGATAGCCGACAAAGGCAATCGCATGTGGACTTTCTGAACGGGGCGTTGTTTGCCGGGTGGCATGGGCATGTACTCATGCCCCTGCTGCTGATGTTGACGAATCGTGCTCCGTCTCCGGGTGGCACGGGCATGTACTCATGTCCGTGGTCTTCGTTCGAGCCACCACGGACAAGAGTACTTGTCCGTGCCACCCGGAGGATCAGGAAGACACGGGCATGAGTACATGCCCATGCCACCCACGAGGCGGGGTCGAATCAGAGCGGTCGCGGAAAACCCCACTCGGCCGCGAGGGCGTCGGCGGCGTGTTCGGGGTCGTCGCCGGGCCAGCGGCCGCCGTTGCGGAGGTGGGCGTGAGCCAGTTCGTGGGCGATCACGTAGCGGACGAAGGCCGCGGGACGCTTGCGCAACGTCCGCTTCAGGACGACGCTGCGGCTGGCCATCCCCCTGGCCGGCAGGCCCACCGGAACGTGCACGATCCCTCGGCCCGGCTCGTAGTCGCAGATCCGGAAGCTCCCGTCCGACAGCAGGTCGTCCCGCACATGGTCGGGCAACACCATCACGACGCCCACCACGTGGCCGTGAAGGAAATCGTCTAATCCGAATCGCAACAGCCAGTGTTGGACGATCTGTTCCATAATTCCCATGTGGCACGGGCGCCCCGCCCGTGCCACATGCGCGAATCAAAACTGCCGGTCGAACATCCGGAACATCCATTCTATGACGCGTTCCTTCATCGGGCGATGGAGCCAGCGTTCGTAGGTGATCCGATTGCTTTGTTCCAGGTCTTCCCGCAGGTCGGCGTCGAGGCGCGCGGCCAGATCGCCGTTGCGGAGGGCGACGTTCACCTCGTCATTGAGGCCGAAGGAACGGTTGTCGAAGTTGGTGCTGCCGACGACGCTCCAGAGGCCGTCGATCACCATCGTCTTGGCGTGGATCATGGCGGGCCGGTACTCGTAGACCTCGACGCCGGCCTTGAGCAGGTCGCCGTAGCGGCGGCGGGAGGAGGCGCGGGTGAGCAGGTGGTCGGTGTGCCGGCCGGGCGTCAGGACGACGACGCGAACGCCCCGCTGCTTGGCCGCTTTCACGATTTCCGCCAGCGTGCTGCGGTCGGGCAGGAAGTAAGGCGTGGTGATGTGGATCGACTTTTGCGCGTAGGCCAGCAGTGTCTGGTAAAGGATGTGCGCGCGGGTGCCGCGGGCGGCGGAGGGCGTGCTGTTGACGACCATGCCGGCCGTGTGATCGCCCTCCGGGGCATCGTTTTCCCGGGTGCGGGGGAAGTAATCAGCATCCGCAAGGATCTCGCCGGAGGATTCGAGCCAGTTCTCGGCGAAGGTGGACTGCAGTCCGGTGACCAGGTCCCCGTTGAGGCGGAAGACCGTGTCGCGCCAGCGGGGTTGTCCGTCGACGCCGCAGAGCCACTCGTCGCCGATGTCGGCCCCGCCGCAGAAGGCGATGCGGCCATCGATGATGATCAGCTTGCGGTGGGTGCGGTTGTTCCACCGTTTGAACGTGTACCACCTCAGCGGCTGATACCACTCGACCCGCCCGCGGGCGTCGCGGATCGGCTGGAAGAATGCATCGGGCGTCGTGAAGCTGCCGACCGCGTCCACCACCACCTTTATCCGCACGCCGGCCCGCGCCCGCTCGGCCAGGGCGTCGACGATCTGCTGCGCGATCTTCCCTTTCTCGAAGATGTAGGCCTCCAGGTGAATGCTCTCCTTGGCCGACGCGATGGCGGCGAGCTGGTCGGGGTAGAACGTGTCGCCGTTCTTGAGCACCTTGACGTGCGTGCGGCCGTGGACTTGCGCATCGCATAGCGCGCCCAGCAACTGCAGGAACTCGTCGCAATCCAGCGGCACCGGCCTCGGACAGATCGCATAACGGAGCCCGGGCTCGAAGAGGATCAGAAAGAGAAGGAACAACAGGACGACGAAGGCGACGATCGCGAAGATGTCGAAGATCCACCAGCCCATGGGGAATGCCGAATGCCGAAAGAAATGGATGATTGCGACAGGTGACGGGATTGTCAGCCCGCAAATTCGGTTTCGCGGAGCTGGCCGCAGGCAGCGTTGACGTCGTCGCCGCGGGTATCGCGACGGTGGGCCACAACGCCCGCCGAGCGGAGCAGGTGGAGGAACCGCTCGACCTGGGCGTCTGCGGGACGACGGTAGACGACGCCGCTGAGGCCGGCGCCGACCCAGTTGTAGGGGATCAGGTTCACGTGGGCGCGGAAGCCGTCCATCAGGCTCGCGAGCCGGCGGGCGTGCTCATCGGAATCGTTGACGCCCGCGAGCAGGCAATACTCGATCGTGGGGATCCGGCCCGTGCGGTCCGCAAATCGGCGCGTCGCGGACATGATTTCCGCAACGGTATATCGCCGGTTCGCGGGGACGATGCGTGCACGGGTCTCGTCGTCGGGCGCGTGGAGCGATAAGGCGAGATGGACGTTCAGGTCTGCGTCGGCAAGGCGGTCGATCCCGGGGACGACGCCCACGGTCGACACCGTGATCTGCCTCCACCCCAGCGCGCCCATCGCGGAGTCCGCGATCCGCCGGATCGCGCCGATCACGTTGTCGAGGTTGTGCATGGGCTCGCCCATGCCCATGAAGACCAGCGACGTGATGCGCCGCCCCATGCCGGCGGCATGGGCTTGCAAACGCAGGAACTGCTCAACGATCTCGCCCGCGTCGAGATTGCGCTCGAGACCGCGTTTCGTGCTGGCGCAGAAGTCGCAGCCCATGGCGCACCCGATCTGCGACGAGACGCATCCCGCAGCCCGATCGGGGCGGTAGCCGGGCATCAGGACGGTTTCGACCGCCCCGCCGTCGGGAAAGGCGACCAGGAATTTGGTTGTGCCGTCGGCGCTTTGGACCCGAGTTCGCACCGTTGACCGACGGAACGGGATCTCCCGCCGGATCCATGCCTCGATGCGCGGGCCGACCTTCGATTGCGAAAAGTCGATCTCGCCCGCCCCGGCATAAAACGCGCGCATCAGCGAACCCGCATGAGACGGATTGAACCCGCCGCGCTTCAAAGCAGCCGCAAGACTCGGAACATCCAGGTCGACGAACGCCGCCCTGTGACACGGGTTTTCAACCCGTGCTGACGATTCTCCCGAGTCGGGATTCGGCGGCTGCAGATCCATTGAGTCATCGCGTCGCGCGCACGGGATGGAAACCCGTGTGTCACAGGGAATCAAAAACGCGCCATGGCCACGCAAGCGTGGCCATGGCGGCCTACATCACCTGAATCGTATCCGTCGGCGTTCTCCGCGTCTCTGCGGTGAGCCCGGGCATTCTTAGCGGTCGAACTGCGCGTCGAACGCAATCGACGACGGCTTGAAGTCGATCCGCTTGACGAACGCGGCGGCCTCGGCGGCGCCGTGCTCGCGGTCCATCCGGCTGTCCTCCCACTCGACCGACAGCGGCCCCTGGTAGCCGACGTCGTTGAGCGCGACGATGATGTCCTCGAATTTCACGTCCCCGTGGCCGGGGCTGCGGAAATCCCAGTAGCGGCGCGGGTCGGCGAACGTCGTGTGCCCGCCGAACACGCCCACCGTCCCGTCCCCATGGCCCCACCAGGCGTCCTTGATGTGGACGTGGAAGATCCGGTCGCCGAACGTGCGGATGAACTTGACGTAGTCCACGTGCTGGTAGCCGAGGTGCGACGGGTCATAGTTGAAGCCGAACCGCCTGTGCCCCTTCAGCGCGTCGATCGCGCGCTGGGCGCTGGCGATGTCGAACGCGATCTCGGTCGGGTGGACCTCCAAGCCGAAGTTCACGTTCACCTTGTCGAACTCGTTGAGGATCGGCGTGAACCGTTTGGCGAAATCGTCGAACCCGCGCTGCCAGTACTTCTGGTCGGTGGGCGGGAAGGCGTAGATCGAGTGCCAGATGCTCGACCCGGTGAACCCGTTGACGACGGCGTTGAACCCGGTCGGCTGCGGGGCTGCATCGACGAAGGCCCGGGCGGCCTTGGCCGTGTCGATCAGCCGCTGGGCGGCCCGCTGCTTGATGCCCTCGGGGCTGCCGTCGCCCCACACCTCCGGCGGCAGGATCGACTTGTGCCGCTCGTCGATGATGTCGCAGATCGCCTGGCCCACCAGGTGATTGGAGATCGCGAACGCCTTGAGCCCGTGGCTGCGGAGGATGTCCCAGCGGTTCTTGACGTATCCCTTGTCCTTCAGCGCCTTTTCGACGTCGAAGTGGTCGCCCCAGCACGGCAGCTCGATGCCGTCGTAGCCGAACTGCTTCGCCTTGGCGCACACGGTCTCAAACGGGAGGTCGGCCCACTGGCCGGTGAACAGCGTGACGGGACGAGCCATGATTCCTTCTCCTTCGCGCGTGTCTCTACGGATTCACACTCGGGATCGATGCCGAAATGAAACCGGATTCGGGGGTGGGTGTCAATCGCGCCGGCTGGCGGCTCGCGACCGGCACGGCGCTGGCCATAACGCAACCCGCCCGACTCCGGGACGAGGCCCGGGTCGGGCGGGTGGATGGGCTGCGAGGATTCCAGCGGCTGGCATGCCCGCCGGCCGCACGCGGAACGCAACTTCGTTAGGGGATGACGGTCACCCCGTCGGCGGCCGTGCCGCGGACGACGCCGTTGCCGGCCCCGCTGTTGTAATCGTACTCATACCCGCACGACGAGCTGACGGTCGCCCCGGGCGCGATGGCGGCATCGACGACCGTGGTCGCCCCGTTCAGTGCGTTGGGCGCGATCGTCTGCATGTACGGGCCGAACGGGCCGGTGGCCGAAGTCCCGGCGACGTACGGGTTGCCGTTCGCGTCCGTCTGCGTCGTCATCAACGTCCAGAACTGGTCTGCCGGGGGCAGCTTGTCGTTATGCTGGTAGTAGTAGAGCTGCACCGCCCCGCGGAGCGTCTGGGCCGCCGTCTGCAGGCTGGCCGTCTTGGTGTTCGTCGTCGCGCTGGCGAACTGAGGGATGACGATCGCCGCCAGGATGCCCAGGATAATCACGACGATCAGGATTTCGATCAGCGTGAAACCCCGGGCCGATGATTGTCGGATGCCGAGTTTCATAGCTTTTTCCTCCGTAACCGGCCAGACTATCCGTCCAGCCGGAAACCCCTGCGTTTCATCTACGATCCGTTCATTTCATCGGCAAACCACGGGGGCGACTGCGGTCATGGCGCGACGAAAATGGCGGGTTCGTAACGCGACAGACGTTTATCGGACGCCCGAGCGCCCGCACAAATTGCACGCACGGAGGATCCCGATCACCGGGCGCCTATAATCCCGGCCATGTGCCGCCGGTTGCCCATCGCAGTCGCTCTTTCGGTGATCATCGTCTCCGCCCTCGGTGCCGGCCCGGCCCCACAGACGGCGAAGCTCACAATCACCGTTGGCGGCCTGCGGAACCACAAGGGCCAACTGATCTTCGGCGTCTTCAAATCGGCCGACGGGTTTCCCACCGTCAGCAGCAAGTCGGTGGACTGGCAGATCAAGCCCGCCGACGCGGAAAAGGTGGTCTTCACCGTGATGCTGCCGCCCGGGCAGTACGGCGCATCGGTCCTGCACGATGAGAACAAGAACGGCCAGATGGACAAGGATCTGCTGGGCATCCCCCTCGAAGGCTACGGCGTGACGAACAACCCCAAGCCCGCCCTGCGCGCGGCAACCTTCGACGAGGCGCGATTCACCCTCCCGCCCGAGGGGGCAAGCCTCACGATCAGCATTCAGTACTTCAAGTGATTGACGGGTGTGCCCCTACCGTCGCCGCATCCCCAGCATCGATCGGCCGAACCGGACCGCGCGGTGGTACCACTTGAGGACGCGGATCCGCAGTTCCAGCCGCTGGAGCGAGGCGTCGCGGGGATCGATTTCGAGGCCGGCTCGCACCCACTTCATTGCCTCGTTGAACCGGCGCAGGTGCTCGTAAGCGAGGGACAGGTTGTACGCGGCGGTCGCGTTCCGCGGGTTGAGGCGAAGCGCCTCGCGGCAGGAGGCGATCCCGTCCTGGTACCGCCCCACCATGAACTGGGCAACCGCCAGATTCTGCCAGGCGCCGATGCTCTTGGGATCCATCTGTGTCAGCCGCTTGAGGCAGGCGACGGCGGCGCGGTTCTGCCCCGTGTCCAGCAGCAAGTTGGATAAGTCCATCAGCACCCGCGGCTCGTGCGGACGCAGCAGCAGTTCGGCCCGCAGGTGCTTGCGGGCGGGCGCCAGTTCGCGGCGGCGGAAGTACAACTCGCCCAGCCGCAGGTGTGCGCCGGGATACGTCGGATCGAGTTGCAAGACCTTCGTGAACGCGGCGACCGCCTCCGGCTCGCGGCCGTGCCGGGCGAGCCATTGGGCGTGGCAGAAATACCCGGCCGGCTCTTCCGGGGCGAGCTCGATCGCCCGACGGAACTTCTCCCCCGCCTCCTCGTCCCGCCCCATCTCGGCCAGCAGTTCGCCAAGATCGAGCAACGTGCTGGTGTTCCCGGGATCCTGCCGCAGGCCGGTCAGGTAATGCTGCCGGGCCGATTCCAGTTCCCCCTTGCCCCACAGCGCCTCGGCGATGCGGATCTGCACCTCCGGGTGCGAGTCGTCCAGGTCCAGCGTCTTCTGCCAGCAGTAGATCGCCTTGTCGTACAGCCCGCGGTCGGCCAGGCTGCATCCCATGTTGTAATAGCAGCTCGGGCAGTGCTCCTTGTACAGGCGGGCGAGGTAGAACATCTCCTCGGCCCGCTCGTGCTGGCCCAGTTCGCCATAGGTGAGGATGCGGTGGCAGTAGCTCGGCTCGTAGCTGGGATCGACCGCCTCGGTGCGCTCGAACGTCCGAAGCGCCTCCTCGAAGTTGCCGATACGGTGCAAGTCCAGTCCTAGGTGGGTGAGGGCCTGCAGGTCGTTGTCATCGATGTCGAGCGCTTTGCGGTAGGCGTCGATCGCCTCGTCGTACCGGCCCATTTCGTCGAGGGTCAGGCCGATGTTGAAGAACCATCCGCCGTTGTAGGGATTGATGGACGTCGCGGCCCGGAGTTCCTCCAGCGCCTCGACCCACCGGCGCTGCTCGAACAGCTCCTGCGCCTTTTCGACCCGTCGCTCGGCATCGTTCCAGTCGCTCATCGCACGAACCGTTGCTGGGGAGTTGAATCGTCGGCGCGCATTGTAATCGATCGAAAGCTGGCGCGACAAGCGGCTGCAAGGCGGATCGCTTTTGTGCCGCGATAAAATGCGGTAACTTCCCGCCCCAGTCGATAAGGGTTACGGAAGATTCCGCGCCCGCGGGACGGCGGCGGCGGGCGTGCGGACAAGCGGGC
>DASXMX010000081.1:0-5260 GCA_036495445.1 Tepidisphaeraceae bacterium
GGCGGACATTCGTGTCCGCCCTGCCGTTTTTGCTCTCCCGCAGATTCTTGTTGACAGCTCACTGCACCTACTGTACTATTTGATCTAGTACAGTTAAGTCGCCCTATGCCATTGGAACTTTCGATCGCCACCGGGAGCGCCGTGCCGATTTACCGGCAGATCGCCGACCAGATCTGCCGGGCGATCACGAACGGGAAGCTGACCGAAGGCGAGCAGGTCCCAAGCGTCCGGGTGCTGGCCGAGCAACTGGTCGTCAACCCCAACACCGTCGCCCGCACCTACGCGGACCTCATTCGCGACGGCGTGCTGGAGGCGCAAAAGGGCAAAGGGGTGTTCGTGGCGCGAAGACGGGCGGTCTACACCAAGGCCGAGCGTCTCCGCCGCCTCGAAGCCAGCCTCGAGGCGTTCGTCAACGAGGGAATCAAGCTGGGGTTCACGCCCGACGAGTTGCACGACGCGCTGGAGCGGAAGATCCGCGCCTTCACCGGCCCCGTCCAGAGAGGAGCCACACCGCCATGAGCGATTACGCGATCCAAACCCGTCACCTCACGCGCTGCTTCGGCGGCAAGCGCGTGGTCTATGACCTGAACCTGACCGTGCCGCGGGGCTCGATCTTCGGCTTCCTCGGCCGCAACGGGTCGGGGAAGACGACGACGCTGCGGATGATCCTTGGGCTGCTGCCGCCCACTTGGGGCGAAAGCACCGTCCTCGGGCACGACAGCCAGGATCTTCCTCCGGCGGCCCGGGCGCGGATCGGGTACCTGGCGGAAGGTCACCCGGTTCACGGTTGGATGCGCGTGAAGGACGCGCGGGCGTACCAGTCGCGGTTCTACCCGCGGTGGAACGACGAGTTGTTCCGGTCGGTGCTGGAGTTCTTCCGCGTCGACCCCAAGACCCGCGCCCGCAACATGTCGCGTGGCGAGCGCGCCGGGCTGTGCCTGGCGATGACGCTCGCCCCCGAGCCGGACCTGCTGATCCTGGATGACCCGGCGATCGGGCTGGACCCCGTGGCCCGGCGGTCGCTGCTCGAGTCGATGGTCTACGCCACCCGCCACGCCGACCGCACGATCATCTTCTCCTCCCACCTGCTGGCCGACATCGAGCGGATGGCGGACCACATCGCCGTGCTCGATTACAGCGTGCTGCGGGCGCAGTGCGCGCTGGAGACGTTCCGGAGCTGCGTGCAGCAGTTCGTCCTGCGGTTCGATGGCCCGCCCCCGGCGGTGATGCCGCCGATCCGCGGCGTCATTCAGTGCGTCCCCCGCGGCCGCGAGCTTCGACTCACGCTGGTCAACGTCACGCGGGAGACCCGCGCCGCGATGGAGGGCCTGGGCGCGGCGAGCATCGACGAAGTCCCGATCAGCCTCGAAGACGCGTTCGTCAGCTACCTCGGCGGCTCGCTCGAAAGCGCCCGCCCGCCCGAAGCGCCCCAACCCGCCGCCCCGGTGGCCGGAGGTGTGTCATGATCGGCGTGTTCCTCCGCGAGCTGCGCGAAAACCTGAAGTGGGCGGCGATGATCTTCGCCGGATTGCTCGTATTCGTCATCCACGAGCTCCGCGACGCAGGGCCGATGGTGATGTTTGAGTTGGCCCAGCGGTACACGACGCTGCTGGCGCCGATCGCCGGGCTGCTGATGGGCGTCGTGCAGTCGCTGTTCGAGACCAAGCCCGACAATTGGGGATTCGTCGTCCACCGCCCCGTCCGCCGGGGCGGGATCTTCGCGGCCAAGTGCGCCGCGGGACTGCTGCTGCTCTATGTGGCGCTGGCCCTGCCTTGCCTGATCGCGTCGATCTGGGCGGCGCAACCGGGGCACCTGCCGGTGCCCTTTCAGGGTCGTATGGTGTTGCCGATGCTGGCCGACGTTCTCGCCGCGGGGTGCTATTACTTCACGGGAATCGTGATTGCGCAGCGACGGGCGCGTTGGTTTGGAACCCGCCTGCTCCCGCTCGGGCTGGCGCTCGCCACTAGCGCGACCCTCTTCATGTTCGTTCCGCTGTTCTGGCAGGCGGCGCTGCTCATCCTCATCGTGCAGGCGATCGGCGCGACGGCCGCGTGGGGCGTCTTCGCCCGCAACGGAGAGCCGGACGCCGCACTCGCCCCGCGCGCCGCGCTTGGCGCCATGATCTATCCCGGCGCGATCGGCGTCGCCTTCGGGCTGTTCGGGCTGAGCCAGGCCTTCGTGCCCGGCGGCGGGCGATGGCAGTATTACCAGGTGGCCCGCGACGGCACCGCCGTGCGCGTCACGCAGACGATCGAACACGGCGACCGCGGCTGGTCGTACGCCGACCCCGCGGGCCGTCCGCTGCCGCAATACGAAGGGCTCGACCTCGATGACCCCGCCAACCGAAGCCTGTTCATCAAGTTCGGCGCCCGCCTGGTCGACCCCCGCGCGATCCGGTGGCCGCTGAGCGTCCTGTACACCAACCGGGGATACCGGTACCCCACACCGGGCGTGGTCCCGCTCAAGGCCGTCGCCCCGCCGGGCGTGCGGCTGCGGTTTTGGCCGGTCTATGACGTCCCCGCCGGCGTGATCGATCTTTTCGATCCGGTGACGCATACGCGGATCGGGACCGTGGGCCCCGGCGGGTTCGCGCGGGGCCAAACCCCGCCGACCCGGCGGTTCGAGGGAACCCCGCTGAACCTGTTCATGCAGGGCAACTCGCACGTAATGACGTTCGACTCGGTCGTCTACTGGATCGAACTGGACCAGCGCCGCGTGCGGCCCGTCTACACCGCGGCAGCGGGCGACCCGATCTTCTCGGCCGCCGAGGTGGGCGAGCCGCGCAACCCCGACATCCTGGTGGCGACACGCGGCGGCATGCACCTGATCGGCACCGACGGGCAACTTCGCTTCTCCGTCCCGTGGGAACACGATCCCGCCACGCACAACTTCGCCGCGGCGCTGCTGCCGTCGAACCATCACCTGATCGTCCAGACGTATTCGAACCCCGGCGTCAAGCCGTCGTTCCAGGACGTGGTGGAGTACTCGCCCCAGGGCGTGGCGGCGCGGCGGACCGACCTGCCAGCCCTGACTGACCCCCACAGCCCTAAGCGGATCGAGACGATGGTTTTCGGCGCAATCCTCCCCGTCGCCGCCCGACCCTTCTGCCCGTCGTGGATCCTCGACGACGTGCTCGACGTGCGCACGGGAGAATTTGCGCGATGGTTCGAGGCATTCATGTGGGGTTCGGCGATCCTGTGCGCCGCGCTCACGTTGCTGATCGGCGGACGCTGCGCGCTGGGCATGCCGAAGACCCTCGGCTGGTCGGCAGCGAACCTGCTGCTGGGCCCCGCCGGCGTCGTGGTGATGCTCGGCCTGAACGACTGGCCCGCCGTCGAGCGCTGCGCCGCCTGCGGCCGAATACGCCCCGCCGGACGCCGTCTCTGCGCCCACTGCCACGCGCCCCTTGCGCCCCCGCCGCGGGACGGCCGGGAGATCTTCGATCCGGCAGAGGACGCGACGCCCCTCGAGGCACTGCAGCCGACCGCATGACCGTGACTCATATTTGCCCCCCTGTTTTCAGTGCCGCATCACATGTCGTTCGGAAGCGACATGACGAAGACCTGGTTCCATTCTCTTTCACTTTCCTTCGTCAGGCGGACAAACGCGATCGACCGGCCGTCGGGTGAGAACACGCACGCCTCCGGCCGCGGCGGCGGGTCTGAAGGCGCTGTGAGGCGGCGCGTCGTGCCGGTGGCCACGTCCGTGACGCAGACGCTGGCGTCCATCACGTGGGCGATACAGCGGCCGTCGGGGCTCCAGGTGAAGGCGGAGGCGATCGGCCAGGCGTTGCGCGTCACCTGCGTGGGCTGGCCGCCGGTCGGGGGGACGGTCCAGAGCTGGACGATGCCGGTGTCATCCTTCATCAGAAAGGCAATGCGCGAGCCGTCGGGGGCGCTGTGGAGCCAGTGGCGCGGACCCTGGATGCCGGGGAACGGGCGATCGGCGGTGAACGTGAGACGCCGCTGGACGACGCCGCGGGGTGGGAACGGGCGGCGGGTGGGCGTTCCTTCAAGCGGGCCGTCGCCAGGAACCGTCAGGTCGTCGGGAAGGTCCACGAGGAAGACTTCTGAGATCTCACGGCCCTCGGGCGTGACGACAATGCCCTGGAACGCGATTGCCCGACGCTGGCGGGAGCCATCGGGACACCGGTAACCGTTCGTGCCGATCCAGGCCTCTTCGAACGCGCGGGTAATGTCGTCGGAACCGCGGCGCGGGACACTCGTCGTGCGGGTGACGAGGACGGAGAAATAGTCGCCGTCATGGTTGCGCGGGTGACCGCGGCCGACGCAGACCGGGCCAGCATCCGGCACCGCGACGCCGATGTTTCGTTGATTGATGTCGTGGTCGGGCGAGGAAGAGATGAAGCGCGACAACACGTCGTCGTCGTATGTGAAGCTGACCCACTGCCCGTCGGGGGTGAAGACGTGGACGTGGGTGCCGCCGCGGAGGGCGCCGCGGGTGTAAGGCGGCGTGAGGTCGCGGGCGTCGAGGTTCGTCGCGATGCCGGAGCGTCGCGTGTCGACGATCACCCCCTCCCGCCGGGCCGGGCCGTACGAATACTCCGGCGTCGGGTGCTCCGGCCCGAGGATGAAGACGACCTTCGGTTCGACCGGATGATGCGTCACGACGCCGCAACGGGCGCCGTTCTTTGCCCGATACAGCACCCGCACTCCGCCCGTCTTCACCTGAACGGCCTCGATCCGGTCCCCGCCAAACATGGCCCCCTCGGCGTCGGATCGAACGTCGTACACGATCCACTTCGAATCCGGCGACCAGACGCCGACGTTCGTCAGCACGTGACCGTGCGGGGCGAAGGTAAGTTGCCGTTCGGAAGGCCCATTCACAAGACGGATTCTGTCGAGGGATGCACTGGCATGTCAATGCGGGCGGATTCGACCCGTGCGAAGGCGATCGGGCAACCATGGTATTCGGGATCGAGCCGTTGCACGGATTGCTTGAACGCGTCCACGTTGTCCTCGGCGTGGAAGCGATCCGTCTCCACCCATTGCCCATCAATCTGGACATACAACACGTACTGCATCAGCCCACACCTGCTTTCTTCCCCCATCTAGACAATAGTTCGGCGCAAACGCGAGGCTCGTTCGGGTGGGTATCGAAAAACCTGATCTCGGAGGGCAAAATGCCGAGTAACGCCGGTCGGGTCGGAGGAACCAGCGATTGGCGTCGCCCGGGAGGTCACATGAATCGAAGGCAGTTTCTCACCGGCGGCGCGGCCCTCATTGGATCGGCCCTCAC
>DASXMX010000082.1:0-1886 GCA_036495445.1 Tepidisphaeraceae bacterium
CACCGCACAGCTGGGCGAGAGCGCGGTCCCGAAGCACTTCGTGGCGGTGAGCACCAACGCGGGCGAGGTGAGCCGCTTCGGCATCGACACCGCCAACATGTTCGGCTTCTGGGACTGGGTGGGCGGCCGCTACTCGATGGACTCGGCAATCGGCCTCTCGACGATGCTCGCGATCGGCCCGGCCCATTTCCGGGCGATGCTGGACGGCTTCCACCAGATGGACGAGCACTTCCGCACGGCCCCGTTCGAGCGCAACCTGCCGGTGCTCATGGGGCTGCTGGGAATCTGGAACAACGATTTCCTGGGCGCCGCCACGGTCGCGGTGTTGCCTTACGAGCAATACCTCAAGCGGTTTCCCGCCTACCTGCAGCAATTGACGATGGAGAGCAACGGGAAGCAGGTGACGCTCGGCGGCCAGCGGGTAACGTACGACACCGGCCCGATCTACTGGGGCGAGCCGGGCACCAACGGGCAGCACTCGTTTTACCAGCTCATTCACCAGGGCACGCGGCTGATCCCCTGCGACTTCATCGCGTTCGTCGAGTCGCTCAATCCGATCGGCCGGCACCACGACGTGCTGCTGGCCAACGTCTTCGCCCAGGGCGAGGCGCTGGCGTTCGGCAAGACGAGGCAGGAGGTCGAGGCGGAAGGCACGCCCGCGGCGGTCGTCCCCCACCGGGTCTTCGAAGGGAATCGCCCCTCGAACACGATCCTCGCGCAACGGCTCACGCCCGAAACGCTGGGCAAGCTCGTCGCGCTTTACGAGCACATCGTCTTCACGCAGGGCGTGATCTGGGACATCAACTCCTTTGACCAATGGGGCGTCGAGCTCGGCAAGGTGCTGGCGCAGCGAATCATTCCCGAATTGGAGGGCGGTGAGGAACCGCAACTCCGGCACGACAGCTCGACCAACGCCCTGATCCGCCGATGTCGGAAGCTCAGGACAGGCCGTTGATTGGCTGGCGGCTCGTCGAGCCGACCGGTTGACCGGCGATCGAGAGGCTGACGGGGGAATCGCCCCGGGAGGATGCCGCGTCTTCGCGGCGAAAGCCGGCGAGGTCGAGGGTGACGAATCGATACCCGGCGCCTCGAACGCGGTCGACGATTTCGGCGGCGTGTTCGACCGCGCGGGTAAGCTCCGCGGCTGGCAGTTCGATGCGTGCCACATCACCGTGATGACGGACACGGAACTGGCGGAAGCCCAGTTCGGCCAGCACGTCCTCGGCGGATTCGATCTGCTGAAGCAGCGCCGGCGTGATCGGCGTGCCGGTGGGGACGCGGGAGGAGAGGCACGCCATCGCCGGCTTGTCCCAGACGGGCAGGCCCAGTTCGCGAGCGAGGGCGCGGACGTCGGATTTGGTGATCGAGGCTTCGATGAGCGGCGAGCGGACGCCGCGTTCGCGGGCGGCGGCCATGCCATTAACGTGGTCGCCAATGTCATCGAGGTGGTTGCCGTCGAGGATCGCGCCCCAGCCTTCCTCGGCCGCGATCGCGCGAAGATGATTGTAAAGCTCCGACTTGCAATAGTAGCATCGGTTCGCAGGGTTGGCGGCGTAGTTGGCGTCGGCGTACTCGCGCGTGTTCACGATCCGGTACGGCACTCCAAGCGACTCGGCCAAGCCGACCGCGTCGCGCATTTCGCGGCGGGGATAGCTGGGTGAAAGGCCGATACAGGCCAGCGCCCGGTCACCCAGTTCCTGGCGGGCGGCGAGCATCACCAGCGCGCTATCGACGCCGCCGGAGTAGGCGACGAGGGCTGAGCCGCAGCCGCGAATGACGGCGCGCAAGTCGGAGAGCTTTTGTTCGAGTTCGGCGGTCATGGGACCCGTGACAGGTTCGGCGACTCTTGCTCCCTCCCCCGGTACTCCGGGGGAGGGCTGGGAAGG
>DASXMX010000083.1:0-6708 GCA_036495445.1 Tepidisphaeraceae bacterium
CCAAGTGGATCGCCGGGAAGAATTACTATGTTCCCCTGCTGGGCTACCGCTCGCTGCCGAAGATCACGATCGTGACGCCGGTCAAGAACGGCGCCGAGTGGATCCGCCACACGATCGAGTCGGTCCTCGGGCAGGGTTATCCGCACCTGGAATACATCGTCGTCGACGGCGGTTCGACCGACGACACGCCCAAGATCATCGGGGAATATCGCGACCGGATCGACGGGATCATCCGCGAGCCGGACGAGGGGATGTACGACGCGATCGCCAAGGGTTTTGACGCGGCGACCGGCGACGTATTCGGTTACCTCAATGCCGATGACGTGCTCGAGCCGGGCGGGTTGCAGCGCGTCGGGGAATACTTCCGCGACCACCGCTTCGCGATGGTCATCTGCCACGAGGACACGGTGACGATGGACGGCTGGCGGTTCCCGAACCGCGCCCAGCCGGAGGTGGACCTGTACAAGCTGCTGGACGGGCACGCGCTGTTCCAGGACGGCGTCTTCTTCCGCCGGCGCGCCTACGAGCGGATCGGGGGGATGAACCGGCGGATGCGGCGGGCGGGCGATTGGGAGCTTTTCCTTCGGATGCGTCGGATGTGGCGTTTCCGCCGGGCCCCGGGGCACGTCAGCTCGTTCCGCATCCGCAAGGGCCAGATCAGCGAGGACCTGGCCGCCTACGACGCCGAGCGGGAAGCGTACCGCCGGCAGTACGAGGCGAAACTGAGTTTGCCGACGCGGCTGCGGTGGCGGGCGGTGCGGGCGTTCAATGTCATCCGCAGCGCGGTCGAGCGGCTGCTGGCCCGGCGGCGGTTCTTCTGGCCGATCGACTACTGCGGCAAGCCCTACCCGCCCGGCGAGGCCCCGCCGCTGATCGCCGACAGGCCCGTCTCGCCCCTGACCGGCCGGGCGCCGGACCGGCTGCTGTTCAGCACCCGCGACACGCGGTTCGGGGATCCCCGCATCCACTACGTTTACTATGAATCATCGACCGGCATGGCGATGGCCTACCCGCCGCTGACGCAGGCGCAGCTCACCGGGCTATATGAGCGGCACTACTCGCACCCGCCGAAGGCGGTCATCCCGCCGGACCCCAACCGCCACTCGCCGTTCAGGAACTACCGTGGCGGGAACATCGTCGAGCGGAACCTGAGCCGGATCCCCACGCCCTGGTGGTGGTTCAACACGATCACCTACGGCGACGAGTCGGCCGCCGAGATTCTTCGCGCCGTCCGCGGCACGTTCGCGCCCAACGACCCGAGCGCCCGGTTCCTCGACGTCGGCTGCTTCGAGGGCGAGCTGCTGGAGACGCTCAAATCGCGGACGAAATGGAAGCTCCACGGGCTGGAGGCGAACGCGAACGCGGTCGAAGTCGCCCGATCGAAGGGGCACCACGTCTGGCAGGCGACCGCCGAGGATGCGCCGCTCGTCGTGCCGGAGGGCGTCGCGTTCGACGTGATCTACCTCGGCCAGACGATCGAGCACCTGGACGACCCGCTCATCGCGCTCAACCGGCTGAAGCTGCTGCTCGCGCCCGGCGGCGCGATCGTCCTGAGCGTGCCAAACCTCGATTCGAAACAGGTCGAGTTCTTCGGCCCGACCTGGGCCCACTGGCACCTGCCCTACCACCGCACGCTGCTGAGCCGAAAGGCGCTGCGGCGGATGGCGCGGCTGGCCGGGATGCGGGTCGATCGCCTCCGCACCCGCACGCACCCGTACTGGACGACGATGAGCGTGCAGCTCAACCGCCTGGGACTTGGTGCGGTCGTCCCGCACACGGCGCTGTTCCCCAACATGATGGCGATGCACGGCACCCGCCTCTGCGGCTGGTCCCGCCTGCTCTGGGACTGGCGCGGGCGGGGCGATTACATTGTTGCGGTGCTGCGGAACAACTGAGAAGAAGATTCACCGCACAGACCGGGGACACAGAGAAAGCAAAGAAAGAATTAGCCACAGATGGGGCACAGATGCACACAGATAAGAAATATAAAACCCAGATCTCGGCTCCCGGATTTGCATTTTATCTGTGTACATTCGTGTTCATCTGTGGCTAGTTTCTTCCTGTACTCCTCTGCGTTCTCGGCGTCTCTGCGGTGAACCCGTCTTATGCATCTGCCGAAGATTTCCATCGTCACGCCGAGTTACAACCAGGCGCCGTTCATTGGGTGGACGGTGCGGAGCGTGTTGTTGCAGCGGTATCCGAACCTGGAGTACATCGTCATGGACGGCGGCTCAACCGACGGCACGCAGGCCGTGCTCGAGCCGTACCGCGAGCGGTTCGCCCACTATCAGAGCGAGCGGGACAAGGGGCAGGCCGACGCGATCCACAACGGGTTCGCCCGATCGACGGGCGACATCATGGCCTACCTGAACAGCGACGACATGCTCGCGCCCGGCGCGCTGCACTGGGTCGCGCAGTTCTTCGCCGATCACCCGGAGGTCGATGCGGTCTACAGCCACCGGTGTACCGTCGATGAGGACAACAAGGTCATCTACTACTGGATCCTCCCGCGGCACAGCGACTGGTACATGACCCGCTGGGACCTGATCCCGCAGGAGACCTGCTTCTGGCGCCGGCGCCTCTTCGAGCGGAGCGGCAACATCGATCCCGGCTACCGCTTCGCGATGGACTACGACCTGTTCGTCCGCTTCATGCGGGACGGCAAGATGGTCCGGGCCAACCGCTTCCTTGGCGCGTTTCGCAAACATTCCGAGGCCAAGACGTCGCAACTACTGGAGACGATCGGCACCGCGGAGATCGAAGGCGTTTGGGAGCACTATGGGTTGGTGAAGCGCAAGGTCGACAACCTGATCTCCGCGCGGTTCTTCAACAGCGTGAACCGGCAGGGCGGGAAGTTCGCTTACCGGCACCGCCATTTGCCCGGGGCGCTGCCGGGAGTCGGGTATGATTACGATCGCGTTTGGGGCGGGCTGTTGAATGACAAACGGTTGCCACCGCGGGAGGGCTCGTTGTGGCACAGCCGCCCTCGGCTGTGTTCAACCGAAGGTTGAAATCGGATGTCCGCCTGCCGGCGGACCACAGCCGAGGGCGGCTGTGCCACACGAGATCGTGAATTCGAAAAAACGGTCTGATCCGGTACACTTCCCGCATCGCAGATTTCCCGGTCGTTCATGCATCGTCCAAACCGCCACAACCTGCAGCCGGTCGAGTCGTCCAAGCGATGTCTTGTAATCGTGCCGGTCTTCAATGAGTCCGGGTCGATCCGCAAGGTGATCCATCGTCTCCGCCGGGCGCTGCCCACGTTCGACGTACTGGTGATCGACGACGGCTCCACCGACGACACGGTGCGGCAGGTGCCGGAGGGCGTTCCAGTTGTGAGCCTGCCGTTCAACCTCGGGATCGGCGGCGCGATGCAGACCGGATACCGCTACGCCGCCCTGCACGGGTACGACATCGCCGTGCAGGTGGACGGCGACGGCCAGCACCGCCCGTCCGAAGTGCGGCGGCTCGTCGAGCGCCTCGCGGCGGGCGACGTGGACCTGGTCGTCGGGTCGCGGTTTTTAGAGCCGACGCATTACAAGCAGTCGGTTGTGCGCAAGTTTGGCAGCCTGGTGCTGCGGGCGATCATCCGGCAGCTCGTCGGGATGGACGTGACCGACTGCACCAGCGGGTTTCGCGCCGCCAACCGCCGGGTGATCCTTGCGTTCGCCCACTGGTATCCGGAGGATTACCCGGAGCCCGAGGTGATCCTGCTGCTCCGCCGGGCGCGCTTTCGGATCGGGGAACTGGGCGTTCGGATGCGGCACCGCCGCACCGGCCGCAGCAGCATCGGGCTGCTCGACGGGCTCTTCTACGTCATGAAGGTGACCGTCTGCCTGCTGCTCGATCTGGTCCGCGATCCCTGGCCCAGCGGAAAGGTGATGTGGCATGAACCCGTTCCAGTACCTCCTCTTGCTGGCCGCGACGGGGGCCGAGCCGCCAAGTCCGCCGCCGCCGACCCAAATGAACCCGTTCCAGAACCTGTTCCTGCTGACGTTCGGTGGCCTGCTCCTGCTGCTGGCCGTTCGAAGACTGCGCACGTATAGGCTCAAGGAGCGTTACGCCCTGCTGTTCCTGCTGATCGGCCTGCCGTTCGTCGGCCTGGCATTCTGGCCGGACGGCGTCGGATGGATGGCGCGACAGCTCGGGATCCAATACAACACGCTGGCGCTGATCTGCGTATCCGTCTTCCTCTTCCTGGTCGTGTTCGAATTACTGACGATCGTCAGCGTGCAGGACCAGAAGATCACCGCGTTGGCGCAGCTCGTGGCGATCCTCATGGAGAAGCAAAAACTGGCCGAGCCCGAGCATCGGCCGGAACCCGTCGAAGTGCCGGCTGGGCACGATTGACCCGCAACTTTTTGGATTTTGGTCCGTCTGGTTTGGTAGGATTTGTCACGGTTCCAAGTCTTCCCCCAACCAGGAGGTGCCATGCGAATCGCACAGGGCAAGAGGCTCCGCCGTTCGGCGGCGCTGCTGGCCGGATGCCTGCTGCTGTCGGCGGGCGCCGCGCGAGCCGCGGACGCTGGCCCGGCGTCAACGCCGCCCGCGTCGGCCGCGAACGAAGCCGGGCCGCCCATGGCCACGAAGGTGGCCGGGCTTCAATACCGGTACAACCAGGCGCAGAGCGAGGCGTTCACGGCCTACACCGCCAGCCAGGGCAAGCCGGACGCGGAGCGGATGAAGATCTATCAGGCCAAGATGCCCGATCCGCTTCCGTATGCCCAAAAGGCCGTGGAGCTGGCCAAGCAGAACCCGAAAGACCCGGCGACGGTGAGCGCGCTCGTCTTCGCGGTTCAGTTGACCGCCCGAGGCAGCGGAAGCGCCGAAGGCACTGCCCTCCAGGCCGAGGCGATCGATCAACTGTCGCGCGATCACCTCGACGATGCCGCCCTTGCGGCTGCGTTCCCCAACCTCATGTACAGCGGTTCCCCGGCGGGCAAAAAGCTGATCCGCCTCGCGGCCGACAAGAGCGCGAGCCGCGACGTCCGCGGGTCGGCGACGTTCTGGCTCGCGCAGTCGCTCAAAAACTCGGCCGACCAGACCGGCAACGCGCAGGACCTGGCTGAGGCGAAGAAACTCTACCAGCAGGTGGCCAGCGAGTTCGCCGACGTGAAGGGTTTTCAAAGCACGTTGGGTGACGAGGCCAAGGCGAACCTGTACGAGGTCGAAAATCTCGCCATCGGCAAGACCGCGCCGCAGATCGAGGGAAAGGACGCCAACGGGAATCCGCTGAAGCTGAGCGACCATCGCGGAAAGGTGGTGGTGCTCGACTTCTGGGGCGATTGGTGAGGGCCCTGCCGGGCCATGTACCCGGACGAGCGGTCGCTCGTCAAGAAGATGGAAGGCAAGCCGTTCATCCTGCTGGGCATCAACAGCGATCCGTTGGAACACCTCAAGGAAACGATCAAGAAGGAACACATGACCTGGCCCTCGTGGTCCGACGGCGGCACCGACGGCCCGATCGCCAAGCAATGGAACGTCCACTCCTGGCCGACGACCTACGTGCTGGACGCCAAGGGCGTGATCCGCTTCAAGGACCTCCGCGGCGAGCAGCTCGACCAGGCGGTGGAGAAGCTCGTGAAGGAAGCGGAGTCCGCGAAGCAGTAGTTGGAGCCGACCCGCTGATGGAGAAGCAAAAAACGGCCGAGCCCGAACATCGCCCGGAACACGTCGAAATCCTGGCGGGCCACAGTCGATCCGCAACTTTTGGGATCCTGCTCCGTCCTGTCGGGTAGGATGGGTCTCTGGTCCTAGTCTTCCAACCAGGAGGTGCCATGCGAATCGCACAGGGCAAGAGGTGCCGCCGCACGGCGGCGGCCGCGCTGCTGGCGGCCTGCGTGCTGGTGCCGGCAGGCATCACGAGGGCAGCCGATGACGGATCCGCTTCGGCGGCATCGGCGTCGGCTGCGGACTCCGGCACGTCGATGGCCAGGCAGATCGTCGATCTGCGCAAGAGCTTCAACGACGCTCAGGCAGCGGCCTACCAGGCGTACGCGGCAAGCCAGGGCAAGCCAGACGATGAGCGGGCCAGAATCTACCAGGAAAAGGTGCCCAAGCCGCACCCGTACGCGCAAAAGGCCATGGCCTTGGCCATCGAGAATCCGAGCGACCCGGCGGCCGCTGATGCGCTGCTGTTCGTCGTCGAAATCACCAGCCGCGGGAACGTCTCATCGGAAGACGCCCGCCTGCAAACCGAGGCGATCGACCAGCTCTCGCGCGACCACGTCGACGACCCCCGCATCGCGAACGTGTTCTCGATCTTCCAGTACAGCCCGTCGCGGGCCGGCGATAAGCTGATGCGCCTCGCGGCCGAGAAGAGCAAGAGCCGCGACGTCCGCGGCTCGGCGATCTTCTGGGTCGCGCAATCGATCAAACGGTCGTCCGAGCAGACCGGAGACGCGCAGCAATTGGCCGAGGCGAAGAAACTATACAAGCAGGTGGCGGCCGAGTACGCCGACGTGAAGTCCGGTGATGCGACGTTGGGCGAGCGGGCCACCGCAAACCTGTTCCAAGTCGAGAACCTCGCCATCGGCAAGACCGCGCCGGAGATCACGGGAAAGGACGCGAATGGCAAGCCGCTGAAGCTGAGCGACTACCGCGGAAAGGTGGTGGTGCTCGACTTCTGGGGCGATTGGTGAGGGCCCTGCCGGGCCATGTACCCGGACGAGCGGTCGCTCGTCAAGAAGATGGAAGGCAAGCCGTTCA
>DASXMX010000084.1:0-10540 GCA_036495445.1 Tepidisphaeraceae bacterium
GCACAGGAGATCGACAGGGCGACGGCGGCGATCGCGCCGCTCGGCACGCGGGCGAACCGCCGCTCGAATTCGTCCCGGTTGTGCGCCAGCCAGACACCCAGCCCGATGAACGGCGCCCAATAGACGACCGGCCGCTCGGCCAGCTTGAGGGCGAATTCGGAGCCCGGCACCCCGCAATGCAGAAGCGCGAGGCCCAACGCGCCGACGGCATAGATCGCCGCGACCATGCGAGCTGAAACGCGCATGCGGTGAAAGAACGGCTGAATCAGGGCAAGCTGGAACAGGATCAGGAAATAGTACTGGCCCGACCACCCGTACCCCAGGAAATGCCGGGTCAGGAGCTTGGTCGGCGTCAGCGTCCGCCAGTCCGCATTACAGGCAAAGTAGAGCAGGCTCCAGACGAGGAAGGGCATCCAGAGCCGCGAGAGCCGTTTGCCGACCGCCGGCCAGTACCCCAGCGACTGAGCCGAGGTGGAGCGGGACGCCAGGTAAGCGGCGATCGCGACGAACGCCCCGACATCGTAGCGGAACCAGTCACTCGGGATGACCGGGGCTGCGCCGTGGCCGAGCAGCCACGACCCGTGGACGTAGACCACGCCGATGATGGCGAGGCCGCGCATCACGTCGATCGCGCTGTCGCGCGTCTTGTCCACCGGCACGGAAACGGCGGTGGATTCGACGACGACTGACGAATGAACCAGTTCCGAAGCAGCGGCAGTCATAGCGCACACACCCCTCTGCCCTATCGCCAGGGGTCCGCACCAGGAGGCAACTTGTGGTCAGCGCGAAATGGAGGAGGTTTTCTTCAACCCATCGCCCGGCCCCACATTCATTGGAGGATCTCGCCAAGGCGGCGAGGCCCTCAAACATACCCCTTGAACGCACGATGGGCCAAACTTATTGCGGGCTTAAATTACGACAAAATCATCCATTGCCGCCGCTTCTTTGGCGGCAAATCGCCCCCTTTGTGCAGATTACTGCTGGGCGATCCGCTTCGCGTCGGTCGCGGCGCAGGAGGGGAGGCGGACCTCCCACGCGAGGCCGAGCGCCGCCATCGCGCGGATCACCATATAGCTGAAATCGATCTGCCACCAGCGAAGCCCGTGGCGGGCGCTGGTGGGAAAGGCGTGGTGATTGTTGTGCCAACCCTCGCCCAAGCTGAGCAAGGCGATCGGGAAATTGTTGGTGCTGCAATCGGTCGTCTGGAACTCCCGCCCGCCCCAGACGTGACAGACGGAGTTGATGCTCCAGGTCACGTGCTGCATCAGGCAAATGCGGACGATGCCGCCCCAGATCAGGCCCGAAGCAAATCCGTTCCACGAATGAGACCAGATACCGAGTGCGACGGCCGGCAGCAGGAGGCCGAGGACGACCCAGAAACAGTACAGCCGGTCGATCAGCAACATCGCGCGATCAGACAGCAGCTCGGGGACCGAGCGGGCCATGTCAGCCGGGTCGGCGTTGAAGCACCATCCGAGGTGTGCGTGCCACAGGCCGCGGAGCAGCCCCAGGCCATGTTCGCCGTGCATGTGGGGCGAATGCGGATCGCCCGCGCGGTCGGAAAGCTGGTGATGGCGGCGGTGCGTGGCGATCCAATTGATCGCCATACCTTGCCCGGCCGACGACCCGAGGATCGCCAGCAGCAATCGGACAGGGCGGGGCGTCTGGAACGCGCGGTGGGTGAGGAGCCGGTGGTACCCGATCGTCACGCCAAAGCCCGCCAACGCGTACATGACGAGCATGGCGAGGACTTCCGGCCACCCGATCCCGCCGCCCGCCGGGCTGCGCCGCCAAAGCAATACAATCGCCACGATGAGTCCCGCAAACGGGCCGGCCACCGACAGGAACATCACCGCCTGCTGCAACAACGGCATCCGTGCGGGCGCGGCGGCATCCGATTCGATCGAGTGAGACGGCGGGCGAGCCACAGACCACGTCTGGGCGGGAGTCAGTAGATCCAAGGGAATACTCTCCTGGGGCGAATCAGGTCAGCCTGCCACTCATCAGCCGACCCTGTATCGGCGTGCAGTCCGGGCGGAGAGTATAGGGAAAGTTATAAAAGCGTCTTGGGGTGCGCGAATTTATCTTCGACAAATGCCCGAAGGAACCTTCCCTTGCCCGACGCTTCGGCCGAGTTGCCCTACACACGGCTCGCCCGCGGGATCACGCGCTCAAGGGAGTGTGCAGTGCGGGCGCGATTTGTCCGGCCCGCGGCGGCAGATCGACAGTTTGCCGGGCCATGGGGGACATGCGTGCCGCGGCTTCGGCCATTTGCTGCCGCGTCCATTCCCGCGCCATCTCGCTGGTTTCCACGTTTTCCACCAAGATATGGGTGGATCCGACAAACAGCGGGACAGACTCGGCGAGGTCGGTGTGAAGCATGGAAGCGCACACATTCAAGGATCGTGCCACGTTGCCGGATCAAATCCGCGAATGCGCAAAAAACTCTTCTGCCCGAATCCCCGGCGGGCAAAATTCTCAATCGATCTACGCGAAAACTCATGGATCGACGAGCGGAAGGCCCGTTACACTCTCGATTCACTCTAACGACAGGCAGGTTCACGCATGGGAAGAATCCGCGTAGCGATTGTCGGCCTGGGGTTCGGGGCGGAATTCATTCCGATCTATCAGAACCACCCCGACGCCGAGATGTATGCGATCTGCCGGCGGAACAAAGCCGAGCTGGACAAGGTCGGCGACCGGTTCGGCGTCGCCAAGCGCTACACGGACTTCCAGCAGCTCCTGGCCGACCCGAACGTCGACGCCGTTCACATCAACAGCCCGATCCCCGACCACGCGGCCCAGTCGCTGGCGGCCCTGCAGGCCGGCAAGCACGTCGCCTGCACCGTCCCCATGGCGACGACCATCGAAGAGTGCCGCCAGCTCGTCGCGGCCCAGCGCAAGAGCGGCAGGGTCTACATGATGATGGAGACCGTCGTCTACAGCCGCGAATACCTCTTCGTCAAGGAGCTTTACGAAAAGGGGGAACTGGGCCGGATCCAATTCCTCCGCGGCTCGCACCAGCAGGACATGGAAGGTTGGCCCAGCTACTGGCCGGGCCTCCCGCCGATGCACTACGCGACGCACTGCGTGAGCCCCTGCCTGGCGATCCTCGGCAAGCCGGGGACCAGCGCGCTGGCCGAGAGCGTCGTCTGCCACGGCTCCGGCCGCATCCGCGAGGAGCTGATCAAGCACTACAGCAGCCCGTTCGCGATCGAGACGGCGACGTTCAAAATCCGCAACAGCGATGTCGTCGCCGAGGTGACGCGCAGCCTGTTCGACACGGCCCGCCAGTACCGCGAGAGCTTCGACGTCTTCGGGTCGACGCGGTCGTTCGAATGGCAGCAGGTGGAGAACGAGGAGCCGGTGATCCACGAGCTGGGCAAGCCGGAAGCCGAGATCCCGACGCGGACGAAAGTGCCCGACTACGCGAACCGGCTGCCCAAGGGAATCCAGCGGTTCACCCAACCGGCGGCGATCCAGGACGCCGAGCACCTGTCCTTCGTCCAGGGCGGCGGCCATGGCGGGAGCCACCCGCACCTTGTGCACAATTTCCTCCAGGCCGTCCTCGGCAAGCAGCCCGCCCTGCCCGACGCCGCCACCAGCGCCAACTGGACGATGGTCGGCATCTGCGCCCATCAGTCCGCGATGCGCGGCGGGGAGCGGATCGAGATCCCCAATTTCAGCTGACGTCCCCGTGCCGCGCACGGTTGCGGTCCTGGACGGCCGCAACACGTAATGACCCGACCAATGGGTGGCATGGGCATGTACTCATGCCCGTGTCTTTCGAATCGAACAGCACGGGCATGAGTACATGCCCATGCCACCCGGTAGGCGCCCATCCTGATGCCCCGCGCCAGCGCGGGTCATGGCACGACCTGTGCGTTTTCCAGTGTGACGTTGTTCTGCTTTGCGTTGCGCCCCTGATGGCGGACGATCTCGAACAGCAGGTCGGCCCGTTTGCCGGCGGCGATCGTCGTGGTGAACTGAACCGTGCGATAGTCGAACAGCGTCGGCTTTAAGTCGCTGCGGAACACCACATGCCCATCGAACGGGCGGCGGACCTCGAGGTCGATCGGCTTGGCGGTGTAGTTGCGGACGCGCTGACTGTCGACCTCGTGCTCGTCCCAGCCGACGACGGACGAGTTCACGTCGATCGCCACGCCCGGTTGGTCCTCCCGGCGGAAGACGTCGGCCCCGTTCACCTGCATCCAGATGTTGTCCCGCGCCACGCGCAGCTTGATCAGCTCGAAAATCACGTTCGGGTCGCGGCCGAGGTTCAACTCGATCTTGTCGCCGATCGCAACGTACTTGATCCGCTGCTCGGCAAGGTAGGACAGCCCGTCGCGGCCGTTGTCGCGAAACACGCGGACGACGCCGTCCGGCAGCGGCGTGGTGCCGAGCTTCGAGGCCTTGTCGTTGGTCAACAGGTACATCCGCACCAGTTGGTCGCCGTACTCGGCGGGGCGGTAGCGGTATTGGATCGTGAACGGCACGGAGGCGCCCTCGAAGCTCCGCAGCCGCTTGGCCCACCCGTTGGGGATCGTCTCGGTCCCCTCGATCGTGTAGATGAAGTACTCGCTGAGGCCTTCCTTGATGATCTCCTTGGGTTGACTGGCCGCCCCTTGGGCCCCGCCCATCGCCGACGGCGCGCTCAGGGCGGCCTTGGCGGCCTCGTCGCGCAGTTCGGCTTTGTCCTTGGCAAGCAGGCGGTCGACGTCCTGCACCGGGATGTGGGCCAACTGCGCGATCTTCTCCACCAGGTTGATCGTGCCGACCACCAGCCGGACCTGCGCGTCTTCGTATTCCTCGCCCGAGTTGTTGGTGATGCGAACGAACCCTTCCAGCCGCACCCGCTGCTCGTCCCGGTCGGCGGCGCAGACGTAGTCAGCCGACCAGGTGATGCCGCTGGTGAAGTAGGTGATCTCGACCGTCGCCTCCCCGTCGAAATCGCTCTGCACGTTCCAGTAAAGCATCTGCGGCTTGTCGTGGGGGAACGTGGTGTCGAGCACCTCCAGCCCGTCCGCGTGCGTCAGGAACTTGAGCTCGACCGACGTGGGGTCGATCAGCGTATTGGCCCACGAGAACTGCAGCGGGTTGGCGCCCCGCTTGAACGTAATCGCGCGCGTCTCGCGGACGAGCGTGAGGTCCTCGCTGTTGTAGATGGTGAGCTGGACGGTGTCGCGCTTCGGGACCGTCGACAGGTCGACGTTCCGCCCTAGCGCGGCCGGCGCGGCGGCCGCGGCCAAAATGAGCGCAGGGGCAAACCACAGCAGCAGACGGGTGATCGGCTTCATAGGGATTACCACTCGTTCTTCAGGATCAGGTTCAGCTTGTGGACGAACTTCCGGGCCTTCCCGTCGGCGCCGCGGGCAGGAAGGTTCACGTGGAAGACCAGGCGGTCGAACGTGCTCTTGTCCTTGTCCGGGCCGCCGGGGAACGTGGTGTCAGCGCCCAATTCCCACTGCACGTCGCGGCCTGTGTCGCCCCGGACTTCGTTGCGGATGTGCCGCAGGCTCTCGACGACATCGAGCGTCACCGGCTGGTCCTTGAAGTTCTCGATCTCGTACTTGATCGTGACCACCTGGTCGAACAGGTTGCCGGCCACACGCCACTGCTCGTTGCGGTCGATCGTCCGCTTGACGGAAATGTCCTGTGCGACGCCCAGGTACAGCCGCATCTCGTCGTCGATCGGTGTGAAGTGGCCCCAGTCTTCGCCCAGGAACGTGGCGCCCGAATCCTTGTCGGTCCCTTCGATGAAGATGCGGACCTTGCCGTCCGGCAGCGGCGCCGCGCCCAGGCCGCTCGCCTTGTCGTTGCGGATCACGTAGTGCATCGGCACCCGCAGCTTGTTCTGCGGCTGATCGATGTACCCGAACTCGTCTACGCTGGCGGTGTACGTCTTGCGCACCGGCACCTTTTCGTACCGCGCGACGCGCATCTCCTTGGTCTCGTTGATGCCGACGGGCTTGAGGAACTCCTTGCCGAACCCCGCCCACAGTTGCGTGTTGGCGTACTCCTCGTTGGCCAGGTTATCGAGCCGCATGTACTGGGCGAGCGTGATCGACCCCTCGTCGCGGGCCGCGACGGCGCGATAGGCAAACGTCTTGTTGAGGTTCCCCAGGATGTAGCTGATCCTCACGCGGGCCGACCCCGAGCCGCTGGCGGCGAGGGCCCAGACCAGCGCCGCCTCGTTGGGCGGGTAGCTGACCGACAGCACCTTCACGTCCGGCGCGCCCGCGCCGCCCGCCGGTGGCGGGATGACGCGGAACACGATCGTCTCCGGGTTGATCGGCGTGTTGGCCCAGGAGAAATCGACCTGATTGTCCCCCTTGACCAGCGGCACGATCCGCTCTTCCTCCACCAGCGTGGCGGCGGGATTGTCGAGCTGGATCTCGACCCGCTCCCGCGGGGGAAGCGTGATCAGCTTGATACGGGCACTGGCCGCCGGCGCGGCAAGTGCAACCAGCGCGATGCCGATGAGGAGCAAAGCGGAAGACGATGGTCGCATGGCAATCATTCGAAGGCTCTCCAGAGGGTCTGCGACGTTTGACGCGGCCGGCGCCCGGAAGTTCCCGAAGGTGATCGAATTTGAGTCATCGGGTGGCACGGACATGTACTCATGTCCGTGGCGTCGGTCACCCCCGAAATCCCCACGGACAAGTGTACTTGTCCGTGCCACCCGATAGGCATGGGGTGCGTGAACCGAAGGCGCCAACTCGGGGCCCCCGACAGTTCGATTCTGGTGCCGCGCGGTAACGTGGGTTAGGATTCGCACGACGTAAAGGCGGTATGCACATGACGGATGCACCGGTGGCGATCATTACGGGCGCGGGGCGAGGAATCGGCCGGGCCACCGCACTCGAACTCGCATCCCAGGGTTATCGCCTCACCCTCGTCGCCCGGAATGAAGATGAGCTGAACGAAACCGCCCGGTTGATTGGCGGCGGCCTCGTCGCGGCCGCCGACGTTCGACGCCCCGACGAGATTCAACAGGTCGTCGAGGGGACGTTGCAGCACTTTGACGACCGCCTCGATGCGATCGTCCACTGCGCCGGCCTGGCGCCGGTCCGCTCGATCGCGGAAATGTCGGTCGAGGAATGGCGGGACGTTCTGGAGACCAACCTGTCGGCGGCTTTCTACCTGTGCCGCTCGGCCTGGCCGGTGTTCGAGCGGCAGGGGGGCGGGGTGGTGGTGAACCTGTCGTCGTTCGCGGCCCGCGACCCATTCCCGGGCTTCGCCGCCTACGGCGCCGCTAAAGCAGGCGTAAATCTGTTCGGCCTGTCGGCGGCCCGGGAGGGGCAGCGGATCGGCGTCCGCGTCCACACGATCGCCCCAGCCGCCGTGGAAACTTCCATGTTCCGCGGGATTCTAAACGAGCAGCAGTACCCGCCCGAAAAGGCCCTCTCGCCCGCTGACGTCGCGCGCGTCATCGCCGACTGCGTCCGAGGGGAGCTATGCTATACGAGCGGAGAAGTGATTTATTTACGCAAAGTTGTTGAGTGATTGGCCGTTGCAGGTGGTGGGTTGATTGTTGATTGTGGTTGGTTGTGAGTTGCAAGGAACCCAACGAACCGAGAATCAACCAACAACACACAACCCACCACAATCAACTCCAACAGGAGCATCCATGAATCGGCAGCGTCGTCGCATGATGATGGGTTGGGCGTGGGCGGTGGCGTTGTCATTGTCGGCGATGGTCGCGATGGCGCCGGCGCAGGCCTTCCGCCGGCGGGGGATGGTGAACCAGCCGGCTGGGCCGGGCGGAATGGTCAACCTGCCTTACATGCTGCAGGACAACAACGGCGGCAACTGGCGCGTCTACCAGGGCGGATGGTTCCAGCAGAACAGCAACATGCCCCTCTACAGCCAGGGCGCGATGCTGACCGTTGACGGTCAAAACCCCAACGTCAACAGCAATACCGCCAAGCTCGACCCCAAGACCGGCGAGGTGATCTTCGAGAACATGAACGCGCCCGGCTGCTCGGTCACCCGCTACATCACGCTGGACAAGACCGGCGGCTACATCCGCTACATCGACGTCTTCAAGAACACCACCAACGCCGCCAAGACGTTCCAGGTGATGTTCCAATCGACCTGCAATTACGGTCTGAACGGCGGGCAGTCCGTTCCCGACCCGCGCAAGAAGGACCAGTACCTGGGCTACGTCGGCCAGACCGGTGCCAACCAGGCGATCGTCGAGATGTACGCCGGCAAAGGCGCCAAGGTCGCCCCGCAGGTGAACAGCCCGCAAGGCAACAACATGATCCAGGCGTCGGTGACGCTCACCATCCCGCCCGGCAAGGAGCAGGCGGTGATGCACCTGCACGCCACCGCCCCCACCCAGGACGCCGGGGCCAAGTTCATCAACGATCTAAAAGAATCGGCGCTCCTCAAGTCGATCCCGTCAGTGCTTCGCAAGCTGATCGTCAACTTCCGCTCCGCCCAGGACTTCATCGGCGACCTGGAAATCCTCCGCGGCGACGTGCTCGACGTCGTCGAACTCCGCGACGGCGACGCGTTCAAGGGCACGCTGAAAGAACCCGCCTACGACCTGCAGACCTTTTACGGCAACATCACCCTCCCGCCGGACAAGGTGATCGGCCTGATCAACGTCGGCCAGTTCCGCCCCCGCCAGCTCATCGTCACCAGCGATGGGCAGATCATCGGCGGGCGACTGAAGAAAGAGACCATCGAGTTGGAAATGTCGAGCGGCCAGGTGACGAAGATCCCGCTCACGCAGATCGCCCGCGCGGGCTACCGCAAGCGCGCCGGCGAGCCGGAGGAGTGGACGTTCGACAAGCCGATCGTCCTGCTTCGCACCGGCGAGCGGATCGGCGTGCAGATGCCGCAGGGGCCCATCGACGTCATCACCCGCTACGGCAAGCTCGCGCTCCAGCCGGCGCAGGTCGCGTCGGTGCAGCTCCAGAACGAAGAGAACAACGTCCACGAGATCGAGCTGACCGACGGCAGCCGATTCGCCGGCCTGCTGACCAACGACTCGTTCACGCTGAAACTCGACATCGGCGGCGGGGAGCAGAACGTCACCATTCCCACCAGCGCCATGGTCCGCCTGCAGCTCACGTCCAAGGTGAAGGACCCGGACGAGAACACGCCGGTGATCAAGTTGAGCAACGAGGACCAGATGATCGGCTCGCTCGTGGGCGACCTGAAGATGGCCACCGCCTTCGACACGATCGCCATCAACGCCCCGGAGCTCCGTTCCCTGAGCTACAGCCCCGACGGCGGCGCGCAGGACGTCCAAGTCGGCCTCTGGGACGGCACCGTCTTCAGCGGGCAACTCGACGAGACGGAACTCACCTGCCAGCTTCAAAGCGGCGTGACGATCAAGGTCCCGGTCGCGCTCGTGCAGGACTACACCCAGCCGCAACCCCGCCCAGCGACCGCGACGATCGAGAAGATCAAGGGCATCGTCCAGAACGATCTCACGAACGAAGACTACAAGGTCCGCGAACGCGCCCGCGCCCAACTGCTCGGCATGGGGACGGCGGTCGAATCGGTGCTAAAAGAGTTGCGGGCCAATCAGCCCCCCGAAGCACAGAAATCGATCGACGTGATCCTCGGTGAACTCGACAAGCAGCGCCACCCCCCGAAGCCCACCACGGACATGAACGGGGTAAATGACAACTGATCAATTTCGTTCAACGGGCGCATAGGACTCCGCCGGACTGGTTACTTCAGTAACCAGTCGGGAGCCGCGCATTTCAATTCATTGCAAACTGAGAATTGCAAATCTCGAATTTGAGATGATCAGGCAGACTGGGACGCCTGCGCTTCGACGGTCGACGCCGCGACGCTGGCGAGGCTCTGGCACATCGACCGGAAGTCCTGGGTCTCGGCAAGGATTTCCAGCGCGCGTTCGAGGCTTTCCAGTTCGGCCTTGCTGATCAGGACGCAGACGTCCTCACACCCTTCCACCGTGATCTCGATCCGCCCATGCCCCCGGGCAACCCGCGCGTGCAGTTCGTCACAAATCTTACGGAACTGCACGAGGTTCAACGTATGAAAACATCCTGTCGACATGCGCTTGAACTCCGCAGACATCACGGGTCTCGATCCCGAGCCGAACCGATTCCGACGGCGGGCGCCGCACGGGGCCGGGTCACGATAGTGTGAATATGTCCAACTTCGGCCAAAGGTTCGCCGAATGCGGAAATTTCACGGCCGGGCCCGGTTTTTCACGCGACAATCCCGGTTTAAAGGGTGCATTTCAGATCCCGTGAATACGGGGAGCAAGCTCCCCGGCTACACGAATGAGCTATCACATGTGAATCGGATCAGGCCGACCGCTTTTTATTGCCCGTCGACTTGGGAGATCGGGCCGGAGGCGCCACCGCAACCGCCGCCTTTGCAGCCTGCGGCACGCCAGCGACGGGCGCCGCCGCCGCCTGCGCGGCGGCCAACCGGTCGGCCCACTGCTTGGCGGCCAGGTGAACCAGCGCATCCACCGCGGCCAGCCGCGCCTTATCGGTCCCCAGGATCGGCACCGTCAGCCGCAGCGACTTGCGGTTCCACCCCA
>DASXMX010000085.1:0-21551 GCA_036495445.1 Tepidisphaeraceae bacterium
CCCGCCCACTTCATGTACGCAACGGTGTAGACGTCGTGCCCGGGCAGTTCCAATCGGAGTTGGTGCGGCAGGTTCTCATCGAGGAGCACCTTCATGCGGGCACCGCGACGCGAGCGGCGTCCTCCCGGAGCAGTTCGATGAGTCCTACAACCTGGTCGCGTCCGACGGTCGGGAATTGATCGAGAAACTCGTCGATCGTGTAGCCGGCCTCCAAGTGATCAAAAAACGTCTTCAACTCGACGCGCGTGCCGGCGAAGCAAGGCGCGCCATGCATCACGTTCGGATTGCGGGTGATGATTGGCTGTTCCATGCCAGTATCCTACGTAACCAGAGGCATCAAACCCATTGGATCGCACTGGCATCACGCCGCCGTGCCGTCGCGGTCGGCCAGGACAATCGCGGAGACGGCGCTGAACGTGCTAAAGAGGCGCAGCTTGCCCGAGATCACGTAAAAGTCTTCGGACCCGCCCGGCTCGGGGTCGAACGCGATGTTCTCCGGGTGCTCGATCAACGCCCGTTCGCCGCTTTCGAGGCTCACCAGGAATTTCCGGAACGGCACGGCCCGGATCAGGCGTTGCAGTTCGGAACGGATCGAATCGGTGCGTGGCAAGGTCATCTCTCCGGTTGTATTTCCGCATGATACGCGACATGGGTCATGGATGCGATCGGCACCGCACAGATTAACGGGAGGCGTACCGTTCTTCTCTTGACCGACGCGCTGCCTCAAACCGCCTGGAGGGAGGGCCCGGGCCGGAGTTGTTCTTTGCGGAATCGGATCGTCGCAAGCACGCCGAGCACCACGAACAGCAACAGCACCGCCAGTTGCGCCGCGGCAAAAGGCGGCTCCGACTGCTTGGGCGCCAGGGCCTTCAACGCCGGCACCTTGGCAAATGCCTGGGCCACGAGCACGAAGACGTTCAGGTACAGGGCGATCAGGGCGGTGATCACGTAGGTCGATCGCCAAGCGCCCGCGAGGCGGCGGCCGTACCGCGCGTAAATCGCGACGGAGAGCACCAGCAGGGACAGGATGCCGACCGCGTGGGACGGCATGAAGTGGTGGAACGGGAACAGGAAACCGGTCAGGCTCGTCAGCACCGTCGTCACCAAGAAGACCGCGGTCCAGCCGTTGAATCGCCGGGCGGTCAGCAGGCCGTACAGGACGACGAATCCGGACGCGATGCCGGCCAGGCTGATCGCGACGTGCAACAGGGTGAAAATCGTGAGAAACATGGGGGCGCGCGCTCCTTCTCCCCCGCACCGGAGACCGGGTGATTCGATCGACCGCGCCGGGCGGTCGCCCCCCGGGACGGTCCTACGCCTTGATGAACGCCAGCAAGTCCTCGTTGACCTGGTTCTTGAGGGTGATGGGCATGCCGTGCGGGGCGCCGGGGTAGACCTTGAGCTGGGCGCCCTTGATCAGCTTGGCCGACTGCAGGGCCGCGGCCTGGATCGGCACGATCTGGTCGTCGTCGCCGTGCAGGATCAGCGTGGGGACGTCGAACCGCTTGAGGTCTTCGGTCTGGTCGGTCTCGCTGAACGCCTTGATGCAGAAGTAGCTGGCGGGCATGCCGGCCATCATCCCCTGCAGCCAGAACGACTCGCGCACGCCCTCGGAGACCTTCGCGCCGGGCCGGTTGTACCCGAAGAACGGCAGGCTCAGGTCCCGCCAGAACTGCGAGCGGTCGGCCAGCACCGCGGCCCGGAGCTGGTCGAAGGCGGCGATCGGCGTGCCCTGCGGGTTGGCCGCCGTCTTGAGCATCAGCGGCGGGACGGAGCTGATCAGCACCGCCCTGGCGACGCGGCCGGTGCCGTGGCGGCCGATGTAGCGGGCGACCTCCCCGCCGCCGGTCGAGTGGCCGACGTGGACCGCATCCCGCAGGTCGAGCTTGGTCACCAGCTCCGCCAGGTCGTCGGCGTAGGTGTCCATGTCATTGCCCTGCCACGGCTGGCTCGAGCGGCCGTGGCCCCGACGATCATGCGCAATGCAGCGGTACCCGCGGGAGGCGAGGAAGAACATCTGGTCCTCGAACGCGTCGCTGCTCAGCGGCCACCCGTGGCTGAACACCACCGGTTGCCCGCTGCCCCAATCCTTGTAATAGATCTGCGTGCCGTCTTTCGTCGTGATCATACTCATGGCTTTGCCTCCGTGTGTGATTCAAAACCGAAGAAACGATCTCACCTCCCACTTGCTAAGCGCGGGGGAGGGACAAACTCACGCGGCGGTTGCTGTGGGTCGCCATAGCTGGGTCTGCTTCCGTGGACGGCGGGCAACGAGGCGCCCCGATCCGGCGGGACGAGGCGATCCTCATCGCGGGCACTTCCACCGTGGGCCTCTAGCAATCGTTTGTCAATGATAATCCCCTGGCCGATCCCGGCGTTTTTAGCATGGTTTCGCTCGATGAGACAGTAGAAGACTCCCGTGCGACTCTAATTGGCACGCGTCGTCCCGCCCGCTAGACATGACTTCGGAAATCCAGCCCGGAGGTTGCATATGAACATGCTTGACCTGCGTGGCCCCGAGTTCCTCCAGTTCTACGTCATTCTATTGGGGGGCTTGGCGGCGACGGCCGCAGCCGTCCGATGGGTCCTTCGCGGGCCGGCCGACGTGCGGCCGAATGTCGGGAACATCGACGCGTTCGACGCGGCATACCTGGCCGGCGGCCCGCGGATGGCCGTCGACGCGGCGATTACGTCGCTCGTGCACGCCGGGCGGATCCGAGTTCACCTGGGAAGCAGCCTGAAGCCGAACGACGCGGGCGTGTTCGGTATGGGACGGCGGTCGAGTCTCGAAGAGGCGATCTTCAGCGCCATCGGCGACGGCGGTTGGACGATTCGTCGGCTCCACAGCGGTGCGGCGATCTACACCCGCGCGATTGCCGAGCGGCTCAGCACGGCCGGGCTCGCCCCCACCGCCGCCCAATCCGCCCGGGTGCGGCTCGCCTCCGCCGCCACGGTGCTGCCCGCCCTCCTCATCGGCGCGGCGAAGATTGGCGTCGGGATCTCGCGGAACCGGCCGGTCGCGTTCCTGGTGATGCTCTGCTTCCTCGCCGCGGTGCTGATGCTCGTCCTCTTGTTCAAGCCCGTCTACCGCACCCGCGCCGGCTCACGCGTGCTGGCGCAACTTCGGTCCGCCAACTCGGCCTTGGCTCTGTCCGCAAAAACCGACCCTGACCGGCTCGCGAACTCTGATCTCGCACTGGCCCTTGCCTTGTTCGGCCCGGCCGTCCTGGCCTCGGGCGAACTGGGCCGGCTCCGCCAGGCGCTCTGGCCTCCGAACTCATCCGGCGGCCACGGGTGCGGCGGCGGATCAGGTTGCGGAAGCGGATCGGGATGCGGGGGCGGCGGGTGCGGAGGCGGCGGGGGTTGTGGCGGCGGCGGGTGCGGGGGATGCGGAGGAGGTTGAAGATGATCATCCCACCGATCGGCCTTGGCATCGGCTGGCGGCCGCCGCTGGCGCTCGACATCGACCGCCGGGCGGACCTCGGGTTCGTCGAGATCGTGGCCGAGAACATCGACCCGGCGAACATTCCGACCCCGCTGCGTCATCTGCGTGCCCGCGGCGTGGCGGTGATCCCGCACGGCGTCTCCCTCTCGCTGGGCGGGGCCGAGCCGATCGACAAGGCCCGCGTCCGGCGACTGGCCGAGTTGGCACGCGAGTTCGATGCGCCGCTCGCCAGCGAGCACATCGCCTTCGTCCGCGCCGGCGGGCAGGAGGCGGGCCATTTGCTCCCCCTGCCGCGAACCCGGGCGGCACTCGATGCGCTGATCGACAACGTCCGCACGGCTCAGGATCTGTTGCCCGTGCCGCTGGCGCTGGAGAACATCGCGGCCCTGTTCGAGTGGCCCGACCGCGAGATGGACGAGACGGAGTTCCTCGGCACGCTGCTCGATCGGACCGGCGCGATGCTCCTGCTGGACCTGGCCAACGTCTGGGCCAACGCCCGCAACCTGGGCGGCGACCCGGTCGCGATGCTGACGCAGATGCCGCTCGACCGGCTCGCGTACGTTCACGTCGCCGGCGGCGAGGAGCGGGACGGGACGTACCACGACACGCACGCCGCGGCGGTGCCGCCGGGCGTGCTGGAATTGCTCTCGGACCTGTGCCGGCTGGCCGACCCGCCCGGCGTGATGCTGGAGCGGGACGACCACTTCCCGCCGGGTCCGCAGCTCAACTTGGAACTGGACGCGATCGCCGCCGCGGTCGCGCGAGGCCGTGACCAACGAAACGTCCAGCGTCAACCCGCCTGACCCCCGCCGCGCCGACCTCGCCCGCCGGCAGGCGGCGCTCGTCCGCGCGCTGCGAGGCGATGCGCCAACTCCCGCAGGCTTCGATCCCGCACACGTGGAACGTGCCGCCGACTCGCTGGGGCGGAAGCGAGCGCGAAGCGTTCAAAAAGCCTGGCCCGCCACCGCCCGCGCCGTGGGCGACCGCTACGGCGAGCATTTCGCCGCCTACGCGGCCGAGAACCCATTGCCGACGGATGTCGATACGGACGGCTTCCACTTCGCCGAATGGCTCCGCTCCCGCGGCCTCGCGCCGGACGACGCGAGACTCGAACTGGCCGTCTGGCGAGTCGTCCACGGTTTCCCTTTCCGAGTCCTATTCCTCCGAAACGCGCGCACGCTCGCGCTGGTATATCGAAGGGCAGGCGCCGCCCGGGTCTTGAGATTCGGGCGAAAACCTCGCCCGTGACACGGGTTTCCAACCCGTGCAGGTGACGTCGCCTTTGGCGGGCGCCTGCGAGCTTTTGAACGAATGGCGTTGCTCGGCACGGGTTGAAAACCCGTGTCACGGGCGAACGGCTCGACGATTCCTTGGGTACGGAGGATGGACATGTCCCAGCTTCGGTGGCGGGTCACCGGGATTCTGCTTCTTCTCAGCTCGTTGGCATTCGCGGGAGCAGCCCCCCGCGTGTTTGAGGCGGGCAAGCTGCCGGACGATGCGCGATTGCACGAGTTGCACGATGTCGATCATCCGGTGATCTTCACGCCGTTCACGGATCGCAGCGCGTGGGAGCAACGGGCGAAGCAACTGCGAGAGCAAACGCTGGTAGCGGAGGGGCTTTGGCCGCTGCCGCCCAAAACGCCGCTGAATCCGGTCATTCACGGGCGCATCGACCGGGACGACTACACGATCGAGAAGGTCTTCTTCGCCAGCTATCCCGGGCATTACGTCAGCGGTAACCTCTATCGCCCCAAGAACCGCACCGGCAAGCTCCCGGCCGTCCTCTGCCCGCACGGGCACTGGCCCGGCGGGCGGTTTTACGAACGGTCAGACGCGGAGGTGCAGCAGCAGCTTCGGGAGGACGCGGAGAAGACCGAGAACGGCGCGCGATATCCGATCCAGGCGCGATGCGCGATGCTGGCGCGGATGGGGTGCGTCGTGTTCATGTACGACATGGTCGGCTACGCCGACAGCACCGCGATCGAGCATCGCGCCGGTTTCACCGACACCGAGGCGATCCTCCGGCTCCAAAGCTTTATGGGTCTGCAGACGTGGAACACGATGCGGGCGCTCGACTTCGTGATGGGCCTTCCTGACGTGGACCCCAGCCGCATCGGCGTCACGGGCGCCAGCGGCGGCGGGACGCAGACGATCCTCATCGCCGCCACCGACCCGCGGCCCTCGGTGGTCTTCCCGGCCGTCATGGTCTCCGAGTCGATGCAGGGCGGGTGCATCTGCGAGAACGCCCCGCTGCTGCGGGTCGGGACGAACAACGTCGAGCTGATCGCCACGTACGCCCCCAAGCCGCTGGGCTTGAGCGCCGCCAACGACTGGACCGTCGCGCTCGATACCGACGCGCTGCCGAAGCTCAAGTCGACGTATGAGTTGCTGGGCGCGAAGGACGAGGTGGCCGGGCGGCATTTCTCGTTCGAGCACAACTACAACCAGTGGAGCCGCGAGCTGATGTACAACTGGTTCAATCAGCACCTGAAGCTGGGGTGGCCGTCGCCGGTGAAAGAGAAGCCGTTCGACCCGGTGCCGCCGAAGGAGCTGTCGGTCTACGACGACCAGCACCCCCGGCCCGCGGACACGGCCGACGCCGCGACGCTTCGCAAGACGATGACGCGCCTTTCGGACCAGCAGCTTGATGACCTGTTCAAAGCGAATCCCGACGAGTACCGCAACGTCGTCCGCGTCGCGCTGCGCGCGATGGTAACGGACGGTTTTCCATCGCCCGGCGACGTGACCGTGAGCCACTCCGGCGGACCCGAGGTGAAGGACGGGATCCGAATCGAGACCGGCGCGTTGGCTCGTCGCGGCACCACGGAAGCGGCGCCGTTCGTCTCGCTCGTTCCCGCAGATTGGAATGGGACCGTCCTGATTTGGGTTCACCCCGATGGGAAGGCGAGCCTCTTCGACGACACCGGAAAGCCGACGGCCGACGTGCGCCGCCTGCTGGATGCGAAGCTGGCCGTGATTTCGGCCGACCTGTTCCTCACGGGCGAGTTTGTGCCCGGCGGCAAGCCCGCCGGAATCCCCACCGCGTCGGGCTACTCCAAGCAGAAATACGCCGGCTTCTACTATGGTTACAATCGCGGCATTCTTGCCAACCGCGTCCACGACCTGCTGAGCGAGATCGCCGTTGTCCGCGGGTGGACGGGAACGCGCAAGATCGATCTGGTCGCCACGGGCGACGTCGGCCCCGCCGCCCTGCTGGCCCGCGCGCTGGCGGGCGACGCGATCGCCTCCGCCGCGATCGACCTGGGCGGGTTCGACTTCGACCAGGTGAAGGCGGACGATGATCCGATGATGCTCCCGGGCGGGCGCAAATACGGCGGGATCAACGGTTTCGTTCCGCTGTGCGCCTCGGGGGAGACGATGTTGTGCGGTATACGCAAGTCCGCAACGTTCGACCGCGCGCAAGCAACGAAACAGGTCGCGCTGCGCGAAGGACCGATGCGCGCGGCGGATTGGATCGACTCCATGACCGCAACGGGCTCTCGATAGCTAAGGTCGGGTGGACCTTCGGTCGGGCCGCTACGCGGGCTCGATCCACTTCGGGTCTCGATCCGGAGAAGCCGCCCCCCGTCGGAGCCGCCGGAAGATCGCCGTGCGGTTTCGCGCCGGGCGCGCGGCATCTTCCCCGTGACACGGGTTTCCAACCCGTGCGAGCGATGCCGTCTTCTTATATCACACAGAATGGTGCGGCGCCTTTTGATCCGCGCCGTCTGCACGGGTTGAAAACCCGTGTCACAGGGCAAGGTCACTTCAGCCACGTCATTTCCGCGCGGCGCGCACCGCTTCGGTAAACGCCTTCGCGTTCGCGGTAATCGCGGGCCAGTCCTTTTTCGCGACTGCGTCCTTCGGAACCAGGTTGGATCCCGCTCCGACACAGACGGCGCCGGCCTTGAGCCAGTCGGGGACGTTTTTCGCGTCGACGCCGCCGGTGGGCATCAGGCGGACGTGGGGGAGCGGGGCGAGGACGTCCTTGAAGTAGCCGGGGCCCAGGGCGGTCGAGGGGAAGACCTTCACGATGTCCGCCCCGGCGTTCCAGGCGCGGAGGATCTCGGTGGGCGTCATCGCGCCCGGGAGGCTCAGCGCCCCGTGGGCCTTGGCCGCGGCGTGGACGACCTCGTCGAACGCGGGCGAGACGACGTACTCGGCCCCCGCCTCGATCGCCTGCCGGCAGGTCTGCGCATCGAGCACGGTGCCGACGCCGATCATCGCTTCCTGGCCCAGTTCGCGCACCAGGCGGGCGATGCCCCCGATCGCGTTGGGGGTGGTCGTGGTGACTTCGATGGTGGTAACGCCACCGGCGATCAGGGCGCGGGCAACGTCGGGGAGCAGGTCGGCCGAGGGGAGCCGCAGGACGGCGACCACGCCCCCTCTCAGGAGGCGTTTCAAGGCCCTTTCGTTGGAGTTTTCCGCCATGGGGGCAGCATACCGGGCCGCCAGCCGCGCGGCCAGCATGGCTTGATCCTTGCGAAAAAGGGCGTTTTCGCCGTTGGCATGGGCATGCACTCATGCCCGTGTCTTTGCGCCATTTCGGGTGCCACGGACAAATACTCTTTTGTCCGTGGCGTCGCGACGACGGAAGACCACGGACATGAGTACATGTCCGTGCCACCCGGAACGTGCCGCGCACCTCGTCTGGTTGGCAAGCACGGGCATCGGTACATGCCCATGCCACCCACAATGCTGAAGCATTCTCGCGGTTATCGGACGTCATCCGCGCCCTTTTCCCCGCTCCGCGGACGCGGCCGGGATGATATGCTGAGTGCGCCTCGTACGTCATCCGGCCGATGAAGTTGCAGCGGCTCGCCGGGCCGTCGGAACCCGCGAATCAAACCATGAACCAGCAGTCCATCGTTTTCGGCTACATCCAGGGTGCCGAGTGGATGTCCTCCGACCTCCACCGCCTTCACCGGCTCAACCGCCAGGTGATCGCCGCCCTCCCGGAGAGCGACACGTTCCCGTACCTCACCCGCGCGATGTTCGCCATCCCCGGCGACGAGCCGCAACAGGGAACGTATCGCAGCCAGATCATTCACTTCGCCGCTTCGATGAAGGAGGCCGAGTCGCAGTGGAAGACGTGGCTGGAAAAGTTCGAGGGGCTGCTGCGAACGCTCTACTGGTTCAACGCCGTCGTCCACCTGCGGGCCGAGGTGCTCGGGGACGTGGACTACGAGTGGACGGTCGACGCCAACCAGATCGTCCACTACCTCAACGACAACCCCAAGCCGCCGACCCAATGGTTCTTCGACGGGGGGCCGAGGAGCTTTGATCTGTAATCGCCGGGCGTCCGTTCTCCCATCACGCGCATCGGGCCGTGCATGCGTGAAACGTGATGAGTGAAACGTGACGAATAGAACGTAGTGCGTAGAACGTAAGGGATTCCTTTACGTTCTACGCACTACGTTCTACGGACCTCCCCGGTCACGTTTCACTCTTCACGTTTCACGTGTATCCTCTCCCCCACCATGACACCGGCGGTCGAACAACTGGTGCGGGAGACGATGGAGGTGACGGGCGCGCCACGGCCGGCGCTGATGGAGGAGGACGCGCCCGTCCTGAGCGAGGACGCGCTGAGCCTCAGCGACGACCGGCCCTTCTATCTTGTCGGCCTGATTGGCGGGAAGGACGTCGGCAAGAGCGCGTTGGTCAACGCGCTGGCCGGGCGGAGCATCACGCCCAGCAGCTCGTACGGCCCCGGCACCGAAGGTGTCATCGCGTACGCCCACGTCTCCCAGACCGACGCGCTGCGGGAACTGCTCGAGCGCGAGGTGCCGGGCCAGTTCCGTATCGTCACGCACGAGATCCCGAGCCTGCGAAGGCTGGTCCTGCTGGACCTGCCGGACATCGACAGCCACTTCGCGTCGCACCTGCAGGTGACGCGGACGATGCTGCGGCACATGCTCTTCCCCATCTGGATCGTGAGCGTGGAGAAGTACGCCGACCGCCAGCCGCAGCAGATGCTGCTGAAGGTGGCGGCGGGAAACGCGCCCGACAACTTCGTCTTCTGCCTCAACAAGATCGACCAGCTCACCGGGTTCCGCGTCCAGGGGGCCGAGCGGAATTCGCGGGGCGGCGACGGAAACCCGTGGGAGCCGGACCCGGACGCGGCGGCGGAGTTGCGCGACGACTTTGCCGGCCGGTTGCAGCGGACGCTGTCGCTCTCCGAGCCGCCGCGGGTTTACATGATCAGCGCGACGCACCCGGAGGCGTTCGACCTGCCGGAGCTGCGCGAGACGCTGATCCGCGAGCGGTCGACGCAGGACGTGCGCAAGTCGCAGGAGCTGGCCGCCCGGCGGCAGGACCGGTCGCTGCTCGCGTGGCTTGACGGGCAACAGCTTCCGGTCCGGGCGCAGCGCCTCGTGCGGCTCCAGCAGGACGCCGAGGACATGGCCGCCCAGCGGATCGGCGGGCCGCTGCTGGAGGAGGTGATCCCCCGGCTCCTCGACGATCCCTCGACGCGCGGGGCGATGGCCGACGAGATCCTGACCGAGCGCGTCGCCCGCTGGCCGGTCGTGCGGCTCGTACACACGCTGCTGGCACCGCTGTTCGTGTTGCTGCGCGGGGCGACGTCGCGGAACGCGGCGCCGCTGCAGACGCCGCAGGGATTAGTCGACATCGCGATGCGGGAGACGGGGTACTCGGCCAGCGACCTGGTGCAGACGACGTTCGCGCAACTCCGCCGGTCGCAGCCGACGTTCGGGGAGCTTTACGCGCACAACCGGCTGTGGGAGCAGATGTCGGCGGACCTGGCCGCCGCCGAGCTGCGGCGGACGCTGGGCGCCACCGTCCAGCGGCAGCGCGACGCCGCCCGCCAGCGGCTCACCCGCGGGCACCGGTACGGCACGCTGTTCCGCTGGCTGTTGACGATCGGCGCGGTCCTTTGGTTCCCATTCATCCAGCCGGTGCTGCACGGGCTGCTCGCCGCCCCGGACATCGTCCACTCGTTCCGCCAGGTCGCCATGCTGGCGGTGGAAGTGCTCGGCGTGAATTACCTCCTCAGCAGCGTCGGGTTCCTCGTGATCTATTTCGTCGCCCTGTGGCTGGCGCTGCGATGGAACACGCAACGCCGGGTGGCGCGACTGATGGGGACCTGGCAAACGAGCGCGCCGGCGGATCCGTCCCTCAATCTCCCGACGCAAACCCTCCAATGGATCGACGGCCTGCTCGCCCCGCTGCGACAGGCGCGGGAACGGATGGAATCGCTCGCGACGCGCGCGGCCCACATGCGGGAGCAGGTCGCAAAGGCGGCGTGAGCGGGGATTCTTAGTAGGGGCGAACCTTGTGTTCGCCCTTTTGTAGGGGTGAACCTCGTGTTCACCCTCGTCTCCGATCGGGGAATAGAGGGCGAATACAAGATTCGCCCCTACGGGGAGGGCGAACACAAGGTTCGCCCTTACCACTTGGCGGCTGGTTTTCACGGTTCGTTGCCGCCGGGCGACAAGGTGTCGGGGGCGGCAGAGTTGGCTTTGCCCGACAGCATTTCCTCGGCTCGCTTGAGCATTTCCCGGGCGGTCGGAAACGTGAGGCGCGCGAGTGCCTCTTCAATGGGAAGAAAGGCAAACCCCTCGTGTTCGTGGCTGATCACGACGGCTGAGGGCGCTGTCCGGGTTTCCCCCAGGAAAAACACCACCGTCTTGTTGATCAGCCCCTTCTTGCGATCTCGGAAGAAATAGCGGATGGGATGGCGGAAGCCGGGGACCACGCGGGCGTCGGCGATGCCCGTTTCCTCGCGCAGCTCGCGGGTGGCGGTGGCGAGCTCGTCCTCCCCTTTTTCGACGTGTCCCTTGGCGAAATCCCAGTGGCGGCCGTAGTCGAGCAGGAGGTATTCGTGCCCGCCGGACGCGGTCTTTCGGAAGATCACAAAGCCGGCGGAGCGCTCGTGTCGGGCCATGGAGGGGACTGTTACTAACAGGCGGCCGCGGCACGTGCAAGCCCGAGCGGGCTCAACGCGTGCCGCGGCCGCATGGCACAAATCGGCTGGTTTCCCCGGGCAGACACCGCCGGTGCGTTACACCGCCGGTGCGCCCACCGTGAAGTTGAGGATGATGAAGATGATCGCCAGCACCAGGAAGACGAACAGCAGCATGCGGCCGATGCCCGCGCTCATCCCGGCCATGCCGCCGGCGCCCAGCGCCCAGGCGACCAGCGCGATAATGAAAAACACGATCGCCAGCCAGAACAACGTTCCCAGCCCCGCGTAGGCCAACATCCCCAGAGAAGCGAGCGTAAGCATGGCGTACTCCTTCGAACACGACGGCGGCAACACGCCACCGCAAACCTCTTCGTCTCCGCCGGTCACCCACGTGGCCGACATCTGCCGGGAAGTTGAGCAAAGGTTGTGCCGCTGCGCGTGCGCGGGAGACGGGGGGACGCGGAGACGGGGAGACGCGGGGAGGGAAAGGCAGATGCTGCAACGCACACGGAACTGACTGCTTTTCTCCGCGTCTCCGCGTCTCCGCGTCTCCGCGTCTCCCCGTCCCCCCGTCCCCCTGTCTCTTCATCTTTGAAGAGTCGGCCACACCGCGACCGTACAGAGGCGGTGGCCGATGCGCTCGATGATGGGGATGCTGCGGACCTGTCGAAACCCGGCGAGCACTTCCTTGATCGCCAGCACGTCCTCGAACAGTTCCAGGTCCTTGTCGAGGACCTCGCGGGATTCGTTGAAGACGATCAGCACCAGCCCGGCTTCGTGGATCTGCTCGTCGGCTTCCATCTTCCGCAGGTCGGCGACGACCTTCTGCCGCCACTGCGCGCCGTACCCGCCGTGACGGACGCCTCCTTCGCGGAACTGATAGGCGATCTTCACCTCCAGCCACAGCGCGTCGGCGGGCTTGCAATACCGAATCGGCGGCGCGCCGGCCACGGGCAGGTCGAAGAGCGTCTGCTCGGGGATGACGTCCGGCTCCAGCGGCTGGCCAAGGGGCGTGAGCACCAAATCACACCGCGGCCGGTGCGTCAGCTTCCGCCCGCGGGTCGACGGATAATGCACCTCGCGCGCGACGCCATAACGCGAGGCCAACCGTTCTGCGAGCAACGATTGAAGTTGTCTTTCGTCCCGAGCATCCAGCCCGTAGACCGCCTGCTCGAGCCGCAGCTCCTGCTCGGCGTCGTCGAGCACCTCGCCCAGGCGATCCGCGACGGTGGAGAAATCCCATTTCAACGACATGGACGACTCGGTACGACGAGGACAAATGCGACCGCCAAGACGCCAAGGACGCCAAGGAGAAGCAGAGAGACACGGGGACGCGGAGACACGGGGAAGGACGTCTTCTTTCTCTCCGCGTCCCCGCGTCCCCGCGTCCCCGCGTCCCCGCGTCCTCTTTCTCCCCTTGGCGCTCTTGGCGTCTTGGCGGCGCATTTCTTTTATTGGGATAGTGCTCCCAGAGCAAAGGCCTTTGCGGTCAGCGCGGCGATCCCGTATCCGATCGCTACACCGCCCACGACGTCGCTGGGCCAGTGGGCGTCGAGCAAATACCGGAGCGCGGCGCAGGCGATCGCCAGCGACCAGAACGTCAGCGCGCCGGCCGGATAGTAGAGGGCCAGCATGAAGCTAAGCGCGACCGCGGAGGCGCTGTGGCTCGACGGGAAGCTCTCGCGAAAGTTCGCATGCGACCAGTGCGGCCCGAGGAACTTGCCGGCGTTCTCCCGGTCAGGCCGCACGCGGCTCACGAGCCGCTTGATCAGCGTGGCGACCGCGGTCGCCACGACCACGGCCAGGATCAGCGGGACGATCGCCCCGCGGTGGACGCGGTCGAGCTGCCAGATCACCGCCGCCGCCACCGCGGTGCAGACCGCCTGCCCGTACTGGGCCAGCCACCGGCTCTCCCGCTTGACGTCCCCCTTGAAGCTCAGCTTCAACGTCGTCTTCAGCCCGCGCGACTCCAGCACCATCAGCACCGCGCAAAGCACCGCCAAGCCCGCAACCAGAATCGCCGAGGTCATGAGGCGGGAAAGGTAGGGAGTTTTAGGTGAAAAGGAAATGGGGGTGAGCGCCGCGGAGAAATCCGAATGACGAAATTCGAAATCCGAATCAAATCCGAAGCACGAATAAAGAATGTCGAAACGAAACCCCAGGCTGGCGGCGGGTTTCGTCATTTGTGCTTTGTCATTCGGATTTGATTCGTGATTCGAATTTCGTCATTCGAGCTTTTCCAGTACCTTCCCCGTCCCGATGTTGTCCCGCGGCCTTCAATTCGCGCTGTTCCTGCTGGTGATACTGGGCGTCTACCTGGCCGGCAACGGCCGGACGCAATTGTTCGACCGCGACGAGCCGCGGTACGCCCAGTGTTCGCGGCAGATGCTGCAGAGCGGCGACTGGGTCGTTCCCCGGCTGTACGACGAGCTTCGGACCAAGAAGCCCCCCGCCATCTACTGGTGCCAGGCGACGGCGATGACGCTGCTGGGCGATAACGCCTTCGCGGCCCGCCTGCCCTCGGCGATCGCCGCGGTGCTGGCGGCGCTGCTGATCGGCGTCTGGGCCGGGCGGGAGCTGGGCCCGCGGCACACGATCTGGACCGCCTTCGTCCTAGCCAGCAGTTTGCTCTTGCTCTGGTCGGGGAAGAACTGCCTCACCGATGCGGTGCTGATGCTCTGCATCACGAGCGGGCTGGCGTGCATCTACTTGCTGTGGCGACGCCGGGGCGGGTGGCCGGCGGTCATCGGCCTGGCCGTCGCGACCGCCTGCGGCGGGCTGGTCAAGGGGCCGTTCATCCTGGGGGTGCTCGCGTCGACGTGCGTTGCGCTGGTACTGCTCGCGTGGTTCGATCGATGGCGGCAGCGCCGCCGGGAGCGAAACGAGCGGCCGGAGCGGGGATTCGAAGTCGTCACCGCAGAAACATGGCCACCCTCGGCCACGAGAACCGAAGGCTCAACGGTCGTCGCGCCCACAATCGAACGAGTGGCGACAATACGTCTCTTCGATGTGGCTCTGAAGCTGGTCGTCGGCTTGCTGATCGTCATCGCGATCGTGGCGCCCTGGCTGTACCTCGTCCATCAGCGTGCGCCGCAGTTCCTCGGTGCGGCCAAGGCCGACGCAATGCAGCATCTGGAGAGCGGCACCGAGGGGCACTCCGGGCCGCCGGGGTATCACCTGGCATTGGTGTGGGTGACGTTCCTCCCCTGGTCGTTGCTGCTGCCGCTGGCGATCGGTCTTGGGATCAAGCATCGCCGGACCCCCGCGATCCGCTTCGCACTGGCGGCGGTGCTCGGCACGTGGGTCTTCGTCGAGGTCCTCCAGACCAAGCTCCCCCACTACTTCCTCCCCGCGTTCCCCTGGCTGGCGGTGCTCACCGCCGACGCGATCCTCCGCTGCCTGAAGGGGGAGCAACGAGACCTCGAGTCCCTCGGCATTCGCGTCGGCTCGCTGGTCGTCGCGGTCGTGATCCTCGGGTTCGCGACCGTGCCCTGGTGGTGGATCGCGATCAAGTTCCACGACTTCCCCCTCGTCGCCCTCGTCCCGCTGACCGCGTTCGGATTAGTCTATGCGACCGCGGTGGCCGCGTTCTTCTGGTCGGGAGAAATCCGCGCCGCGCTGGTGACGATGGGCGCGGGGTCGCTCGGCATGGCGGTGCTGCTGTTCGCGGTCTGCCTGCCGCAATCGCAACCGCTCCGGCTCCCGGTGCGGGTGGCCGACGTCCTCGTCTCGCACGGCGTCACGCACCCGCACGAGGCGGTGATGTTCGAGTACAAGGAGCCGAGCCTCGCGTTCTACCAGGGCGGCACGATCCGCGAGTACAACGAATCGCTTCAGCAGTTCGCGTTGCAAAAGGGTGAGCCGAGTTGGATCGTGATCCCGCGGTGGGTGTGGGATCAGTCTTCCCCGCAAACCCGGAATGCCTTCGAGCTGGTCGCCCCGCCGATCCGCGGGTTGGATTATTCTGATGCCCTCAAATCCGTCGAGGTGATGGTGCTCCACCGGAAGTAACGCTCGCGATGAGGAGAAAGGGCGTGGGAGAAAGGCGGACACTCGGAGTGTCCCCCTTATCAATTGTGTCTTCTCTCTGTATCCTCAATCCCGGCGTTTCGAACCACGGAGACTCCGCATGTTGTACGAGCAAACGAAGTCGTACATCGGTTCACTCAGTGACGCGCAGCTAACCGAGTATCTACAAGTCGGAACCGACGCATATGAGGCCGACGCGGTTTCGTTCGCCCGCGAGGAATACCGCCGACGCGCGCTGGACCTGCGCATTCTCTCCGATGCAATGGATGCCGAAGCAGCGCGCGACGCGGCCCGTACTGCATCTGCTTCCCAACCGTTGGATCGATATGAGAAAGTTGCCACATTTCTCAAGGGCATGGTCGCTGTCCTTAAGCCTTGGACCCTCCTCCTCCCGCATCCGGCCAATGTCTTTGGAGAACATCGAAGGAATCGTGAGCGACGACGATACCGCTTGGCGGGTTTTGCGTCGGTGATCGTGCTCATCGTCGTATACGTCGCAGTACGGAGGATGTCGGGACGATCGCCATAAATCCGCGGGACCTTCTGAACGCGAGGTCAGAAGCGACGAAACAATCGCCGCTTCTGACCTCGTTCGATTCTTCTGTCGGCGTCCCCCAGAGGCATTATACCGCGGCGGCCTGCTGGAATTCCTTGCGGCGGTCGGCCATCTGGGCCTTGAGGCGCGCGAGGATCGAGCTGTGCATCTGGCTGACGCGGGACTCGGACAGGTCGAGCGTGGCGCCGATCTCCTTCATCGTCATCTCCTCGAAGTAGTAGAGGATGATGATCAGCCGCTCGGCGCGCGAGAGGCCCTTGGTGATCAGTTCCTTGAGGTCCTTGCGCTGGATCTCGCGGACGGGGTCGGCGCCGCGCTTGTCCTCCAGCACGTCGATCTCGCGGACGTCCTTGTTGCTGTCGGTTTCGAACCACTTGCGGGAGAGCGACACGAGGCCCACGGCGCTGGCGTCCTTGGCCATTTTTTCGAACTCGGCCATCGGCACCTTGAGCCGCTTGGCCAGCTCTTCGTTGGTGGGCTGGCGGCCGAGTTCGACTTCGAGCTGCTTGGTGGCGCCGTCGAGCTTGTGGGCCCGGGAGCGGACCAGCCGCGGGACCCAATCCATCGAGCGGAGCTCATCGAGGATCGCGCCGCGGATGCGCGGGGCGCAGTAGGTCTCGAACTTGACCCCGCGGTCGAGGTCGAACGCGGCGATCGCGTCCATCAGGCCGAAGATCCCGGCCGACATCAGGTCGTCCAGCTCGACCTCGTCCGGCAGCTTGACGTGGATCCGCTCGGCGTTGTAGCGCACCAGGTGGAGGTAGTTCTCCATCAGGATGTTGCGCAACGCCTCGGCCTTGGTTTTCTTGTACTCGATCCAGACTTCCTTGATATCCCGACTCGGCGCTTTGGGCATACAGCCTCCCAATCCATTAGGACGAACGCGGGCGAACGTTCCGGCCCGCATTCGCGGTTGTGGGTCTTCCATGACACGGCCGGGCGCGCTGCGCCTGCCGCGGGCGGCGGGCGACTGTGATCGGTCGCGCCCGACGCCACTTCTCGTTATCGGTCCGGGGTCTCGACTTTCGTCGCAGATTTTTCCGGACCGTTCTCCAACTGCTTCGCGTTCTCGTCGAGCATCCGCTGTGCCATGACGCCGACGACCAGGCCGACCGCCAGCGTTACGAACATGCCGACCAGGGCCCGGCGGACGGTTTCGACGAACGTGTTTCCGGCCGTCATCCCGGCGACGAGACAGACCGCGAACACGACTAGTGCCACCACGACGGCGAGCCTGCGCGGCACGGGCGTCCTCCTTCCGTACGGCGACCGCTCACTTGCGCAACCACCCGGTCATCCGGTGGAAGAAGCTCTCGCCCCCGCCCGCGGACGACTGCGCAGCGGCGGCCGCGACGCCCTGCTCGAGGCGCATGGCCAGTTGCGCCATCGCCTCGGCGGCGGGGCACTTGGGGGCGGCAAGGACGAACGGCTGCCGCTTCCGCACCGCCGCCGACACGTGCTCGTCGGCCGGGATGTACCCGGCGTCGAACAGGCTCACGCTAAGGAACTGGCGGGCCACCTTGGCGATCCGCTCGTGGACGACCCGCGCCTCGCTTGCGCTATGCGCCTGGTTCACCAGCAGCGACACGCGACGGTCGGCGTTGTCGCGGGTGATCACCTTCACGACGGCGTACGCGTCGGTGATCGCGGTCGGCTCCGGGGTCGTCACGACCAGCACGTGGTCGGCCGCCCGGGTGAACGCCAACACGTTGGGGCTGATGCCGGCGCCGGTATCGATCAGGATCACGTCGGCGGCCTGCTCCAGTTGGCCCATCGCGGCGACGATCCGCTGCCGATCGGCGTCACTGAGGTCGGCCATCCGGGCCAGGCCCGAGGCGCCGCCGATCATCTGGAACCCGCCCGGCGCGTCGACCATGACGTCGTTCAAGTCCTTGCGCTTGGCGATCACGTGCGACAGGTTGGCCGGCAGCTCGAGGTTGCAGAGGACGTCGGCGTTGGCCAGGCCCAGGTCGGCGTCGAGCAGCACGACCTTCTTGCCCGCCGACGCGAGCGTGATCGCGAGGTTGACGGCGACGTTGGACTTGCCGACGCCCCCCTTCCCACTGGTGATTGCAATGACGCTCGCCCGGCGGCGTTGCGGAGCCGCAGGCGGCGCTGCCGGCATCCGCGCCGAGTTCGCATCGGCCTTCCTTTGATCCCGCATGAGCGATCGCAGGTGCGTCGCCTGATCGATGACTGCTGTCATGGTAGTTTCCCGATGATTTTCGCCCTAATGGCCTTGTCCCACACACATGCCCGAACAGGGTCACGACTCGACTGAGCTCGTCGAAGTCTCAAGTGACCAAGCCCGGCAGAACCCAAATCAGACCGATTCACCCAGGATCAGTTCCGCGATCCTTCGGCCCCGCCCTACTTCAATGTCGTCTGGCACATCCTGCCCTGTCGTGATGTACGAGACGCCCTTGTTCACCTTGCGCACAACGTTCAGCAACGTGCCCACGTTGGCCGACTCGTCGATCTTGGTGAAGATGATCTTGTCCGTTCGGACCTCGCCGAACCGCGACGCCGCCAGCTCCAGCGATTTCTCGCTGTTGGTGGCCGAGAGGACGAGATGGACCTCGTCCGGCTGAACCGCCTCGAGCAGCCCGCGCAGCTCGTTGAGCTTCAGCGTGTCATTCGGGCTTCGCCCGGCGGTATCGATCAGGATGAAGTCGCAGTCGCTCATCGACCGGGCGGCGTCGCGCAGGTCGTCGGCGTTCGAGACGACCCGCAGCGGCGAGCCGATGATGTCGGCGTACCGCTTGAGCTGGTCGACCGCCGCGATACGGTACGTGTCGAGCGTAATGAGCCCGACGCGGTGCCGCTCCTTCAGCTTCAAATTCGCGGCCAGTTTCGCCAGCGTCGTGGTCTTGCCGACGCCGGTCGGTCCGATCAGCGCCACCACGTGCGGGCCGCTGGTCTTGGTTCGTACGATCGGGCCCGTCGTGTTGATCAATTTTTCAAGCTGTTCGACCAGTTTTCCCCTGACGAACTGCGGCTCCGAGTAGTGCTCGGGCCGGACCTGGCGGTGAATTGTCTTGATCAGGTCCCCGGCCAGCTCCTGACACACATGATTATCGACCAACTGTCGGTAATGATCGAATAGTTCCGGGGGAATGTTCGGCGCCTGGCGGAGGTCCTGCTTGGTGCACAGCTCCTTCACCATCGTCTTGAGCTGCTCCATTTCCCGGGAGAGGCTGAGCATCGCGGCGCCGGTGCCGGCGGGCGTTTCGAGCAACTGCCGGCCGTTTTCGGCCGGGCTGGGGGCCTCCGGAGGGCGGCGGGCGATCGCGCCGGTTCGCGAGTACGTGCCGGGGTTTGCAGCGGCAGCCGACGCCACGGGCAACGTCCGCGCCGCGGTGCTGGGGCGCCTTCGTTCGGCGATGCCGATGCCGCGGCCGGCGGTGATCTCCACCATCTCCCGCCGGCGCAGACCCAGCCACGCCCGCGTCTGAAACGTGCGGGTGTGCAGGATGACCGCGTCCGCGCCCATCGTGCTTTTCACCTGCGTCAGCGCCTCCGCCATCGTCGGCGCCTTGAACGTTTGGAGATTCATGTCAAATCCCGGGCAGAGTAGGCGGTAGGCAGTGGGCAGAAGGCGGAGAAGAACTCTGCTCGGGAATCTCCGCCATCTGCCTTCCGCATACTGCCTACTTCTTCCTTATCCATTCATCCCGATCAACCCGACCGCTTCGACTGCGACCTCCGGGACAATTTCGTTGTATGCCAGCACGGCGACGCCCGGCAGGGCGGACTCGATCATCCGCCGGGCCGCGGCGCGGATCTGCGGGCTGCAGAGCAGCACCGCCGTCCGGCCGGTCTGCGTCAGCTCGTTCACCTTCGCCGAGACCTGCTGCACGATCTGCTGCGTCTTCTGGGCCGACATCGTGTTGGTGGTGCCCCGCTCGCCGCGGTCGAGGTGGCCGTTGATCAGGTCTTCGAGGGCCGGCTCGAGCGTCAGGCACCACATCCGGTCGCGGTCGTCCACGTACTGCTTGCAGATCGTGCGCGCCAGCGCGTTTCGCGCGTATTCGGTGAGCACCTCCAGGTCCTTGGTCCGCGACGAGCAATCGCCCAGCGTCTCGACGATCGTCTCCAGGTCCCGAACGGGGACGCGCTCGCGGAGCAGGTTCTGCATGACCTTCTGCAGCTCGCCCGGCTTGACGAGCGTTGGGATCACTTCCTCGATCAGGGCCGGGACGCGTTCCTTGAGGTTGTCGACCAGCTTCTTGACTTCCTGCCGCGTGAGCAGCTCGTGCGCGTGCGACTTGATGAGCTCCGTCAGGTGCGTCGCCAGGACCGCGGTCGCCTCGACGACGGTGTAATTGAGCAGCTCCGCGTGCTGCCGCTCGGACTCGGTGATCCAGTAGGCGGGCAGTCCGAAGGCGGGCTCGGTCGTGAGCGTGCCGCCCGGGATCGGGCCGCTGGTCGCGCCGTTGTCCATGGCGAGGAACTGCTCGGGGTACGTCTCGCCCTTGCCAATCGCCTGGCCCTTGATCTTGACGACGTAGTCGTTGGCGCCGAGCTGCATGTTGTCGCGGATCCGCACGGGCGGGACGATGATGCCCAGTTCGACGGCGATCTGCCGGCGGATGAGGCTGATGCGGTCGAGCAGGTCGCCGCCCTTGCTCGCATCGACCATTCGCACCAGCCCGTACCCGACCTCCAGCTCCATCGTGTCGACGTCGAGGAGCTTCTCGACCTTCTCGGGCTCCTTCTTCGCGGCGACCGTCTTTTCGCGTTCCTTGGCCGCGGCGGCCAGGACCGCCTGCTTCTGCCCGCGGCTCATCGTCCAGGCGAGCCCGCCGCAGCACGAGCCCAGCACCAGCAGCGGCAGCTTCGGCAGGCCGCTCACCATCATCAGCCCCAGGAACCCCGACGCGATGATCAGCGCTCGGGGCTTGGCGAAGATCTGGGCGAGCATTTCCTCGCCCAGGTTGTTCTTGCTGCTGCTTCGCGTGACGATCAGGCCCGCGGCCAGCGACAGCACGAACGCGGGGATCTGGCTCACCAGCCCGTCGCCGATCGTGAGCTTGGTGTAGAGGCGGGCGCAATCGAACAGGCCCCACCCGTGCTCGACCATGCCGACGTACAGCCCGCCGAGCACGTTGACGAACGTGATCATGATGCCGGCGATCGCGTCGCCTCGGACGAACTTGCTGGCACCGTCCATGGCCCCGTAGAAGTCGGCCTCGCGGGCGATGTTCTCCCGCCGCTCGCGGGCCTGCGGCTCGGTGATAATGCCGGCATTCAGGTCGGCGTCGATCGCCATCTGCTTGCCCGGCATCGCGTCCAACGTGAACCGCGCCGCCACTTCCGAGATACGCCCGGAGCCCTTGGTGATCACGACGAACTGGATCACGAAGATGATGATGAAGATGATGATGCCGACGGCAAGCGACCCGCGCGTGACGAACTCGGCGAACGTCTGCACGACCTCGCCCGCGCCGTGCATCGCGCTGGTCGGGTCGGGGAAGCGGTCGCCCGAGGTGAGGATCAGCCGGGTCGTCGCGACGTTCAGCACCAGCCGGAAGAGCGTCACGGCCAGCAGCAGCGACGGGAAGACGGCGAATTCCAGCGGGCTGCTCACGTAG
>DASXMX010000086.1:0-25571 GCA_036495445.1 Tepidisphaeraceae bacterium
GCCCCCTCGGAGGGCGGGGCCGACGCGTCGGGCAACACCGTGCAGAACGCGCTGATCAGCCAGATCGACTACGCGCCGTTCTTCGTGCCGGTGCCGGCGGTGGGCGAGCCGAACCCGCAAGCCGCCGCCTACCAGTCGGCGCTGACGCAGGCAGCCCCGACGAAGCTGAGCGAGACCGACTACTACTATTTGGGTAATGACGGCGGCTCGCCCGCGAACATCGGGCTGCAGCAGGACCAGATCCAGTTCCTCGACGGCGACGCGTTCCGCACGACCAGCTACGGCGGGTACGTGGACGGCAAACCGAGCACGGTGATCGTGTCCGTTACCCGCAACGGCGTCACCCAGCAGGTCAGCAAGACCGACAACTACTACGTGGGCGGGAACCTGAAATACACGTTCGACGCGCTGGGCCAGGGGACCGAGTACGACTACAGTGGTGACCCCGACGACACCAGCGGGCTGCCCAAAGGCCTGCTGCTGAGCACCTGGGCCGTGCGCGACGAGCAGAACCCTGCGCCGCTGAGCACCCAGCCGCTGACGCAGAATACCTATTACACCTCAAGTGGCGGCGGAGCCGCGTACGGCAGGCTGCAGAGCAGCACCGACGCGTCCGGCCAGTTGACGTACTACACCTACGACGCCGTCGGTAACTTGGTCAATCAGTACAAGCTGTGGCTCGCCCCGCCCGGCCAGTCGAACCTGTGGGTCGGCACGACGACCACGTATGACACCTCCGGCCGGCCGCAGTGGACGTACCAGGCGGAGTATCTCGACGGCGGCACGCCGAAGGTGCTGGACGTCAACGCGTCCGGAACCATCACGGAGCCGGCGTACGGCGGCTTCAACGGGGGCAACCCGCTGCAAACCGGCTACACGAATTACGACGGCCAGGGCCGCGTCAACTACACCGTCGACCAGTACGGCCAGCAGACGACCACGACCTACGACGCCAACGGTAACGCGATCAAAACGGAGAACCCCGACGGCACGGTTGTCCAAAGCGTCTACGACCCGATGGGCCGGGTGATCTGGCAGACCGACCCGTATGTGCTCAACGGCCCGCAACCGCTGATGGCGACGCACACGGTCTACGACTCGCAGGGGCGAGTGATCGAGACGGACCGGTATCAGGGGACGAATATCTCACTGACCGACGACCCGATCCCGACCAACCAGGTGAAGGACGGCGACTGGGGCACGCCGATCTCCAGCTCCTACACGTTCTACGACGGCCAGGGCCGGGTGGTGGAGACCGACACGGCGGTCTCGCCCGGCGCCGATCCGTCCACCGGCACCCGCACCGGCACGATCTACTACCCCGACGGGCAGGTGCAGTACACCGGGCCGCTCAAGCCAAACGCCCCGATCACGACCACGGCGGCGTTCCTGATGCCGGCGGTTGGCGACACGGTCGAAGTGAAGGTCGCCGCAACCAGTTCGTTCGCCGTCGGTCAGGCGCTGGACATCAGCGGGGCCGGCGGGTTCGTCGTCGTCAGCATCACCGACGGCACGAAGATGGTCGTCCGCAACACCGGCACGGACCTCCTGACCGGCCAACCCAACACGAGTTCGACGGGCGAGGAAGGCCATCAGGTCCTCGTCGGCGGTACGACCGCCGAGTTGGACCCGGCCGACTTCGCCAGCTACACGCAGTACCTGTACGATCAGATCAACACCGGCACGGGCCTGCCGTACAGCGGGATGGTTTACGACCGGGTGATCGACCCCAACGGCCACTGGACCGATACGTACCAGGACCAACTGGGCCGCACGACCTTCACCGTGTACGGGGACGGCAGCTTCACGCAGACGCTGTACAGCGTGAACGGGCAGGCGGTCACCGCGCTGCCGGGCGGGATCACGCCGCCGGACGGGCTGCTGATTCCGGCGGGCGGCAGCGAGACGGTCTCGATCGCCCAGCGGCAGGCGACGGACGCCCCGGTGGCGACATACGACGTGTACGACGCGGCCGGCAATCTGCTGGACGTATACCAGCCACCGGTGGCGGACATGGACCCGAACTCGCCGACGTACTATCCGACGTATCACCAGTTCGTGGCCCCGCTCTGGCAATACACGTACGATCAGGGCAACGAAACCTCCCAGACCGACCCCAAGGGCAACATCACGAAGTGGACCTACGACGAGCGGGGCAACAAGCTGACCCATACCCTGCCGGGTCTGGAGAGTGAGTCCTGGACGTACGACCAGTACAATCGGGTCGTGACGCACGTGGACTTCAACGGCGACACCGCCTGGGAGGTGTACGCGAACACGCCGCAGCTGTTCGGCACCTACGGGCCGGACCCCGGGCGTCTGCTGGCCGAGTACCGGTATAACGGGAGCTTCAGCCCGCCGGACGTGTCCCAGCAGGAGCGCCCGTACCAGACGCCCTGGGCCGAGCGGACGGTGTACGTGTACGACGACGGGACGACCGACCCGTCGGTCAGCTACAGCATGCCTTCCGGCGAGGGCCTGGGCTTGGGCCGCGTGGTCGAGGTGCAGGAGTGGACCACGGTGGGCGGCACGGCCCTGACCGACTTCACCCACACGACCTACGATGCCGTCACCGGCCAGCCGGACTCGATCACGTCCGCCGAGGGCGTCATCCACTACGCCTACGACCCCGTGACCGGGCGGAAGGTGCGGATGTGGACGCAATCGGTCACGGGCACGCCGACCGTCTCCGACGACACGGCCTACGCCTACGACAGCCAGGGCCGGCTCAGCGACGTCTACACGCTGATGCTGGATCAGACGCCGTACGCCACGTTCGACGCCATCGACCCGATCACCCACAACCCGACGTTCACCGGCGGCACGCCGCTGGACGTCCACTACACGTATGACCTCGCGGGGAACCTCAAGACCGAAAGCCAGCCCGACCAGACGACCACGACCTACGGCTACGACGACGAGAACCGGCTGACGGACCTCTCGACGGAGAACACGGCCAGCAACGAGCCGGTGTTCGCCGAGCACTACGACCTGTATAACAACGGCCTCCGGCAGCACCTGACCGACACGCGGTACAACGCCGACGGCACCCTCTTCAGCCAGACGAAGACCACCTGGCTCTACGACAGCGACGGCCGGCTGACCAGCGAATCGCTGACGATCCTGGACGACGGCAGCGGCGAGACGACCAACGCCAACGGCCACGCCCCGGCGGCGTACACGGACGTGTTCCAGTTCGACCTCGACGGAAACCGGGCCGAGGAGGACATCAGCGGCAGCCAGAACGCGACGATCACGTACACCTACAACGGCAACAACGAACTGCTGACCGATACCCGCACGGGGGACGGGGCGTACCAGATCCTCTACGGCCACTACGACGCGAACAACGTGTTCCAGCCCGGCTACGACGCCGCCGGCAACCTGACGGAGCAGCATCGGTTCGTCAACGGTACCGACGTGGAGGACGACAGCTACACGTGGGACCTGCGGGGGCGGATGGCCACCGCGACCGTCGGCGGCGTGCAGACGGCCTACACCTACGATACGGACGGGGTGCGGACCAGCGAGACGACGGGCACCGCGAGCACCTACTACCTCAACGACCCGAACAACCCGACCGGGTACACGAAAGCCGTGGAGGAAAGTGCAACCCGCGGCGGGGCGCCCGACCGGGCGTTCCTCATCGGCCTTCAAGTCGAAGGGCAAGCGGACGGCACGAACGGCGTGCTATTCCTCATGCACGACGGCCACGGCAACACCCGCGCCCTGCTGAACGTCAGCGGCGGCATCGTCGAGCAATACAACTTCGACGCGTACGGGGACCTGCTGGCGTCGACGGGGGCGCAGTCGAACGTCTCGCTGGCCCTGACGCCGTGGCTGCAGCCGGACGGGCTGTACGACCCGGCCAGCGGGTGGAACTACAACCTGGCCCGGTGGCGGGATGGATTCCGGTTCGCCAGTATGGATCCGACGTCGATTGATCCAGGCGAAGTGGCAGATGCCAATCTGTACGTTTATGTCGCGAATGATCCCTTAAATGCGATCGACCCGTCCGGCAATCTCTTCTCGAATTTAATCTTTGGCAACGAGGTTCACAGGCTCATTGGAGCGGATTTCACTAGCAGGACTCCTGGCGGCCTCTCGGACAAGTCATTCTCATTCATACTCAAGCCGATTAAAGTGCGATTCGTCGGGCGCTTCCGGCCGGATCTCGTTAGCCCGAGAACGGGCGAGGTATATCAGATTAAGCCGGAAGGATCCTTCCTTGATGGATCGCTGGTATTGACTAGGGATGTAGCAATACTCAGGGGTTTTGATTCCGGCCACGTGCCTGCTTGGCATCGTGGTTCCACATACCTTCCTCCTCGTGTCCTGCACCTCGGTCCTTTGACAATCGCCCTAGTCGAGCCGCCGGTAGCGGGTGTCATTCTTTATGAAGTCATTGACTTTCGTGAAATTCTCGTGGCTTCGGCGCTAGTCTATGCAGCGAGAACTCTCTATGGCATCGAGAGCACGGCGGTCAGCACATTGCTCGGGGCAGGGATATGATTGCTGATGAGGCCTTCCGAGATCGCTTTGCCGTGCGATATTATCGCTGGGCGCTCGCCGATTTTTTCTCGGAAATCGATGCTGGGTTCCCGCGCATCCGTGAGATCACTGGGCCACAGGCATGGCGGCTCTTGAGTTTTATGGACCTGCTCCAACCCGATGAGAAACGAGTTTTGGCATCTGGATTGGTCAAGCGATGGAACACGCGTGCGGTTACGCTGACAAAGGAGTCGCCTACTCAAGCCGAGTTGGCGTCGGTGGAAGCGTTTATCGGCTGGGCGCCCGGCGAAATGACGCTCCAAGAGAGGGAAATCGCCCGACAAAAGGCGGCGGGGAACTGGAGTCCGGCAACAAGACAGAACATACGTAGGATCCTCGACGCGGAGCTGAGCCCGGCTTTGGGCTCAAGGCAGAAGGGAGGGTCGGGCGAAGCAACATACGTGCGAGAACTAGCGGGGTTGGAACTGCACACAATAATTGATACCGGGGCACGCACTTCCATGCTCTCCTATGGACACCTAATTGTTTCGAATGGCCGCCGGTTTTGGCCGGAATACATTTCCGTTTTCAGTTGGATGGGCGTCGCGGGCCAGACGGATTGGAGCGACATTCGCGATGCCGAAGTAAGCCGTGCGGTTCGGTCGCTTCGAGATTGTTGTGAATTGTTTATAAATGTGTTGCCTTCGCTGGTGTCTGGTCCGATTGACAAACAATGATGGTCTCAATCCGGCGACGGGAGGCGCCGCAGTGCGAGGGATCTCGCTCGGAATTGTGGGAGGGATTCACACGCACAGCTTCTACGGTGCGCTTACTTTTGGGCGAAAGGCGTCGTGAGAACAATCGGGCCGTCTCTGGCTCTGTCTCTACCCCGGTATTGCGCAACATAGAAGCAGATCGTGGGCGAGCGAGCGAAGCAACATCTCCTGCTCGCGCCGCTCGGGTAGCACCGACCGCAGCGCGTCGCCGAAGTTGCGTTTCATCACGCTGTTGACCGTTTCGCTCTGCGCCCGCTGGCCGTAGACGCGGCGATCGGCGCCGCGCGCGAACCGCTGCTTCATCAGCCGCCGGTAGTGTTCCGCCGGCGGGTTCGGGCTGGGGCGGCCGATCCGGGGCGGGATCACCGACCGCACGCCCATGTCCAGGCGGGCGATCCGGTGGTTCTTCTCCGAGTCGTACCCCGCGTCGGTGGCCACGTCGCGGCCGCGGCCGCGGCGGACCCGCCGCCAGCTCTGGTACAGCAGCGGGTCGAAGTCCGGCCCGTCCCCGCCGGCCCCGCTTCACATGCCGATCGCCAACGAAGACTGTTTCGACCGGGGAGCTTCCTCAACGGCTACGGAACTGCTTAGCCGACCAGTTAACGGAGAACCCCGGGAGATCGCCTCCCGGGGTTCTTGCGTTTACGCCCACATTTACAAGGGTTTACGGCGGTCGGTTCCGAGGGAGAGAGCGGCGAGAGCGCCAGTAGAAAGCCATCGGTGTGGGCGCCGGAGGCACGAAGCCGCCGAGGGGGCGAGATCCTCTCTATGTCTCTGCTTCGAAGGCCGCGCCAGTTAACAGCAGAGGTGTGACCGGGGGCGCGATCGCAACAGCCCGCGCAGCCGCTCTGGCGTAGCCATCCTCCGACTCATAACGCCTGTAGCGAGCTCGTATCGGCGAACGAAGCCGCAGGATCGACTACGTCGTAGCCGCGCCGCCGCCGCCCTAAGTGGCGTTGAAAATCGTGTCGGCCAGCCACTTCTTGAAGCTGGGGTTGTCGCTGAATTGCTTGAACAGCTCCGTGTGGTCCGCCAGCATGCCGATCACGACCTTCCGCAACGCCCGGTCGTGTTCGAGGCGGGCCGCCCGCCTTGTCGCTGTTCTTGATCGCGTTCTGATACGCTTCGTCCGCCGCCACACTCCTCGGCGATGACCTGGCGGATGCAGTCCGCATCCTTCCAATCGATGTTAGCCAAGTCGACAGACAGCGCGCCGGCTATTGAGCGTTTGACCCTCGCACGTGCGAGGCCATGCAGTTGCCGGTTTCCACTTTCCAAATCGAGAGGTAACTGATCTGCGCGGCAGCCGCCATGTTCACCCGGCTCAACCCGCGTTCCTCGCGAAGTGCCCGGATCCGGCTGCCGTCGAGCAAGACGACGTGTCGGTTGAGGGGCCCGATGGAAGCGGTCGATCGTCTGACACAGAACCGACTACGTCGCCGTCGCCCCGCCGCCGTAAGTGGCGTTGAAACCCTGTCGGCTAGCCACTTCTTGAAGCCGGGATTATCGCAGAACTGCTTGAACAGATCCCTGTGCTCGCCAGCTCGCCGAGCAAGAGCGTGCGCAGCGGTTCCAGCCGCGTAGGATGACCCCTCAGAGCGAGCGTGTTCGAAGCACACTATTCCGGACGGAAACTCAGCGGGGCGGACGTGAAGGGCTCGCGCCAAAGGGAAAGCACTCCGCTCTCGCCTCCGAGCGCCATAAGGTGGCCGTCGGGCGTCATGGCAACTGCATGGAAGAAGTCGCCCGATGTGGGAACCGACCTTACCGTCGCCCCGGCCTCGTTGAAGATTCGCACCTGTCCGTCCCCGGCGGCCGCGACGACCTGGTCGGTCAAGCCCAGGTACGCGATCGCGTCGACTTCCTTGACGAACCCGCCGACGTTGGCCTTTCGCTCGCCGGAGACGACGTCCCAGAACTTCACCTGGCCATCGGCGCCGCACGTCGCGAGCGTGCGCCGGTCCGGCTTCCAACTGACGCCCGTGACGTGGTCGCTGTGGCCCTCGAAGCTGTGGACGAGTTGCCCGGTGGCTGCGTCAAAGACTTTCGCGAACCGGTCGGCGGCGCCGGAGGCGAGCAGCGCGCCGTCCGGCGAGAACGCCAGCGACAGCACGGCGTCGCTGTGCGCGTCCTTGATCTCGCGCGCGGGCCGGCCGGTCGCGACGTCCCACAGTTTGATCTGCCCGCTGCGACTCGGCTCGCCGGCGCCGGTGGCGAGGAGGCGGCCGTCGGGGCTAAACGCAACGGCGGTAACGCGATCCTCCAGCGGCGAGGGCCCGTCCGCCGCCCCGATCGTGCGCTCAAGGGACCACCGATCGGCGCCGAGCGTCATCCCGCAGACTTTCTGATCGTCTGCGAGAATCAGCGTCTGACCGACGCAAGCGATCCGATTGACGGCCGGCCGTGAGGGCGTCGGCAAGGTTTCCAGCGGAAGGCCCGCGTCCGCTGAAAACAAGTCGATCGTGCCGTTGTCGCATCGCGCGATGAAGGTGGTCCCGTCGCCACTGAATGCGAGTTCAACCGCGGACGGCTCGGCCGCAAGACGCTGGGCGGACGTCGCGGCCTCCGTCGCGGCTTTGGAGCGATCCTGTGCCGCCGCCAATGAAGATTTGGCGCGGGCCAGCTCGACGTTCGATTCCTCCAAGGCGTGCCGGGCGAGACGGAACTCGTTATCGGCGTTGCTGGCCGCGAGCGCGGCGACCGCCAGTTGGGCGTTCGCCTGGGTGAGCGCCTTGTCGGCGGCTTCAATTCTTGCTTTGGTCTGTGGATCAACCGGCTGAGTGGTCGAGACCGTGGCTGGCGGCTGCTCCGCCTCGGCCTTGGCGGCCGCGGCGCGGTCGCGCGCGGCGCGCGCGTCGGCGGCCTTGACGTCGGCGGGCGCCTTCGCGTCGGACGCCGCCTTCAGGCGCTCGTCGGCCGCCTTTTGCTCCGCCTGGGATTTCTCCAACATCGAGCCGAAATAAGCGACGTCCGCCGCCGCGAGCTTTCCGGCTCTCTGGCATCTCGCCAACTCGCGACGTGCGGCGACGCCAACCCCGACTTCGGCGATCACCGATCCCTTGTCCGCATCCCACAATCGGGCCGGCGTGTGCGGGCCGGCGGAGGCGATCGCCTTCCCGTCCGGGCGAACGGCCAGCGCGGTGATCGGCCCGCCCTGTTTGAATTCCCGCGTGACCTGGCCGCCGGCCACGCTCCACCGCCGAACCGTCCCGTCTTCGCCCCCCGAGTAAAGGTCCCCGCCGGACGGTGGGGCGGCGAGCATGGTGATCGCGCCGCGGTGAGCCTTGAGCTCCAGCGGGATCGCGCACGGCTCGCCCCGGACGTGCGGGACGCTGTAAACCCGGATGACCCCGTCCGGCCCGGCCGCGGCGAGGCGCGTGCCGTTCTGCAGCCATGCCAGCGTGGTCACGGGGCTCGGCGCCGCGGTCTGCCCGATGAGCTGCCCCTCGGCTACGCCGGAGATGCGCAGCCCGCCGTCGACGGAAGCGACGGCGAGGCGAGTTCCGTCCGGCGAGAACGCGATCGCGCGGGCCGGGCTGGTCGAGCCGTCGACGGATTTGGTCCACTTGCCGGTCGATGCATCGAACAGATCAACTGGCAGGCCCGCCCGCGCCACGGCGGCCCAGTTCCCCCCGGCGGCAACCGCGACGATCAGCGCGTCCGGGGCCTTGCCGGGCGATGGGTCCGTCAGCTCGAGCGGCGGGGCCGTGGGTTGGCGGCGCCAGAGCTTGACCTCGCCGAACGAGCCGGACGCCAGCAGGATCCCGTCCGGGCTGAACGCCAGCGACTCGACCATGCCGCGGTGCGCCGCGCCGCCTGTGCCGTAGAGGCCCGTCCGGGACAGGGCCGGATCGGTCAAGGACTGCGCATGGCGTGCGAGCGGCACGTCGTACACGTCGAGTCGATTGCCGCGACCCGCGGCGGCGTAGCGACCGTCGGGCGTGAGCGCGACGGCATAGATCGGCCGCACCTCCGGGGCGGGTGCAACCCAGCGCAACGGCGCGTGGGACCGCACCTCGCCCTTCGCGCCCTGATCGATCCACAGCCGCAGGAGCGCGAGCTGTTCGCCGCTCAGGTCCGTCGCCGAGACCTTGTTGTCCTTCGGCGGCATGGACGGCTTGGCCTGGTGTGCCGCCGCCTGGAGCAGCAGGCTTTCGCCGGCCTTGCCGGGCACGACTGCCAGCCCGCTTTCGCCGCCGCGCAGGATGTCGGCCGGGGTCTCCAGGATCAGGTCGGCCTTGGCGCGCGTGCGGTTGTGACAAGCCAGGCAGTTGTCTCGAAGCAGCGGAAGGATCTCCTGCTCGAAATCGACGTCGCCGGGGTGATCGATCGCTGCGAGCGGTATGGGACGGGTGCCTTCTTCGTCCGCGGCGCGAGCGGGCGCCGCGCACGGCAGCAGGCCGATCCCGCCGAGCAGAAGAGCGGCGACCAAGCCGATGAGACTCCGCAACGTTGCGCCCATCTTCTCTTTCACTTCCTGGCCGCCATCGGATCGACCTTCAACTCAAACGCATCGGAATAAACCGAGGTCGTCAGATCCTTCGCCGGCGCGTGGGCCGCCAGTTCCTCGGCCTTGGCCCGCATGTCCGCGACGGATTGCCGTCCAGGGAGCCAGCTCAGTTCCGTGAGGGCGAGCACTTTGGCCGCATCGACGGCCCGCCGGGCGTTTTGCGACCTCACCGCGTCGACGAATGCGTGTGCCGCGGCAGCAAGCGACTGAGACGCCGCGGACTGGCGGTCTTCCAGATCGATCAAGGCGATGCGGGCCTCTCGCAATGGAGGGCTGTCTGGGTATTTCAGTTTCGCCTGCCCGACGAAGTGCAGCGTGTAGTTGCCCGGCGCGAGTTTGGCCTGAGCCAAATCGAGTTCTACGACTGCAGTCGGGGACTTCGGGTCGATCGTGACTGTTTTCGAGAGACCCGGCTGTCCCGATAGAGTCAGGACGATCGGCGCGGTGAACGGCGCCCGCGCCTTGACGTTGAACGTGAGTGTGGCCTTGGTCCCGGCCTGAACCTCACACGTCTTTTGAACGGGCGTGATCGAGATCGGCGCAGCGTCGACGTCGCTCACAGCGATCACGAACCGGTCGCACAGCCGTGAGCGAACGATTTGCAGCGTTTTGGCCGTCGCGTCGTACGTGCTGAAGCTGACCGTCCCGGGCCGGGCTACGTGGCAAAGCTCTTGTTGGGCGATGCGCGCGGTTCCGGTGATTCGGATCGGGCCGACCCAGGAGCTGGCATCTTCCGCCGCGTGCAGGATCAGTGTCGCGGTCGTCGCTCCTTCGGGAATGTTGGCCGGACCCGCGGTGACGCCCGGCGGGAGGCCGCCGACGTGTAGCTCGATCCGGCCGGCGAATCCGTCCCGGCGGTCGGCGATCACCTCGACCGGCGCCGTTCCACCGCGGCGCAGGAACGTCGTCCAGACCGGCACGTCCTTCGAATCAGCCGGCTCCGGCAGCGGGGACGACGGAATCGCCACCAGTTCGAACCCGGGCGATTCCGGGCGGATCGATAAGCGGTACGCGGCGGGCGCGTCGCCGCGGTCGCGCGCGTACAGGTCTCGCACCATCAGCCGGTATCGGCCCGCCTGTTTGGCCTCGAGCCGGTAGACCGGATCCAGGTGCCCGAGTGGGAATTCGGGGATCGTGGCGCGCGTGGGTGGGGCGTAAACCTCCTGAACGTCGGAGAACGTGGGGATGCCTTTGCCGTCGCCTGCGGCACGCTGAACCAGCAGGAACGGCGAGGTGGGTTCGCCGAGCCGCTGTGAGACAATTTCGATTCGATAGGTCGTGCCCGCGGCGGCGTCAAACGTGTAGAGATCCCGCTGGCGAGGTGTTCGGAACGCTCCGGCGATCTCGCACGGGACGTTCAAGGGACGTTTTCCGTCAGCCCCTTCGGCCGCGTCCCAACTGATGCCGGGCGGCAACTGCTCCAGGAACGCCCCGGCCGGCGGGCAGGGCCATCGCATCGCGCCGGCTGCCGGTGCGGGAGGATGATCGATGACGCGCACGCGATACCCGAACTCCGGCCCACCGTGATAGACCACGTCGTGAATGGAGACAAAGCTGTTCCCTTCGGCCGGCGGCTCGATGCGGATTGCCTCGGCGGCGCTGCGGCCTCGGGCCAGTTCGCGGCCGGAGGAATCCGCGACGACGGTCACCGGTTCCATGCGCGAGTCGAGTTGCGTGGTGGCCACCTCGATCCAGAGCGGTTGCCGTGCCTTCACCCGGATGCGATAGAAGTGGCTCGCGTTCGGTTCCGCGACGGCGTATGCCGATCCGCTGACGGGGATTTCGGTGGCCGAGTCCAATGTGCCGCCGCCGCCCGCCTTGATCGCGCGTGCGGGCCCTTCGCAGACTTCGAACGTGCGGGGATTGGTCACGCCGAATAGTCCCACGGCCCTCACCTCGTACCACCCGGGCGGGACGGAACGATCGACGGTCACGTGAAACGTTCGCGTCGGGCCGGATCCCACGTTCGGCATGGCCGAGATGCCCGCATGGGAGAACATCAGCTCGCGCAGGCCATCGAGATCGGTGCCGGCGAGCGTCACATCAACGCCCTCGCCGCGTTGGCATCCCATCGGGAAAACGGAAGAGAGTACGGCGATCGGCAACTCCCCCTGCGCGAACGAGCCGATGCCGCAGAACGCGCAAAGGACGACCAGGGCGGCCATCCATCCGCCCCGAGTCGCCGCTCGCTCACTCACGTCGGTTTGCATCTGCGCGGGACCGTTCAGTGGTTGAACAGAAACTCCTTGGTGTTGATCAGCGCCCAGATCACGTCCTCATAGGCCTCGCGTTTGTTCACCGGCCGGAAGGCGCCCGCGGTGTCGGACTTCCGGCGGGTGAGGTAGCGGCGGGCGAACGCCGCCTCGTCCGCCGAGGGCTCGCGGGAATAGGCCATCAAGTAAAGCTCGCGAATCTTTTGATCATCGTCGCGGGCCGCATCGGCGGCGAGCGCCGCGGGGCGTGCGTCGGCGGCCGAGAGCTCGCTCAGCACGTCCTGCGAGTTCAGCAGGTGCAGGCTCTGGGCGAGGCTTGCGTCCTGCGACCGCTCGCACTCGCAGGCACTGGACGACTCGGGCCGGCCGAAGACGGTCAGGAAGTACGAGTTCACGTTGAAGCTGTTGTCGGGAAGCTGCACGGCCCGCGTGCCTGCCGGAAGGCCGCCGAACCCGCCCTTGGAACCCGCCAGCGCGTTCACCGAATCGAGCAGCACCTCAGCGGTGAGCCGTTTGGGGTAGTAACGCGAGTAGTTCTGCTTGTCCGTCGCGTTATACGCGTTAGGGACTGCGCTGAGTTGGTACGTCCGCGACCGGCAGATCGTGCGGATCAGGTCCTTCAGCTCGAAGCGGCTCTGGACGAAATGCTTCGCTAGCGCGTCGAGCAACTCGGGGTTCGTGGCCGGGTTGGTGTCGCGCAGATCGTCCTCCGGTTCGACCAGCGCGCGACCGAAGAAGTGCTTCCAGTAGCGGTTCACGAGCGCGCGGGCGAAGAAGCGGTTGTCCGGCGACACGATCCAATCGGCCAGGTCGGCCCGCGCGTCGTCATCCGGCGAGGGATTCGATGGGGCGGTATCGCCCAGGCCGCACGGCTTCACGACCTGCCCCGTCTTGGCGTTCACGACGCCGGGCGCGGCCCGACGAACGTAGACGGCCAGTTCCCCCGACTCCGCCGGCCGGCGTGCCACCTGCGAGAAGAACGCCGCGAGGCTGTAGTAGTCCTTCTGACTCCATTTCTCGTACGGGTGGTGATGACACTTGGCACACTGGATGCGCGTGCCGAGGAACAGTTGCGCGACGTCTTCGACCTCGTCGGTCGGCGCCGTCACCTGCCGGTACCACTCGGTCGGGGGCGAATCGGTCACGGTCCCCGATGCGGTGAGGATCTCGCGGACGAACTGATCGAACGGCTTGTTCGCGTAGAGGCTGTCGCGGATCCAGTCGTGAAACAGGTAATTGCCACGCTGGTAGTTGGCGGCGGTGCGGTGGTTGCGCAGCAGGGCGCACCACTTGTTGGCGAAGTAGTCCGCGTAGTCGCCGCTGTCGAGCAGGCGGTCAATCAGCTTGTCGCGTTTCGCGGGGTCGTTCGAGCGAACGAGCTCGGTCGCCTCGGCCACGGTGGGCAACCGGCCCGCGATGTCGATCGTCACACGGCGGACGAAGGTCGCGTCGTCGCACTCGGCCGACGGCGGCATCCCGGTGATGCGCAGGTGCTTAAACGCCAGCGCGTCGATGAAGTTTCGCGGGGCCGGCAGGTCGCCCACCGACGCGCCCAGCGGCAGCGTCGCCTGGAAGACGGCGATCCGCCCTTGATACCGCACCATCACCGAGACGGTCCCCGGCTGCTGGTAGAACGTCACGCGGCCGCCGGAATCGACCGAAGCCATCTCGCGTTCGCCGGTTTCGTACACGGCCGATCGCGTGACGTCCTGGACGGTGCCGTCGGTGTAGCGGGCGACGACCGAGAGCTGCTGTTCTCCGCCGAGCGGCTCGGTGCGGTGGTTGGGGAAGACCTCGATCGACGCGACGGACGGATCGTTCGCGCCGCCGACCGGCATGCCTTGCGTGATCCAGCGGACCAGGAGCTTGTAGTCGTCGGAGCTCGCGTCGATGCGCTTTCCGCCGCCGTGGGGGAGCATTCCCGTGGCTTTCAGCAACAGCAGGCTGTGCTCCGGCGCGGCCGGCGAGAGCCGGCGGCCGCGGGATTCGCGGACGAGGTGCTCGTAATCCTCGGTTGGCTCGAATCCAAGCAGGGAGAGGCGAAATCCGTTCTGGCCGCTCAGCTTCCCGTGGCAGCCGCCACCGTTGCAACCGGCCTTGGTGAAGATCGGGACGATCTGGTTGGCGAAGTTGATCGGCTGGGGATTATTAAAGTACTTGACGCGAACCGCAATGGACGCTGCGCGTCCGTCCGCATCCGTGGCTTCGACGGATGCCTCGCCATCGCCGACCGGCGTGAGCATTCCTGAATCGCTGACCTGAACGACCCCGGCGGGGCGGGCGGCATAGCGCACGCCGCGCGTGAGGTCTCGTTCTTCGCCGGACGCGAAAGACCCCGTCACCACGATCTGCCAGTGCGCGTCACGGCCGACCAGTTCCAGTGGCGCAAGCGTGCCGTTATCCCCGCTGATGCTGAGGATCGTGAGCTGCTTTGCCGGCTGGGTCGAAGGCGCGTCCCCCGCCCGCAAAGTCCGCGTGGGCAAAAGCGCGGATATCGCCATCAGGATGAGTGTTGCCGGAAAACGCATCGGTCGTGTGCCCCTCAAATCATCGGCCTCGTTCTTGGAATCAAACGAGTTCCCGCATCGGTTGGTAGCCCGCGTCCACGAGATACTGCGGCCGGCCGGTCAAGTCGGGGATCGTGACCTTGTTCACGTCGATGCCGAGGTTGTGATAGAGCGTGGCGAAGACCTCGCCGAACTGTACGGGGCGGTCTTTGACCTCGGCGCCGAGTCGATCGGTCGACCCGATCAGCTGCCCGGTCCGCATCCCGCCGCCCGCAAGCAACGCGCAGGAGACGTTGGGCCAGTGATCGCGGCCGCCGTCCTTGTTGATCTTGGGACTGCGGCCGAATTCGCCCCAAATGACGACCGACACGTCCTTGTCGAGCCCGCGATTGTAAAGGTCCTGCACGAGGGCGGCGAGCCCCTGATCGAGCAGCGGCAGGTCCTGGCGCAGCGCGGGGAAGTTTCCGCCGTGGTGATCCCAGCGGCCAAACGCCAGCGTCACGCATCGGGCGCCCGCCTCGACGAGTCGGCGGGCGATGAGGAAATGCTCCATGAGCTTGGGGCCGCCGTCGTCGCGGTTGTGCGGGTCTCCCTTGCCGTAGCTGGCCCGGACGGCCGGGTCCTCGCGCTCGATGTCGAGCGCCTCGACCAGTTTGCTGGAGGTCAGCACGCCGAAGGCTTGTTGATCGAACGAATCGATGCCCGCCATCAGGCCGCTGGCGTCGACGTCGCAGCGGAACTTGTCGAACCCCGCGAGCAGCGCCCGGCGGTCTGAGAGACGATCGAGCGAGATGCCGTTCAGCACCATGTCCGCCTGACCCGCGCCCGAGGGCTTGAACGGCGCGTGGGCCACCCCGAGGAATCCCGGCGTGCCGGCATCCGCCCAGGGCATGTGACCCATCTTCGGCGACAGCCCCACGAACGGCGGCATCGCCGGATCGACCGACCCCTCGAGTTTCGATAGCACCGCCCCCAGCGAAGGCCAACCGCCCGCCGGCATGTTGCGGTTGGTTCGGCCGGTGAGGCACTGGATCGCGTCGTGCCCGCCAGTGGCGCCCACGATTGAGCGGACGATCGCCAGCTTGTCCATGCACCGTGCGACCCGCGGCATGTGCTCGCAGATCTGGATGCCCGGCACGTTCGTCGCGATCGGCGTGAACTCGCCGCGGATCTCCGACGGGGCTTCGGTCTTCAGGTCGAACAGGTCCTGGTGGGCCGGACCGCCCGGCAGGAAGATCATGATGACGGCCTTATGCGAGCCGCGGATTCCCGCGGCCGCCTCGGCGCGGAGCAGTTGCGGCAACGCGAGCCCGCCCATGCCCAGCGCCCCGATCTTCAGGAAGTTCCTGCGTGAGACTCCGTCACAGAACCGATGGGAACTGCCGGGCACGGTCAGCATCGAAACGCTCCTTCGTTTTTCCGATGCAGGATGGATCGGCTAAACGACCGCGGTTTTGCGAGCACCCGGTGGCCCACACGTACGCATCCATCCCACTACGACGCGGTACCACCGATGACTTACGCCTGTTGCAAAAACTTTGCGTTTCCGGTGAGCGCCCGCGTCAGCAACACGATGAACGATATTCCTGGCTGCACCGAGCCGGTGCCATGATTGGCGGGACGCTGCGGCGGCGACACTGGCATCATGAATCTGCCGTGTTTGGTACCCCTTTGCGCAGGCTTTTGAGTGGCAACGACCACCAGATCGTGTGCCTCGTCACGCCACCACCGGCCAACGCTCCGGGCGGTATCATTGTCGTGCGGCCGGATTCGGAGATGCCAATGCTCGTGAACGATTGAATGCTGCTTGGTGGTGGACACCATCAGTCTCAATTTAATCAAGCGATGTGCATTTTCAACTCGTGCTATCGTCAGGGGTTACGGCTCCGGAAGGGGCCGGGGTTGCCGGAAAAGACAAAGGCGGAGCACTTCCGCGGGCCTCCGGCGCTATGGCGACCTAACGTTATCGACATAAGCTAGCCAGCCAGGGAAGCGGAGCCTCGCGACAGAGGAACTGCCAGTCGAACTGGTTCCGGTACGTCCGCAGACATGCGTAGCACGAGGACTGCATCCCGCAATCAATCGTGTTGGGACAGTCTTGCAGGACTCGCATTGCCGCCGAGAGCACGGCGGGCAGGTCGTAGCGGATGCGTTGGACGAAGCCTGCACCGCCCGGAACGTTGTCGAACAGCAACAGCTCGCCCCGGTGGTCCGCGTCTGAAATCGATCGGTAGCTCACCTCAAGGTCAGAGGGGTCGATTCGATGAAGTTCGCATGCGGCGGTAGCAACAGCGGCGGCCAGGGTCGTCCAGAACGTTCGCCCGACATCGCCGATCACGCTAGGCGTCGAAACCGCCGGAAACCGGACCTGAAGGACGTCGGTGTGGAAAATGCTGGCCAGCGCGACCCGCTCCTGGCGCCCCTTGCACTTGGCACCGCCGAACGGACGGTCGTGGGCCGTTTCCATGCGCATGCCGTCCGAAGCGCTGCCGCAGCTTACGCAGAGGCAGAAGCCCTGGCCCGACCGACCCAGATTGGCCGTGAAGAGCTGGGCGTTGCGGCAGATCCCGGTAGCAACGCCCGGGAGCTTCTGGTGCATCTCGAACTCGGACTCGTCGAGCGAATCAACGACGAACAGCTCCGAGTTGCTCGGCGGCCGGAGACGGTACAAGTTCGGCTGACGGCCCTTGTCGTCAATGCTCGTGAGGAAGCCCGCCGGGAGCACAAACTGCCCTGACTTCGGCGGGCGGTGGCCGAGGCTGGGCAGTTGCCGCTTGAGCTCGTCCCCGTCCAGGCCAAGACGGACGCGCCGCGTGGCCTCACAGAAGCGAAATCGCCGGATGTCCGGCGCCCGGCCCAGGAGGTTGATTCCGATGCTGGTGAACATCTTGCCGTCGGCGATGATCTCGCTTTGCGGGGCATACTCGGAGATCCCACTCTCGCGGTCTCGTTCCAGCTTCAATGCAGACTGATAGTTCGGGTCCAGAACGAGGAGCCGGACGGCGTCCTGGGGAAAGGCATATGCGGGGAGCCAGCTGCACGAGGAGAGCGTTCCGATGAGTCCCTCTCCGAGTTGCTGCGAGATGAGCGAATCGATCCGGGTGAGTTTCGCAAAGACGGCGGCCGCTTGCCTGCTCTTACGCTCTCGCTCAAGTTCTGTCTTCTCATCGGTCAGCCTGCGGCGCTCCTTTTCAAAGGAGCCCAGCGGATCCAAGAGTCCTCTCCGCCACACACAGGGGCCCGACGGCTGGAACATGGAAGAAGCGGAGGCGTTTATTGCGGCATCTGAATCCATCTGCGCTCGCGACGCCAATTGTCCCACATCACCGCGCACTGCCGGCGGGAGCGTCTGGCACCACCGCACATACCGCTCAGCCGCGGAGGTGCCGTCGGCGGCGGCTTCAGACACGGGAAAGAAGTCTTGGAGTCGCGGGTCATCAACGGGCAACCGATGATGGGCCAGGAAGGCTGATAGCAGAAGCGCATTGATGTGGCGTTGAGTCAGTCGCTCGTTTTTGGGGTATACGACCGGCACAGGCACCGAGCCGCCGACGATCTCGAAGGGGCGGTGAAAGTGGTGCTGGTCGTGTGGCATCAGTCTGGCGTAGCTGACTGCGTGCGCCGCTCCCACCCGGCGGCGCCCGGCGCGGCCCGCACGCTGCACGTAGCTTGCGGCCGTTGGCGGAACATTCCGTAAGAGCACGGCCTCCAGCTGCCCGACGTCCACACCCATTTCGAAGGTGGTCGAGCTACTCAGCACGTTTACGTCCTTGTTCATGAAGTCGCGTTGGATGCGCTTCCCCTCCGAGAGGGAGATTTGGGCCGTGTGTTCTAGTACCGCGAGGGGTAGCGGCTTCTGGACGAATCGCTTGACGCGGTGGCTTTGTGCGTGTTCCTGTCTAAGGGCGTCAGCCGCAACAGCGTGTAGACTCCCCTTGCATCCTCTCATCTCGCACGTACCGTTCATCAGGTGCAGCGTGACGGCACCGCATCGGTCGCAGCGGAACCAGGGCCCCTGGGTTGTTGCAAGAATCCGCTTCGCCGGCAGTCGAAACTCTCCCGGGTGCTGGTAGTGCTCCTCAAGTATTCCAGCATCGAGCATCCAGTCCCATATCTCGTCGAGTGCTTCCGTTGCGACCGCATCCGCGGCAGCAACACCGTCCTGAAGGCCAAGCGCCCGGCGGATGATCCACCCCCGCGCGCTACGCGTCACTGAATTCCACTGGAGCATCTGGTGCCCGTCCGCAACGGCTCGGGCCCCTCTGTGGACGGTGACGAGTGTCGGCCCTTCAGCGAGCCCGAGGATCTTGCGCCGGTCAACCTGATTCGGCCAAAACTCAACCGCCTGAGTGCGGATGAGCGTGTGAAGAAGTCGGCTGACCAGATCGCGGCCGACCTGCTCATCGGCGAACAGTTCCGGCATCTTCCCTCGCGCTTCCGCGAACGCTTCGTTATCAACATCGAACCGTGTTCCAACGAGGCTCAACCCCGGAAGCTTGGTGCGCATACGACCCGTGGCACCCAATTGCTCATACAGAATGGCGGCCAAGCTCTCGCGGATCTCCGCCAAGTCTTCGCTTGTCGGCTTTTTCGTTAGATGGTCATAGTATTCGACATCTCCTTCGATTCGGCGGACCAGCACGCGTGGTTGATTGACCACGATCTGGGTGGCCGCCTCGACGACCCGCTTGGGAGACGTTACGTCGGAATCGTCTTCCAGTTGCCGGACCGCAGCGATCAATGGCTGCACGTATGCGGGTTCGCAGCTGGTGCGGGCGAGGTACGGGTAGAAGAAGGCCGCGCGTTGTCGCGCGTCGCTGAAGGCGATCAGCTGCCGCCCGCCTGCTGGCTTCGCACCGCAGTTGGGCTGTTCTGGCAGGCACCGGAGAATCTCCTCGGCCAGAAGTGCGGTCGGAGCGTCCTCGCCGACAACGAAATCGCGCAATACAGATGGATATGGGCGGCGCTCGCCGTTACAGCATGGACATCGGCGAAGGCCTTGTGCGTCGGCACTGGGGAGGCGCAAGAGGCGGAGTTGGCCCGAGTGGCCACAGGCGGCGGGCGTTCCTTCGCCCACGGCGCGGCAACTCTCCTCGGTGCACAGGTACATGTAATTGGGGTCGAACCCGTCCCCGTCTTCTACCTCCTCGTCATTCCCGAGCTGTTCAAGGTCCAGCCAGGTTAGGAGATCAAGCTCGCTTTGGGGGCGGTTGGCGAGAGGAGTTTTCCAATGGTCGCGATCGCGCTCAACGCCAACAACCGGCATTCCGCAGTGGGTACACGTAAAGAGCGCGAGCAAGGCACGTCCGGTAGGTTCCTCCCCAGTCTCGGGGTCGGGAACGTCATCTACGGCCTTACGTTCCAGGTAAAGTTTTTTGACGATCAGAACCTTGTGGATGCTTTCCAGCAGTACGCTCGCCCCACCGAATCCGCGGAAAAAATGGTGGAGGCGGACCGCCAATAGGGGCGCCGTTCGGCCGTCCGAGGGAATTGCCAGCGAGGCGGCGGCCAGGAGCGAGTTTGTCGCGTGAAGCGCGGATTCATCCGCCGAGGAAGACGGTTCAGGCCCCCGCAGCTCGCGGGCGAGCTCATCGATTGTTGCGGCGCCTGCCCGGAGACGGCGGTAGAACCGGTGCAGCGGTTCGAGCCTGCGCAGAGACGCGTACAGCACGTCCACCCCCGCTTCGCCCCCTTCAACGGGGATTCCTGTTTCCCGCAATAAAGACTGCGTACGTTCCTTCGACGCCATCGCTTCGACAACGCGAGATGCGGGCAGCTTTGCGAGGCGACCGACCGAATCCGGCGTCAGCTCTTTACGCGGCACGCGCTCGAACGGGTCGACGACGTACCCGTCCACGACGTCGTCCGGCGCGAACTCGGCGCCGGACAGCTCACCGGCGTATTTGGCAATGCGTTCCCTATTGCCAGGATCCTTGGGATCCCCAAGCGTGGCGGATGTCAGGATGAACTGGAGCTTATGAGAAAACCGCAACTGCAGGCGTTTCATGAGCAGGGAGATGTCGATTCCCTGCGATCCGCGATACGAGTGAGCCTCATCGAGCACGACGAACTTGACGGTGTCGTCCTTGAAAATGGTCTGGTCACTCGGGCGCAGCAGGAGGTACTCCAGCATTGCGAAGTTGGTGAGCAGGATCTGCGGAAGCTCCCGCCGAATCTGGTCGCGCGTTGCTCTCTCAAACGGCCTGGCGTTCTGCCTCGTATCCTCGTCGAGGTCTTCTTCATTCTCAGGAGTCTGCCCCGTGTACCGGCCAATCGTGATGCCGCTGTCCCCCAGCAGAAGCCGTAGGCGATCGAGCTGGTCGTTCGCCAATGCATTCATCGGGTAAATCAAGATTGCCTGAACGCCATTCAAACGCGTTCGAATGCAGTGGTCGAGGATGGGAAAGAGGAACGCTTCGGTCTTTCCGGATCCGGTCCCCGTTGCCACGACCGCGTTGCGCCCGAGTTGTATACGCTTGATGGCGTCGACTTGGTGTCGGTACAGCGGACGATCAGGGTCGAATTCGCGCGGGGATAATCGTTTGAGTTGCGGGTCCAGGCGAGGTGGCGCTTTGTTCCCAAATAACTGTGACGGGGAATCGGCCGGCGCATAAGCCGGGATTATCGAGACCAGCGGTGGCTTGCAGAGCGCGTTCTCACGGCGGATGGCGGAGTGCAGAAGTTCGCGAAGGCGCGGCTGCGAGGCATGGACGGGGAAGGTCTCGCTCAGGTAGGAGTGATATGATCCCGTCAGACTGCGCCACATTTCGAATGGGTCAATCATCGTTTCGCCTCCCGCTGGCACATGCACGTTACAAACCGCCTCTGTACCGCGCCTTGTTCGAACCACACACTCAATGTTGAACGGGTGCAGTAGATGCAACGGAAGGCGTTGAGCTCTTCGACCTGCTCGGGGAGTAGCGCGAAAGAGGTGTCCGCCAAGGCACCTGTGAATGCAGCCGACCGATCAGCCTCTTTCAGCTTCCGTATCTCGTGTTTCCCGGTGGTCGAATCGATAACACCGGGCGGCACTAGGTCACGAAGCGCGATCGCCCCGCGTACGCGGCAACGGAACGCCACGTCGTTCCCGGATTGTTGGATGTCGGGCGACCGGGGGAATACGTTCGAGCAAACAGTCACGTTCGACTTCACCTGAACGGCAGTGTTGGCGGGCCGGATAATTCCCGGCAGAACTTGTTCGGGCAGTTTCATTTCACTCTCCTCCGTGCATCACTCAGTCCATAAGAGAACAACAACTGCTCGAATTCCCAAGCCGTCCACTGGTCGCTCCTGTACGGGTCTGCTTTTTCCGTCTGTGCTCTCACGGCCAGCGTGAGTTCACGGGTAAGCTTGGCCTCAAGTCGCAACTGTTCAAAACGGAGCCCTTGAAGTGGGACCGACAGGAAGTCGACGGGTCGGGTCTCCGGAACGCTGCCAACAATGCCCTGCCCGTGCCCCCCGGGCACGGCGAATATGAGTTGTGCGTGGTCGGTATCCTCGACGACGCCCAACAGGTAACGCCGGTACGTGTCGTCAAAGCGGTCCCCAGCCCTGACCAGCGGCAGCAGCGACCCGTCGCTGAGTTGCAGGTAGACCGGGTGGTTCAGCCGGTAAAGGGGCTCCGTGTGTGCCCCGCAGAGCTCTTCGGCGAGCATCGATGCGCCTTGCGCCACCGCCCATTGTGGGCGCCGCGGCACGAACACGTCTACGTCGGCGAAGGCCTGCCGGAGTTTTGCCCCGATACCCCACAAGCGACTGCTACCGCCAACCAGCACAACATGGTCGAGCTTTGCATCGCCCCCAACCTTCCGCGCGGCCGTGATCGCGTCGCGGACGACCGTCACACACTGCTCAACAATTCGGCGCGTGATTACCTCCAACGTGGTGCGGTCGAGCTTGAACGTGTGGTCGCGGCCTTGATATGCCAGCAGAAAGATTGGGGCCTCCTCCGCGTCGGACAGCCTGCACTTGACCGCTTCGGCTTCGACGAGGAGACGGTCGTATTGCTTGGCTGGGATCCTCGCTCGGTCAAGATCCTCCCCCGTAACCGCGTTGTGGATATGTCCGGCGATGAGTTCGTCAATCGCGTCTCCCGCTTGGAGGAGACTTGCCGTGGCGAGTTCGTGAACTGCACCGTCCTCGATTTGAAGCACCGAGACGTCGAGCGTTCCGCCTCCCCAGTCGAATACCAGCACGCGCTCGCTGTCGGGAAGTTGATCTCGGCATGCCAGGAATGCAGCGGTCGGCTCGGATACGAACTCCAGCACCTTAACCGCCGCCCGCTCGGCAGCCGCCCGGAGACGGCGGCGGGCGCCCGCGCGAAGTCCGACGGGTATGCTGACCACCGCTTCCGCCGCCTTTCCCGCCCCAAACAATCGCTCGGCTCGGTCATGCAGCGAGGTAAATAGGATGGCCGATATGTCGGTGCTGTTTAACTTGCTCCCCTGGCGCTCGGCGATCGCCCGGTCATGGGAGAGCGCAAGTTTGACCGAACTGACCACGTGCCAAGAGCCGCGGGCCAGATCGTGCCGCTTCTTCCTCGCTTCATGGCCGACGAGCGTGTTCCCGGTGAGCGGGTCTATCGCCACCAATGACGGCAGAGGGCGTTCGTCGCTCTCGTCTAACAACTGATTGCGGTTGTACACCACCGCGCAGTTCGTCGTTCCGAAATCGATCCCGACCGCCATAGCTCAACCCTCCGGTCCGCAACTACTCGCGAGCGAATCGCACGCCTACGGCCTCAAGTCTCGATAGCAACTCGTCCATCATGTCGCCGACCATCCGCGGCGTACCCTCGGGGAGTGGTCCCCGTGCCCGAATCTCCCGGTAGGCCTGCTCGAGGTTTCGGACTTGCTGGGCGACCTGACCCAGCAACCGCTCCCGTTCCCGCTGCGTTTCTCTCGATACCGCCTCGTGGCTTTCGTGTCGCAGAGCAAGGCCTCGTTGCCGCTCATCGTTCAATTCGGCTGATACCTGGTCGAGTTTCTCCCTCACTGCGCTGAGCTCTTGGACCGCCTTGTCCCGGGCTTCTGTGAGAGCTCGCACCTGTTCTTCCAACCCTGTCACACGCTCCACTGCCGCCACGTTGGCGCTGCGATAGGCCGCCGCGTCGCGATCGGCCCGCTCCTGCTGAGCCTTGGCGGCCGTCAATTCGCCCACGACCGAGGCAAGTCTTCGGCGGTGCTGCTCAGACTCCTTCTGGAAGAGCCGTGTGATCAACTCGAACGCAGTCCGGAGCTGCTCGTCTTCCCCCGAAGAAAGTGCACTGGACGCACCTTGAAGTGCCGGAGGCGGCGGAGGACTCGCGACAGTTGGCGCGGGACGCACGGCGGCGGCAGGCTCCGTGTGAGCAATGGATTGGGCTGTCGTGGGCGTGCCGCCAGGAGTCGCCCCAGTCGAAGGGTCATTCCCCGCCGCGGGTCGCAGTCGAAGCTTCGCAATGCATCGCGCCACGCCGGACGCCACCGCCTCCGGAATCGGCTGATGTTGCAGTTCGTCTAGCCACTGCGCGAGAATAGAGGTTCTCACCTGCGCCTGCTTCTGCAGCTCCCCTCGTCGCCGCTCGTTATCCGATGGGTGCAGTTCAGACTGGCAAGCTTCGCCGAGCCACTCGAGGATCATAATACGGCCGCTACTGCTTAACAGTTTCGGGTCGAGCTTACGGAATCGCGCCTGTTCCGATGTTGTGCCTATCCACTCAGAACGTGTCGTCGAGATTATCCTCTTGCGGCACGGAGGTGAGGTTGCCGCCAACTTGGTGGCTCGGTCGAGAAAAAACATCGATGCCTCTGAGTCCTCGGCCAAGAGTCGCGCGGCCAGAGCGTGATACCCGCCCGCCTGTTGATCCTTTTCTTTGCCGTCGAGCCAATCGCGGCTGATGCGCACTCGACAATCCGCATCGAGGCTGGGCCATGCAAGCGAGATGAGCTCGACCGCAATTGGGTTCGCGACCTCGTTCATGGCTCCCACGAACAATTCGATGTTCTCACGACCAATCGATGTGGCGTGCAAAGCCCCGATGAGGGCCGCCTTTTTCTTCTCTCCACGCTTAACGGCCTCAAAAAGTGATACCGGCGATGGTTGGACGGGTGCCGAATCCATATTCATGTACATTCCATTCCTATCCTGATTGGAGTAGCTGTCCCCAACCGTAGTTCCTGCGTCACCCTTTCGCGGGCACGCGTCGGCACCACGGCTTCATGGCGGAGCGCAATTCGTCGGCACTCCTCGCGATGCGCAACGGGTGCGCGCATTATGCTGGCAAATCGCCAATTGAGCCATGCCGCTACCCAGCAGCGGTCTGCCGCGCGCGGCCACGCTTCAGAGCCATCTGCAAGCGCGGCGGCAAGCAGACGGTCATCCTCGCGACTCGACAAAGCGAGGCCGTCATTCGCTTGATGGGAGACGATTGGCTGTTGCAAACCCAGGATGGACACAACTGCCCGGCACGCGGCATCTATCCCGGGACAGTCGTTGGTCGGGGAGAAGGTGGCCACGGTGCTGACGAATTCCGGGATCGCACCCGCGCGAAGCAGAGATAACGCGGCGAGCCGTTCGGCAACTTGGCTCCAAGGGGGCGCGCCTCGTGCAGCGTGGGAGAAATAGGAGACGGCCCGGAGAAGCAGACGGTCTGCGTCGGACTGCTCCCGCTCGGCTTCTGCGTAACAAGACCAGCCATGAACCAATCCATCCGGAATCGCGGGGTCGGCGATGCCTGCGAGTAGCCGGGAGAGCGGACCGGCGATATCCACTCTTCCCTCAAGGTCTGTGATGAGGGCACGGGCTGCGGTTTCCCAGCGTCGTGGAGAAAGCGGCAGCGGTGCGGCGCGGAGCCACTCGACCATTTCCGCTTTCCAGCTCCCCGCGCTAGACACCGATACGCGCGGCAACGCGGACAACAGCGAGTCCAGTCGAGTGATCCAGCCAACTGCTGCAGCCGAAACGAAGGGTTCCGGCAGAGTGACGTCAGAAAGGCCGAAGGTCCGATCTACCCTCGCAATGACGGCGGCGTGCTGCCGGATGCATTCCACATCGGCCATGGCGGCAACGTCCTGTACATTGCCTGCGGGCTGGC
>DASXMX010000087.1:0-36464 GCA_036495445.1 Tepidisphaeraceae bacterium
CGCCGGCTCGGCCCGGAACATCCTCGACTTCGAAACGAAGATCGCCGAGGCGCACTGGACGCGGGCGGAAAATCGCAACCACGAGAAGACGTACAACCCGATGACGATCCAGGCGCTGGCCGACCTGGCGCCGGGGTTCGACTGGCAGGCGATGCTCGGCGCAGCCGGCGTCGGGCGGGCGGCGCAGGTCGTCGTGTCGCAAAACACCGCGATGCCGAAGATCGCCCGCGTCTTCAGCGAAACCCCGATGGCAACGCTGCAGGCATGGCAGGCGTTCCGGGTGGTCGACGCGGTGGCGCCGCTGCTCTCCGGCCGGTTCGTCGATGCACACTTCGACTTCCATGGCAAGTTCATGAGCGGCTCGCCGGAGCAGCGGGACCGCGCCAAGCGGGCGGCCTCGTTCTGCGAGTCCGCGATGGGCGAGGCGGTGGGCCGCGAGTACGTCGCCCGTTACTTCCCGCCGGAAGCGAAGGCCAAGGCCGAGGCGCTCGTGGCGGACGTCCGCACGGCGATGCGGAACCGCATCGAACACGTCACGTGGATGTCGCCGCAAACGCAGGCCAAGGCGCTGGCGAAGATGGACAAGTTCGGCGTGAAGATCGGGTACCCGGACCATTGGCGCGACTACTCGATGCTGATCGTCGACCCCGGCGACCTGTTCGGCAACGCCGTGCGGGCGGCGCGGTTCCAGTACGAGTCCCTGATCTCGAAGCTCGGCCGGAAGGTGGACCGCAGCGAATGGGGCATGACGCCGCAGACGGTCAACGCGTATTACAACCCGTCGATGAACGAGATCGTCTTCCCGGCCGCGATCCTGCAACCGCCCTTCTTCGACCCCAACGCCGACGCGGCGATCAACTACGGCGGGATCGGCGCCGTCATCGGCCACGAGATCACGCACGGGTTCGACGACCAGGGCCGCAAGAGCGACGGCAACGGGGTGCTGACCGACTGGTGGACGCCGGACGACGCCGCCAAGTTCGAGGCCCAGGCGGGCCGGCTCGGCGCGCAGTACGAGGCATTCACGTTTCCCGCCGCGCCCGGCTCGCACATCAACGGCAAGGCGACGATGGGCGAGAACATCGCGGACCTGGGCGGCATCCTCAACGCGATCGACGCCTACCACCTCCACCTCAACGGCCGGCCCGCGCCCGTCATGGACGGGTTCACCGGCGACCAGCGCGTGTTCCTCGGCTGGGCGCAGGTCTGGCGCACCCTCACCCGCGACGCCGCCCTCAAGCAGCAACTCGCCACCGACGCGCACTCGCCCGGCTCCATTCGCGCGTTCGCCTCACTCCGCAATGTCGACGCGTGGTACCAGGCGTTCAACATCAAGCCCGGCGACAAGCTCTACCTCCCGCCGGAAGATCGGGTGCGGATCTGGTGAGCGGTCTCCGTCGCGGGTTAAAGGTGTGCCTTTCTCAAAAGGTGTGCGTTACCTTTGGATCCGACCACCCGGCCACGGCCAGCGCCGTGTGCACCGCTCTTCAACGACCCGCCCGTCGGCCACGTATTGATCAGCTATGTCGTTGCGCTTGAACGCACCAACCGGAGCCTTCTAGAGCGACGCCAACGATCCGGGCGGACGTCCAAAATCCACGGGCGATCGTCGCCCGCAAATTCAAGGGCTATCCGCGAGTCGTCCACCACGTAACTCTTCATCAGCATGTAGGATCCATACATCACCCCGAGGAATTCCCTCCCGGTCACTCGAAATGCCCGATCAAGGAGCAAGAAGTTCTGCGCTTCCTCGAAGGGGCAATCGTAAGAGGTGATCAGGACGAAGCCGTCGCCGCAGGCATATTGCACTTCGATCGCGAAGCCGGGCACGTGCCGGCCGGTTGCCGACCCGTCGGCGTAAAGGGCCGAAGTCGTGCCCCACGTCTCGTAAGGTCCCAAGTGCTTTTCCAAGGAGAATCTCGCGATGGGCTGTAGCATTGGCTCGCTGGGCGATCGGATGTCTTTCCTACCGACGCATGGCCGCGTCTACCGCAGCCACCGGTCATTGTACCACCACCATGTAAGGTACTCATGCGCCCGCCCGCCGCTGTCCCAATAATCTGTGCTCGCGATGTCAACGCTGACTTGATATCGCTGAAAATGGACGTCGATCCAGAACAACGCCAGCGTGGCAATCAGAACAAGGAGCACGCCGCGCCGTGCGACCGCGCGGCCCCGCAGGGCGAGTACCAGCACGACCGCGGATAATCCACAGAGTGCGAATGCCGGCGTTGCAGCCCGCAGCGACGGCACAAATTCACCCCGCATGTACGGATTACTGAGAATGCCGGCGAACCAGACCAACCACTGGCCAGCGGCGACCAGAAAGTGCGCGAACAGCGCCGCTGCCAACAGTGTGGGCCACGCGAACCAGCGCAAACCGGGATGGACGGTGGGGTAGTCGATGATCATCTGCCTACGGCCGGAACAGCAGGAATGCAATCGTAATCCACACCGCAACGATCGCCCAAGTGAACGCGGATGAGACACGGCTAACGGCTCTATTCGTCCCCTTGGCGGCGATTGACAGCGCCGTGCTGGCGGCAACCGTCAGGGGCAGTTTGAAAAAGACCAGCGGGACGATGACGCCGTGAATGCTCGTGGCATCGCCGAACTGCGGCGCCAACTGGGTCGCAAACACAACGCACCCGAGCGCGACGACGCCGTTTGCGATCGTGGCAGTCCAGCCTAATGCGTGTCGCCACCGTCGCCCTTCGGCACGCGGAGCGGCGGCGTAGTCGAGCGGTCGGGTTGGAGGATTCGAAGCCAACATATGGATCCGAAGCGAGTCGCGGGCGGTTTCGGCGGTCGTTCCGCACGGCCTGCGGCGGCGCACTGCGGACACAAGCCATTTTCATCCAGCGGCTTCGGGTACAACTGCAAATACGAAAGTCCGCCCGTTCGATACATGGAGATCATAGGTGAACTTCCGTCTTGGCACGAAGCCGAGAGGCGACGTGGCCGGTCTTCCCGGCGGCCGGGCCGTCGCTCACTCGGCGAGCACGAAATCGAGCGGGCCGGAGAACGTCGTGAGCAGGTCGCAGCCGCCCGCGGTGCGGTGCGGGCCATGCACGGTGCCCGCGGCAGCGGCGAAGAAGGTGCCGGGGCCGTATGCGACGCCGTCTTCGACGAAGTCGCCCTCGAGGACGTAAACCGTCTCGTCGGCGCGGGTGTGCCTGTGCGCGGGGATGGCGGCCCCGGGCTGCATGCGAGTCATCACCGTCATGGCACCGGTGCGGTCGTCCTGCCGCAGCGTCTTCATGGACACGCCAGGGAAGTCGAACGGCGTCCACTCGATGGCGGCCGTCTCCAGCTTAAGGTCATACATCGGGCTGCTCCTGCCGCATAATGAGAGGATCCAGATTCCGCAAGTGGCGGAGCCGCTGGTCAGCGACGTCCGCCGATCCGGCGCGTTCACATGTGTAAGAATCCGCGTTATCCCTTCTGGGCCACATATGCTGGCGCCCCCATGCGTGAAATAGATTCGCTCTAACGCTTCGGGCTCACGCCCAAGTTGAAGAACAGGAACGAATGCATGTCGGCCACCTCGTCGAGCACCTTGGAGACGCTGCTGGCGCCATGCCCGGAGTTGGTGTCGATGCGGATGAGGACGGGGCCGCCCGCCACGTTCGCCTGCATGGTCGCGGCGTACTTGAAGGAGTGGCCGGGGACGACGCGGTCGTCGTGGTCGGCGGTGGTGATCAGCGTCGCCGGGTAGGCCACTCCGGCGCGGACGTTGTGCAGCGGGGAGTAGGCGTAGAGTGCGTTGAACTCCTTCGCGTCGTCGCTCGACCCGTAGTCCGGCCGCCAGTTCCAGCCAATCGTGAACTTCTGGTACCGCAGCATGTCCATGACGCCGACCTGGGCGACGGCTGCCTTGAAAAGTTCCGGCCGCTGATTCAGCACCGCGCCGACCAGCAATCCGCCGTTGGATCCGCCCTGGATCGCCAGCCACTTCGGCGACGTGATCTTGTTATCGATCAGCCACTCGGCGGCGGCGATAAAGTCGTCGAACACGTTTTGCTTGTGCAGCTTGGTGCCCGCCTCGTGCCACGTTTCGCCGTATTCGCCCCCGCCGCGGAGATTGGCCTGAGCGTAGACGAACCCCTGCTCCAGCAGCGCCAGCCGCAGCGAGTTGAAGCTGGGCGCGAGCGTGATGTCGAATCCGCCGTAGCCGTAGAGGAGCGTGGGGTTGTTCCCGTCCATCGCAAGGCCCTTTTTGTGGACGAGGAACATCGGTACCCGCGTGCCGTCCTTGCTGGTGTAGAAGACCTGGCGGGTCACGTAGTCGGCGGGGTCAAAGTCGGGGATCTGTGCCGTGCGAAACAGCGTGCTCTTTCCGCCGGCCAGGTCGTAGCGATAGATCGTCGGCGGGAACGTGAACGAGGTGAAGGTGTAGAAGATCTGCGTGTCGTCGCGCAGGCCGCGGAAACCGCCGGCCGTGCCGAGGGCGGGCAATGCCACCTCGCTTAGCACCTTCCCATCCAGGTCTCGCTCGATGACGCGGGAGGTCACGTCCTTGAGGTAGATCGTGAAAAGCCTGCGCCCGGCAGTGGCCGCGGACGCCAGCGGCTCGGGCTGTTCGGCCACGACCTGCTTCCAATGCGCCTCGGCCGGCTGGCTGGGGTCGATCAGGACGATGCGGTCGTTGGGCGCGCCATGGTTTGTTCGCACGAGGAACCCGCCGTCCACGTCATCGAGCACGTCGTACTGGTCCTCGGTGATCTCCGGGACGAGCGGTTTGAAGCTGCGATCTGCGGAATCCGTCGCGCGGTAGAACAGCGCGTTGCCCTTCTTCCCGCTGCCGCGGTCGGACACTTCCAGGATCAGGAACCGCTCGTCCTGCGTCGTCCGCGCGGTGTTGAACCGCTGCTGGTGCTACGGATCCTCGAACTCCAGCGTATCCTGCTCCTGCGAGGTGCCGATGCGGTGGAAGTACACCTTCTGATTCTGATTGGCCGACAGCAGCTCCCGCCCCGGCGGCGGCGCATCATAGCGACTGTAGTAAAACCCGCCGCCCTGCCAGGCAATGTCCGACGCCTTCACCCACTTGAGCGTGTCCGGCAGCGTTCGCTTGCCGGCCAGGTCGATGACGTGAACTTCCATCCAGTCCGATCCGGCGACCGACACCGCATACGCGGAAAGCGCCCCGTCCTTCGACGGCTCGAACCGGAGCACCCGCGACGTGCCGTCCTTCGAAAGCTTGTTCGGATCGATCAGCACCTGGGGCGTCCCGCCCAGCCCGTGCTGGACGTACCATACCGCCTGATTCTGCAGACCGTCATTCTTGGTGAAGAAGTAGTTCTGCCCGCGGTGGAACGGGGCCGAGTACTTCGCGTAGTTGTACAGCGCTTCCAGCCGCTTCTTCACCTGCGCGCGGTACGGGATCTTCGCCAGATACGCGAAGGTGACGGCGTCCTGTTCCTTCACCCACTGCTTGGTCTGGGGCGAATTGTCGTCCTCGAGCCATCGATACGGGTCGGCGACGGTCGTCCCGAAGTAGGTGTCCTGCTGGTCGCTCTTGGGCGTCGGCGGATACGTGATCCCATCGGGCGCGGCGACCGTGGCCGACGACGCAATCAACAGCGAGCCGGCCATCCACAATGCGATCCGAGCTTTAAGCATCGAAAACCTCGTGCGTGATTCGTGCCGCCGATCCCTTTCCCCGACCGCGCCGGGGACACGGGTCCTTGCATTCTACTGTTGCAGTTCTTTCAGCAGCGCGTCGGCCGAGTAGACCTTGCCCAGCGCTTCGATGATCGCCCGGCTATCGACGCTCACGGCGCGGGCCTGGGCGTCGCTGTAGGCGAGGTTCTCTGCGACGCCCTGGCGGTTGGAATCGAAGATCACGCCGACCAGGTCGCCGGTGCGGTCGACCACGGGGCTCCCGGAGTTGCCGCCGATGATGTCGGCCGTGCTGACGAAGTCGAAGGGCGTGTCCGCGTTCAGCTTGTCGCGAGCCTCTGACCACGACCAGGGCATCCGGTACGGGGGTTTGTCGTGGTGGACCTCGGCGTGCTTGAACGCGCCGCCGAGCGTGGTCCACGCGGGGATTCGCGCGTTGTCCTGGATGTAACCCTCGACTCGGCCAAACGCGAGCCGGAGCGTTCCGGTGGCGTCGGGGTAGATCCCGGTTCCGTAGAGCGCGAAGCGAGCACGGTTGATCAGGGTCAATGCACGGGTCATCGGCTCGGTAACCTGCGCCTCGTACTCCCGGCGGACCTGGCGTGCGTCGGGATCGATGAGCCGTGTCAGGACGATCATCGCGTCATCGCTGGACCGGATTGCCGCGCCGCCGCCATCGAGCAGGCGCTTCCGCTCGACGACGTCGGCCAGGCGCGAGCCGTTGATCAACTCGGCCGCGCGGACCTCGGGGCTTTTGCCGGCGAGCACTTGCTTCACCAGTGGTGAATCGGCACCCATCTTTTCCTGAAAGAACCCAAGGGAATCGGCAAGCCGGGCCGTTTCCAGTTCCGGGTAGAGCGGGACGGGGGCGAGCAGGCGGTGCAGCAGCGGGCCGCGGTTGGCCTGCGTGTATTCCGGGAGGCGCTGGGCGTCGGGCTTGGCGTCCTCGTCGGCCAGGCGGACCAGCGTGCGGGCGTAGCCGAACAGCGCGGTCGAGAACGCCTGCCCCTGCTCGATGAAACTGTGGGGAAGCATCAATGCCGCGCGGCGCTGCTCCGCTGCAGCCGCCAGGCCCCACGCGTCCCGGTAGGATTGCAGATCGGGCCGGGCGGCCAGCGCCTCCCGCATCGCCGACTCCTGCCGGCGTTTTTGCTCCATCACCTCGCCAGAGCGGAGGGCGGCCAATCGGGGGCGCAGGGCCTTGAGGCCGTTCTCGACGCCAAACAACTGGCGCTGCGCCTGGCGGCGCTGCTCGGGGCCGCGCGCGGAATAGTCGATCAGGATCCGCTCGGCGCGTTCCATGCCTTCCAGCCGCAGGGGCAGCGACAGGTCGCGCATGGCCTGCAGCGCGGAGACGGGCAGCAGCCGGTCGGTGCTGCCGGGATTTCCGCTGACGAAGACCAGATCCCCCTCCCGCACGCCGCGGGAGGAGAAGCGAAGATAGTTCTTGATGTGGGCGGCCTTGCCGTTCTCGTACGCCCGCAGGAGCGTGATGTCCAGGTCGTAGCGGGGATACTCGAAGTTGTCCGGGTCGCCGCCAAGGAAGGCGATCGCCATCTCCGGTGCGAAGGCGCAGCGAATGTCGGTGTAGCGCTTATATCGATAGAGATCGTAGACCGCCCCGCCGTACAGCGTGACGACGCTGCTGCGCAGCCCCGTCTGCTGCTGCGATTCGGCCTCGATTCGGGCGAAGGCGGCGTTGCGGGCCTTGACCGCGGCTTCACCGGTCAGCTTCGGGTCGACGGCCGCGTTCACCCTCGCCGTGACGTCCTCGATCGACTCCAGCACGCTCACTTCCAAGCCCGGCAGCTTGATCTCCTGGTCGAGCGATGGAGCGAGGAAGCCATCGGTGACGTAGTCGTGGCCCGGTCCGGAGGCGCTCTGGAGCCCGCCCGCGGCGACATGCTGATTGGTCAGGATGAGCCCGTCCGGCGAGATGAAGGCACCTGACCCGCCGCCGATCCGCACCGATGCAAGACGAACGTGGTCGGCCCACGACTGACTGAGATCGAATTGAAAGACGTCGCGGAGATGGCGATCGGGGAGCTTATTGTAAGCCCACATCCCTTCGGTGGGCAGGAGCGTGATCGCGTCGCCCGCGGCGTGCGATGGCGCAACGGCCGGGCTGCCGGAGATTGGATGATCGGTGCAGCCTGCAACGAGGGCCAGAATCAACACCGCCCACAGCTTCCGCTTCATGTCGGGTCTCCTTACGTGTTCTCGATGATCATCGAGAAGCCCGGCGGCGTCCACTTTTGGCGGCGCTGTTCATCGGGGCATCGGCGGGTAAAACAGGGGCGATGCGAATGCAAGCAACCATGGTCCTGCTCACCGCGGCGTGCATGGTCGTCGGCTGTGGCGAATCGATACCTTCGCCGCGGCCCGCGGCGCCGGCTTCTCAGCCAACTGCCGAACTGGCGAGCTCGGATCGGTTCGTTTTCGAGCGGCCCGAGATGGGCACGCTCTTCCGAATCGTGCTCTATGCGCCGAATCAGACCGCGGCCAACGCGGCCGCTGCCGCGGCCTGGGAACGCGTCGAACAGCTCAATCACGCGCTCAGCGACTACGACCCCAACAGCGAGTTGAGCCGCCTCTGCAGCCGGACCGACGACGGCCCGATGACCGAGCCGGTGCACGTCGGCGAAGACCTGTGGGACGTCGTCTCGACCGCGGTGGAAGCCTCAAGGCTTTCGGACGGCGCGTTCGACATCACCGTCGGCCCGCTCACCCGCCTGCAGCGGGCGATGCGCAAGACCAGGCAAATGCCAACCGACGAGCAACTGGCCCAAGCGAAGGCGTGCGTCGGCTGGCAGTACATCAAGCTTGACCCGGCGCACCACGGCATCCAACTGCTGCACCGTGGCATGCGGCTGGACGTCGGCGGCATCGCCAAGGGGTATACCTCGGCACAGGTGCTCAAGACGTTGCGCGGGCTGGGCATCAACCGAGCACTGTGCGGGGCGGCGGGCGACATCAGCGCCGGCGATCCGCCGCCGGGACGCACGGAGTGGATCGTCGGGATTCAATCCCTTTCCGAGCCAGCCAAGATTGCCGGGCACGTGAAGCTCCAAAACTACGCTGTCTCTACTTCCGGCGACACCTACCGCGGCGCGGACGTGGACGGGCAGCGGTTCTCCCACATCGTCGACCCGCGAACCGGCCTGGGCCTGACCCGCCGGATCGGCGTGACGGCGCTGGCGCCGGAGGGGATTACCGCCGATTGGATCACGAAGCCGATCAGCATCCTCGGGCCCGAGCGGGGCATCGAGATCGTGGAGCGCATCCCTGGGGCCGCGGCACGCGTGGTGACGATCGATCGTGATGGGCACGAGAAGGTCTATGAGTCGAAGCGGTTCGCGCAGTTCGTGGTCCCGGACGAACCGGCATCGCGACCCTGATCGTCCGCCTGCGCCGTCCGTTACGCGACTGAGTTGGACGATGGGCCTTTTAGAGCCACCGGAGAGCCGGCCTTTCGAAACAGCACGATCGAAATGGTCAAGGTGATGATCAACACGGCGAGCACCGCAAGCTCGATGACGAAGTGCCGAAAGCCGGCTTCCGTCTTTTCGCTCAGCTCGCCGAACTCGGCGGTCAGGATCAGCACGCGGCGAATGGCGGAAATGAGTCCGACGAGCAAAAACGGCTCGGGAACCAGTGCGTGCTCGCGAAACGAGACCTGAACGGTATAGAGCAGCTCGAGGATCAGCAGAATCAATAGAATCCGATCAAGCAGACGAACGGTGCCCGCAGCGCCTGCCGTCATGCCGTGCACGAATTCGAGGAAACCTGTCACCAGAAGCGCCAGCGCGCTGCCGGCAAGGAGCAGGCCGAGGCCGATGTAGACGACGTCCTCAACCGCGGCGAAAGCCCGGGTGATCCACACGCGGGCGCGACTTTGGTGCGAATCGGGTACGGCCATGACATGTCTCCTGCATCGCGACGCGGGGGCGGCGCCGAGGCCGCCTGGGGTGTGACGATTGTTTTTGGCGTTGCCTTGTGGCACGGCCGTCTCGGCCGTGCGGGCGATTTTCGACGTTCGAGCGCCGTCCGCACGGGCGAGACGCCCGTGCCACGATTTGCCAAAAACAAGCGTTACACCCGCCGCCTGAGTGGGCGGCCGGGTTTATTTGACATTGCGCCTGCGCTGATTAACGATTGCCGCTCGATGCAGCGCGTCGCGGCCATCCTGATGATCCTATGCTACTTCGCCCTCGGGTCGGGCGCGATGGAGCGTTGGCACAACGCGATGCACGCGGCCGAGGACGCGGCCATCGCCGCCAGCGGGATCGACGCGGCGGCCGCGCCGCACGACCGCGACCACGATCATTCCCCCCTGCACGACGAATCGAACTGCCCGGTACACGCCCAGCTTCACCTGGCGGGGCTGGCGGTGGCGTGGGTGCCGCTGCTGGTCTGCCTCGGGTTGTTCGTCGCCTTCCTGACCCTGCTCGCGCCCCGCATGGTGGCGCGGCGTGTCGTCTTTGCCCTGCCCTGCCGCGGCCCGCCGGGCCGGTGATCTCCCACGTTTTTGTTGTCGGTCATATCGCCCGCGCGTCCCCGTTGAGGGACGTCGCCATGCATTTGCCATTTCATCAGGAGATCACCCCCATGAGGATCGCATTCACTTGGACGCTCGGCGTCCTATTCACCGGGGCCGTTGCGGCCTTGGCGCAGACCGGGACGCCGCAAGGCGCCCGGCCCGTCTATTCGGCCGAGAACCCGCTTCCGCCCCCGTTGCCGCCGTCCCCGGGGACAACCGAGCGCCCGGAAACGGTCGCGCCGCCTCCGCCTGAAATACCTGCGGCTTCGCCCGCGACGAGACCGGGCGAGGCGGCCGGGCCGGCCACCGCGCCGTCCGCCACGCAACCCGCCGCCACGAACCCGACGACCCAGCCGGGCGCGGCCGGCCCGCAAAACCCTTCCGAAGTCCTCGTCACCGCCGACCTCGACCGAAAACGCGAGCAGATCGCTCCACCCCTTGGAGCCGTCACGTACACCGTGGGGCCGAACCAGATCCAGAACATCCCGGGCGGCTCAAACGCCCCGTTCCAGCAGGTACTGCTGCGGGCGCCGGGCGTGGTCGAGGACTCGTTCGGCCAGGTCCACGTCCGCGGCGAACACAGCAACCTCACTTACCGCGTCAACGGGGTGTTGCTGCCGAACAGCATCGTCAGCCTCGAAGGCTTCGGGGGCGAGGTTGATACACACGTGGTCCAATCCGTCACGCTCATCAACGGCAGCCTGCCGGCGCAATTCGGCTTCCGCACCGCCGGCATCGTCGACATCACGACCAAGTCGGGCGCCACGCTCGATCACAACGAGGTCGGCATCTACGGCGGCAGCTTCGGCACGCTCATCCCGTCCCTCGTCGTCGGCGGGCACAAAGGGAACTTCGATTACTTCCTCTCCGGCACCTACCGGCAGACCAGCCTCGGCATCGAGAACCCGGCGCCCACAGACGACGCGCTCCACGACTACGCAAACCAGGGCAAGGTGTTCGGCTACTTCGCCTGGCAGCTCGACGACACCAGCCGACTCAGCGTGGCGCTCAACGGCTCCTACGGGCATTTCCAGATTCCCAATGTCCCGGGAACGCCGCCGGCGTTCACCTACGACAGCGTGACCGACGCCAACTCCGCGAACATCGACGAAACCCAAACCGAGCAGGATTATTACTCGTTCATCTCCTACCAGAAGACCGTCGACCGACTGAGCTTTCTCGTGGCCGGTTTCAGCCGCTACGGGCAGATCAATTTCAACCCGGACCCGGTGAACGACCTGATCTTCACCGGCGTGGCCAGCGCGACGACGAACAGCTTTCTGACTAACGGCGTGCAGTTCGACGGCGCATACGTCCTCAACGATGAGCACACCGTCCGCTTTGGCCTGCTGTGCGACTATACGTCGGAGATCCTCAACACCAACAGTTCGGTCTTCCCGGTTGACTCATCGGGCATGCAAACGTCGACGACGCCGTTCGCGATCATTAACAACGGCGGGAACTGGGGCTACGAGACCGGGATTTACCTGCAGGACGAGTGGAAGCTCGCCAAGCCGCTGACGCTCAACTACGGCGTCCGCTACGACCGGTTCGACGCCTCGTTCGATCATGAGGACCAAGTCAGCCCGCGGATCAACCTGGTATGGCGCGCGACCAAGTCAACGACCGTCCACGCGGGCTACGCGCGGTATTTCCAGCCGCCGCCCGTGCAGTTCCTCGGGCCGGCCGCGGTGGCGAGTTTCGCCAACACGAGCAACCAACCGGAGAACTTCCGCGATGACCCGAACAAGGTCGAGCGGTCGAACTACTACGATTTCGGGATCTCACAGCAGATTACGCCCGCATGGCAAGTCACGGCGGACACGTTCTACAAGGCCGCCAGGCCGCTGCTCGATTCCGGGCAGTTCGGCAGCGCCATCATCTTCGCCCCGTTCAATTACGCGCAGGGCAACGACTACGGCGCGGAGTTCAGCACGACGTTCAAGGAGGGCGGCTTCTCGGCCTTCGGGAATTTCGCGTGGGTCAATGCGCAAGGCAAATCGATCAATTCCAGCCAGTACCTGTTCGGGAATGACGAGCTGGCTTTCATTTCGAAGAACTCCATCTTTCTCGACCACGACGCGACGTTCACCGTGTCGGCGGGCGTCGCCTACACATGGAAAGGCAACCGGGTGTATGCGGACATATTGTATGGTTCCGGCCTTCGCGCCGGATTTGCCAACACGGAGCACGAGCCGGCCTACTACCCCGTCAACGTGGGGTTCGAACACGTGTTCCACCCGGACATCTCCGGGTTGGCGGACGTGCGGCTGCGGTTCGATATCGTGAACGTGTTCGACCAGACGTACCAACTCCGCAACGGCACGGGGGTCGGCGTCGGCGCGCCGCAGTTCGGCGAGCGGCGCGGGTTCTTCGGCGGGCTGACGTTCGACTTTTGACCCTGTGAAAGCAGGGAGGGCGAGGCTCCGACTGGCGCGGAGCCTTGCCCTTTCTGAGTAACCATGAAAACCCAAGACGTTCCAACAATACCATCCATCCCCGCGGCTCCGCCCGTCGCCGCACACCAGGAACGGCAAACGGCCCCGCCGCCCCGGCGGGAGCCCACGTTCCTGCAGGTCTTCACGCTCGTGCTGTGGGTGACCTGTCTTCTGGTCGGATTACTCGGGCTTTGGCTACAGGGCCGGCTGCACCTGCCGAAGGCGGCGCCTCCCAAGCCGCCTGAGCCCCCGCCCATGCAGGCGGAACTGGTGGAGGTCGAACTGACGCCGCAGCCGGCGACCCCGGCGGCGATGAACTCGCCCCCGCCGGTCCCGGACGCCACCGCCGAGCCGCCCCCGCCCGACGTGCCGCCGGCCTTGCCGGCGGTGGCGGCGCCAAGCCCGACGATCGCGTTCGCCGTGCCGGTCCAAGGCCCGGCGCGGATCGTCCCGGCGGCGCGGGCGGCGGCAGCCGCGCCGGCCTGGCCGGCGCCGGCCCGGCCCGCGGTCGAACACCTCGTCTACGGGCAGGGAACGGCCGCGGCGCAGCCCAAGCCCGATTACCCCACCGAGGCCCTCGCCGCCCACGAGGAAGGCGTCGTCGGCATCGCGTTCACCGTCGCGCCCGGCGGCCGCATCATCGAGGCCCACGTCGCGGAATCCTGCCGATGGCCCTCGCTGAATCAGGCCGCGTTGGCCGTCGTTCGCGACGAGTGGGCGAACCCGCAGTGGGTGCCCGGCCACCTCTACCTGGTCCGTCTCCGATTCAAAATCAATGAGTTGTGAGTGCCGTTATGGGATCCCTCGTATCCAACATCATCGTCGATTATTTTCTAAAAGGCGGCCCGATCATGTGGCCGATCCTGCTGGCGTTCCTGGCCGGCATGACCGCGGTGATCCAGCGGTCGCTCTGGTGGATCGACCTCAAGCGCCGCCTCCATTCCGCCACGCTGAACCAGGCCTTCGATGCGATCGCGGCCGGCGAGTTCGACCGCGCGCTGGACCTCACCGACCAGCCGGACGACCCGTTCCTGAGCACCGTTCATGAGGGATTGCTCAACGCCCATAGTTCGTTGCTGGGCGCGATGCAGCTTCGGGCGTCGAACGAACTGGAGCGGGCCGAGCGATTGCAGTGGGTGCTCGGGACGCTGATCACGCTCTCGCCGCTGCTCGGGCTGTTAGGCACGATCACCGGCATCATGCGGTCGTTCAACTTCGTCGGTGAGGAGCAGCTCGCGCCGACGAAGGTGAGCGGCGGCATCGCCGAGGCTCTGATTGCCACCGCCTGCGGCCTGGGGATCGCGATCCTCTGCCTGCTCCCCTACAACTACTTCAACCGCCGTCTGTCGCACTTCCGCGGTCAGCTCGAGCGCGTGATCAACCACGTCGAGTTGCTGGTCGCCTCCGCGAAGCATCACGGTCACGATCTTGAAGAGTTCGCCCGCCGCCGCGCGGTGGGCGAGAACGGGGAAGTCCGCGTTGCCGCGGCGCCGGCGTTTGCACGATAGTGCGTTATTCCCGAGCCCGCGTAGCCCGGTCGCTCGCGACCCGTATTCGGGTGCCCAAGGAGTTTTCCGATGCCCGTCAAACTCGGAGACAAGCTGCCGCAGGAGAGCGCCGAGGCGCGGATCGAGATCGTTCCGCTGATCGACATCATGTTCTTCCTGCTCGCCTCGTTCATGCTCGTCAGCCTGAGCATGGTGAACCTCAAGAGCATGAAGGTGAACCTGCCCACCGCGACCGCCGCGAACACGGACACGAAGAAGGACATCGTCGACGTGTCGGTGGACAAGGGCGGGGCCGTGTTCCTCGACAAACAGCCCGTCCGCGACGCCCAACTGAGTCAAAGGTTGCTGGCAATGAAGCGGCAGAACCCCAACGTGCGCGTGTTCATCAGCGGCGACCAGGACGCCCGCTACGGCTCCGTCGCCCACGCGCTGGACCTGGTCCGCTCGGCCGGGATCGACAAGGTCGCCTTCGAAATCCAACCCGTTCACACCGGAACGACCCCATGATCAACCAACTGCTGCAAGTTCTGAATTTCCTCGGCGTGCTGGCGCTGGCCGGCCTCTGCGCCGTTCAATGGAACGACAACGGCCAGCTCCACCGCAACATCGACGACCTCAACCACACGCGCCAAGAACAGGCCGCCAAGATCGCCGACCAGGAGAAGGCGATCCAACAGAACACGTCCGACCTGGACGACGTGCGCGGCAAGCTCGCCAAATCGGACGCCGCACTGAAGGAAACCGAGGGCAAGCTGGCGACGGAAAGCGCCCGTTACAACCAGGCGGTCGCCGCCCGCGACCAACTGACCAGCGAGCGCGACCAGTTGAAGGCCACGATCGAGAAGTGGACCGCCGCCGTCGCCCAGCGCGACGACGCGCTGACGCAGGCGAACGAGCAGCTCCAGAAGCTTGCGACCGAGCGCAACGACGCCGTCAACAAGTTCAACGACCTGATGAACAAGTACAACGGCGTCGTGAAGGACCTGAACGCCGTGCGCTCCCAAGGCAAACCGGGCCAGTAACGGGATGCCCCGGGACGCCGGGCCGCAAACACCGCCTATGCCACCGGCCCCGTGAGCGTGGCGTTACCGGCCACCTGCAGCCGCAGGAGGTCCTGCAGGATCAGGTTCAGGCCCTGGAGGTCGCCGCTGTTCACGTCGAACGCCAGCGGTTGACCGCCATTGGTGAAAAGCGCGTCAATTGCGGCGGCGCTGGAGGTGCCCGCGGCGTTGTTGAACACCCACCCGCCGGGCGACCCCCCGGCGAACCGGATTGCGGCTTTGGCCGCGATGATGCCGGCGTTGTGGCCGTGGACCGTCAGGGCGGTACCGTTCGTTGCACTGCCGATCGCCCCGCCGGCGACGATTGCCGAGCTGCGATCGAGCCCGCCATCCACGAGCATGTTGCCCACGATCGAGCCCTTCACCGCGACGTCGCCGCCCTGCAATCCGCCGTGGAGCGTCACGTCGCCGATCGCGTCGCCCAGGACGATCAGTTCGCCGCTGAACGTGCCGTTAGACAGCACCCCGCCCTGGCGGGTGGTGACGCCGGCGACCGTCGCATACGTCCCCAGGTTGCCCTGGGCGGCGATGGTGCCGCTAATGCCTCCGTTGGCGGTGATCGCGCTGATCAGATTCCCGCGGCTGATGATCCGGCCCGGCAGTCCGCCGTTCGACTGGATCACCGTGCTGGTCACCACCCACGACCGCCCCGACGGAACCATGTAGACGTTTCCCAGGTCGGCCGGGACGCTCGTCACGACACTGGTGATCGGGTCGGTCCGGAGCCCGGTCGTCTGGATGGTGCCGGTGATCTGGCCGTTGGTGAGGATCGAGCCGAAGATGCTCGGAGCCGTGATGTTGCTGATCCCCTGGCCCGACGAGAGCGTCAGGTCGCCCAGCGGACCGGTGCTCGTGATGCCGGAGGCGACGTACTGGCCGGTTTGGATCGTCGCGCCGTCGCCTCGGATGGCGATCGACTGCACGACCGCGTCCTGCGGCCGGCCCGACCGGTCATAGGTCGGAGTGACCGTGACAAGCGCCGTATCTGCGCCACGGGCGACGTTGCCGGGTGTGATGACGTTGCCGGTGCCGGTCGCGTTGGGGGAGGCCACGCCCTCGACCGCCAGGTTGATGCTGTCGTTGTCGAAGTGCCCGCCGTGCGCGTCGGTGGCGACGAACAGGCCGACGTGGTACTGCGGCTGATCCGCGAAGGGGACGCGGAACGTGTCGTTCGCCTGCACGATCGCCGTGCCCGAGGCGAGCAGTTCGGCCGCGTCGTTCGCATTGGCGTTCGCGCCCGGCTCGGTCCACAATCCTTCGGCGTGCGACCCGAACGCGATCGCCTGGATGCTGCGGGCCTGTACCTCGCCATCCGGCGCGAAGTCGCGGATGCCGACGCCGGCCATGTTGTCCTGCGGCAGGCGGATTCCGGCGGGCGTCGGGTCGATCGCCCCGTTCGCCAACTTAAAGAAGCCCGCCGCCTGCGGCGTTACCGCCCAGAGCAAATCGCCCTCGACGTCCACGTTCCGCACGCCCGCCACGCCCGCGGCGTCGAGGCGGGCCAGGTTGAACTTCGCCACGTCGTTGTGCGTGACGAGGCTCAGGTCGTACTGGTCTTTCGACGACGAGACGCCGTTGGCGATCCGGGCCGTGAGCTGCGGGTTGGCCAGCGCGCCGGACTCGTAGAAGTATTGCACGTTCACGTACGGCCCGGTGACGGTGACCGTCGGGTCCGGGAGCGGGTACGGGTTGGCCGACGTGGCCAGCTCGACGCGGCGTTGAATGCCGTTCTCGATGACCCGGGCGACGTCCGGACCGTAGCCGCCGTAGACGGCGATCGTGCCGATGTGCCCCGCCGTGATCAGCCCCGGCGTGCCGCCGGCCACCCGCACGCTGCCGAGCGCGCCGGTGACGGTCAGGTTGCCCGCCAGGTTCTGCCCGACGCTCAGGTGATCGGGGCCGAGGTTGAAGCTGTCCAGCATGCCGACCGTGACGTTGGCCGTCGGCGTCATCGAGCCGTTGACGATCGTCAGCGTGCCCAGCGTGCCGGACGCGATCACGGTGCCCGCCAGGTCCTGCCCGATCGTCAGCGCGTTGATGTTGCCGAGGCTCGGCGTGGCGTTCACAGCCTTGATCAGCCCCGTGGATGTCAGCGAACCGTTGATCGTCGCCTGATCGATCGTGCCGGTCTCGACGACGGATCCGGATTGATTGCCGCCGACGGTGTAATCCGTAATCGCGCCGGATGCGGTGACCGTCCCGGCCAGATTGCCGCCGACCGACAGCAATTCGATGTTGCCGTTCGTCGGGGCGCCGGCATTGACGGCAGTGATCGTGCCGGTCGGCGTCAGCGAACCGCCGATCGTGAACTGGTCAATCGTGCCCGTCTCGCTCACGTTCCCGGACACGTCGCCGCCCACGCCGGCGTTGGCGAGCGTGCCGGCAACGTTGACGTTGCCCGCCAGATCCTTGCCGATCGACAGGTTGTTAATCCCGCCCGCCGTGATCCTGCCGGTGCTGGTAAGCGAGCTGCCGATTTGAAGCTGGTCGGTCGTGCCGGATTCAGTGACCGAGCCGGGCATATCGCCACCGACCAACAGATCGGTGAGTGTCCCGGAAACGAGCACGGTGCCGGCCAGATCTCCGCCGATGGCCAGGTCGTTGATGTTGCCCAGCGCCGGTGCGGCGTTGACGGCTCGGATCGTCCCGGTGGACGTCAGCGAGCCGCCGATCGTGGCCTGGTTGATGGTCCCCGTTTCGCCGACGGACCCGGACTGGTCGCCGCCGACGCTGAGCGAGGCGAGCGTGCCGGAGACGGTGATCTTGCCGGCCAGGTCACCGCCGATCGAGAGCGTGTTGAGGTTCCCGCTTGCCGGCGTGGCGTTGACCGCCGCGATGGTGCCGGCCGGCGTGAGCGAGCCCCCGATCGTGAGCTGGTCGATCGTGCCGGTCTCGTTCACCCTGCCCGAGACGTCGCCGTCCACCTCGGCATCGGCCAGCGTTCCGGCGACGTTGACGGTGCCGGCAAGGTTGCCGCCGATCGTGAGATCGTTGATCGCTCCCGCCTTGAGGGCGCCGGTCGTGGTGAGCGATCCGCCGATCGTCACCGACTCGAGCTGGCCCGGCGCGGTGTCGTTCAGGACGCCGTTGAAGTTGCCGGTGACGTTGACGGCGCCGTGCTCGAAGGAGGTGAGGTCGAGGCGGCCGTTGAAGTCGGCGGCGAAATCGGCGTTCACCGTGTCGTTCGCGGACGAGCCGCCGTCGATCGTGGTATGCGTCGCCGGGGCGATGTCGTGGATCGTCAGCGTGTTGCCGCCCGACCCGAGGTTGAGGTTCAGGTTCGCCAGGCCCGAATAGGTGATCCCGGCAGCGCCCATGCCCAGTCCGGTCAAATTCGTCGGCGTCAGCGTGCCGTTCTGGCCGGCGGTGCTGCCGGTGTCGTCGACATTGAGCGTGTCCGCGCCCGTGCCCGCGATCGTCACGCCACCGAGAATCGCGTTCAGTGTCCCGTTGCTCGCCGGGGCGTTGCTGCCGACGTTGATCGTATCTTGCCCGCCCGAACCGGTGTCGATGGCGAGCGACGCGCCGGTTGCCTCGATGTTGATCGTGTCGTCGCCCGCGCCGGTTTTGATCGTCACGGCGCTGCTGTTGCCGCTGACGTTGATCGTGTCGCCGCCCGCGGCGGCGTCGATGACGACGGGGGCGCCGGGCAGCGTGCCGGTCACATTAAGCGTCTGACCGGCCCCGAGCGCCACATTGACCGAGCTGACGCCCTGGAAGTCGATCGGCGCGGGCGAGAGCCCGGCGAGCGACGCGCCGCCCAGATACCCCGTCAGCCCCGCCGCGCCGCCGCTGTCGTCGACGTTGAGCGTCGCGGCCGAGCCGTTGACCTGCAAGGTGCCGACGATGTTCGCCAGCGTTCCGCCGGAGCCCAGCGCCGCGCCGCCCACGTTGACGGTGGCGGCCGAGCCGGTGTTGAGCGTCGTCGGCGGGAGGGTGGCGCGGACGAGGAACGTGTTATCGGACCCGGTCGCGTTGACGATCAGCCCGCCCATCCCCGAGAAACTGAGGGATTCGGAACCGGCTGCCCCGGCGTTGAGCGACACGGAGCCGTCGCCCGAGCCATCGCTATTCAGGACGTAGCTGATCCCGCCGCCGGTCGGATCGACGAAGAGCGTGCTGGCGCCGGAGCCGGTGACGGAGTAGCTCGACCCGGACGACCCGGTGGGCGTGAGGGTGATCGCGTCCGCGCCGCCACCGTCGGAGATATCGAACGTGCCGGTGCCGGCGTTGATGGTGTCGTTGCCGGGGCCGCCCTCGATCGTGTTGTCGCCGCCCGAGGCGCTGAGCGTGTCGCCCACGGGGCTGTCGGTGGTGAGCGTGTTGTCGCCCGTGCCGCCATCGAGCACGACCGGGACCTGGACGGTCGAATCGACCTGCATGAGATCGTCGCCCGTGCCGCCATCGACGACGACCTCGGTGACGTTGTGGAACGTCTGCGTCTGGCCCATCATCGTGATGGTGATGTCCTGCCCATTCGCGCCGACGTCGCCGCCGCCGATCCCGACGTTTTCATCGACTTGACCGGCATCGAACCCGCGGTACTGGGCGCGGGCGTCGCCCATGTTCAGGTAGAGCACGCCGCCCGAGAACGTCGTGGGCGCGTTCAGGTCGCCGCCCAGGAAGATGCTGGGGGCTTCCTTCAGGCTGCCAACATAGATGGTGAAGGAATGATGCCCGAAGAACGTATATCCGACCGTTGCGTTGATGTCGCCCGAGCCGGAGTCGTAGTCGAACGACACGTCGCCGCCGACGATCTGCTTGTTGGCGACGTAGACGCCGCCTGAGCCCGACCCGCTGAGCGTCAGGCCGGTGGGAACGCCCGTGTTGCCCGGATCGTTGCCGACGGACACCGTGCCGGTCCCGCCGAGCGCGAAGTACTTGGGATTGCCCAGGAAGACGCTGCCGTCGAACGTGAGGTTGAACGCGCCGTTGGAGTTGAACGACCCATAGGCGTCGAGCGTGCCGATCCCGAAGAAGTCGAGCGACAGCGCGTTGTCCTGCGGTACGGTGACCGACCACCCGCCGTTGGACGCATCGATGATGATCTCGCCCGACAGCGTGAGCGCGTTCAAGAGATCGACGCTGGTCGAGACGTCGAGGTGGAATGAGTCGGGGGCGATCGAGACCCCGTCGACGGGGTACCACTGGTCGCCGGTGTTGATCGTGAGCGTGCCGGTCCCGGTGGCGGTGACGGTAAAAATGCCGCCGACGTCGAACCCGGCGTTCAGCGAGATGTCGCTGACGTTGACGGCGACGCCGCCGGCGTAAATGACCGCCGCCGCGTCCGCGTGGAAGTTCACGGCGTCGGCCAGCGAGAAGTCCAGGTGCGCGTCGAGGCTCAGCGCGTTCTGGTCGTACATGATGTCGGCCGAGCCGGTCCCCTTGGCGAACCCGACGAAGTCGACCGATCCGTCCACGTGGATGCGCACGCTGTGCGGGTCGATGTTGGACAGTTGCGTGAACCCGCCATCGTTGGTCGGGACGGTGATCGTCTGGAACTGGTCGGTCGTGTTGAGCACGACGCTGAACGCGCCGCTGATGTCCAGCCCGTCGCCCGAGCCGAGGGTGGTGCCGACCTGGCGGCTGGCGGTCAGTGCCGCGGCGACGCCGGCGCTGGTGATCTGCACCGTGCCGTCCACGTTGACGCTGCCCAGGTCCGGCACTTGCAGCGAACCGCTGGCAGTCAGGTCGAACTGGTTGTCGGTGACCTCGATGTACATCTGCCCGTTGACGGTGAACTGGTTGAGCAGGTTCAGGTTGGCGGTGCCGCGGACGACGACGTACGGGTCGCCGGTGTGCGGGGCGGGCTGGTTGGGGTCGACCGGCGGCGCGCCGCCGGGGATCGTGATCGCGATGCCGCCGGCGCCGTTCGGCGTCCCGTCCGACGCGAACCGCGACAGCAGCGACGAGAGGGACGGATCGCTGTCGATCTCCGCCTGGAGTTCCTGCGGCACGACGTAGGTGACGTCCTGTCCGCTGGTGTTGGCGTCGATCTGCAGGTTCACGCTGCCGTTGAACGACAGGTCACCTTCGGTGAGCGACGCGGAGCGGTCCATTTCGCCGAACAGGGCGAAGTTCCCGTTGTTCTGAACGACCAGCACGCCGACCGCGTCGAAACCGAAGACCGGCTTGTTCGCCTCTTCGAGCTGGAGCGTGGCGGCGAGGAACGCCTCGAGGCCCGTCTCCGTGCTGTAGTCGATGCCGAACGCGCCGCTCATGTCGGCGGTGACGCCCGCCTGGGCAAAGGTCATGTGCCCGTAGATGAACAGCCCCGCCGCGTCGTGTGGCAGGGAGACGGTGACCGTCTGCTGTTGCCCGTTCGCGTCATGCACGTTCAGCGGGAGCGCGAGGTCCTGGCTGGTCGTGTTGACGCGGACGAACGCGTCGCCCCCGAATGAAATGCCGGCCTGCGCCAGCTCCGGCAGGTTGCTGGAGGAGACGTTGACCTGCAGCGCGCCGTACACCTGCGGCCCGTTGGACAGGTCGACGGTCAGCGCGCCGCTCGCCTGGGCGATCTGCCCGCTGATCAACCCGCCGACGCTCAACGTGGCGTCGGTCAGGTTCATGGAGAACGTGCTGCTGGAGAACTTCAGGTCGACGGTGCCCTGGAGCTGGACGTTCTGCTCGTTGAACGCGTTGAGCTCGGCGCCGCCCGACAGATCCACCTCGACAGCGGCGGCGGAGCCGGCGTCGTGCGCCGGGTCGAGGATCGGATTCCCCTGCCCGTCAAGGAGCGTGATGCCGACCGTCCCGTAGATCTCAAGCAGTTGCTGGGTCGGGTCCTTGGGGTTGGGGATGTCGGTGAGCATGCTGACCGAGATCTTGCCGCCGGTCTGCTGCCCGCCGCCGGTCAGGGCGCGGAAGTCGGCGTAGATCTTCGAGTCGATCGTCAGCGAATCGCCGAACGTCAGCGCGCCGCTGGCGAGGAACTGGCCGTTGGTCAGGATCGTGACGTCTACGTCCCCCTTGATCGCGTCCTCCGAGGCGTACTCGTCGAACAGCGTGGCCCCGGCGTCGATGCGCAGGACGCTGTTCATCTGCTGGACGGAGCCCGCGCCGCCTGTGACGGCGACGAGCGACCCGACGCTCTGGAGCACGTAGGTGACGCCGTTGTCGCTGATCGCCCACCGGCCCGCCGGGCCGTTGGCGTCGGGCGCGACGGTGGCCGAGCCGTCGAGCGTGACGCCGAGCTTCCCGAACGCGTTCACCAGGTTGGATGGGACTGCGCCCGCCGCCGTCGGCAGCAGGTTCGACGGCAGCGACGTGATGAGCTGGCTCACGTTGTATCCGCCGCCCTGCTGCCGGGTCTCGACCAGGTACTGCTGGGTCCCGCTGGTGATGATCCAGTCGCCGCTCTGCGTGTTCTGGATGGTGGACACGTCCAGCAGCGGGTAGTTGTTGGCATTGAACGCGTCGTTCAGGTCCGAGGGGATCGTCGTGGTGGAGTCTGTCAGGTCGCCCAGCGTCGAGGGGATCGCGAAGATCAACCCAGCCCCGCCGCCGAGCTGGTTGATCACCTGCTGCTGCATCTGCTCGTTCCACTGTTCCGGGGTGAGCTTGTTGGGCGGGCCGAAGACGCTCAGGTTCAGGTCGCGGGCGTCGTTGATCGTCGGCAGCGGGCTGGCGTTGAACATGATCCCGCCGCGCAGGCCGCCCAGCGCCAGGCCCGTGTCCGGGTCGAGCAGAATGCCTTCCTCGCTCTGGGCATAGACGTAAACGGAAAGCGGCCCAAGCTGCGAGAACCCGAACTCGACGCCCACCGTGCCGATGCCCGGCAGCGTCAGGCCGCCGGTCATGCCCATGTAGAGGACCGTCTTGTCGACGGTGACGTTGTCGGGGTTGCCGCTCGGGATGCGCAGCCCGTCGGAATCCACCTGCACGACGCCGCCGGCGACCGTCGCAGTCACGCCCGCGCCGAAAAGCGTGCCGCTGACGCTGCCGGTGATCGAGTCGAGCTGCGTCACGGGGAACTCGCCATCGAGCAGCTTCTGCACGTCGATGACGGCGTTGGTCACGCTCGCATCGAGCGTCATCCCGGCGATCGTCGTGTGGATCGCGGCCGAAAGGTCGATCGTGAAGTTCGTCGGGTCGTCCTTCAGATCGGCCCACGTGAGGTCGAACTGGCTGATCTGCAGCGGGAAGAGGCTGGGCCAATTCAGGTCGCCGGCGGCGCTGTTGCTGCTGGAGGCAACGAGGCTCAGGTCGACGGTGAACGGCTTGCCACCGACCTGCGAGAAGGTGCCGTCGGCCAGCACCTCGAAGTTGCCCACGGTGCCGGTGAGGTCCAGGCCCGTCTTGGGGATGTCCAACGACGCGCTGACGGACTCCGTAGAGATGAGCGGGTTGCTGCCGGTGGCGGTCGGGTCAAGCGTGAGCGTCGTCGCCGTGACGGTCAGGAGGCTGCCGAACTTGAATTCGAGCTGGTCGGCGCTGAACGTGAAATCGCTCGGGGCGCCGTTGGCGAATTGGAGCGTGGCTTGCAGGTTTGTGCCGGTGGAGGAGAAGCTGCCGGCCGTCACGCTCACGCTGTCGGCGCCGACGGTGATGGACGAGTTCCCGAAATCCGCGCCAACGTTGCCGGGGGCATAGGTGACGCCGAAGTTGCTCAGCGTGACCGAAGGATTGGAGAACGTCACCGGCCCGATCGTGTAATCGGCCGTGACCTTCACCGACAGGTTCGCGAAGTGGAACCCTTGGCCCGTGACAACGAGGCCCGGCGTGCCATCGGTCCCGGGCTGGATGCCGAACGTGAGGTTGTCGAGCTTCGGGATCGTCACGCTGCCGCTGTTGAGCGAAACGAGCGTCTGGCTGCTGCCAGCCGTCGGGTCGTAGCCGATTTGCACGCCGGTGAACGTGCCGGTGACGGCGTTGTCCACGCTGAAGTCGAACTGCTGGGCGGTGAAGTTGAACTTGTTGGCGCTCACCGAGAAGCTCGGCGAGACGTTCACGCTCAGCCCGAAGCTGCCGCTGAGGGCGGGATCGGTGCTGCCCTGCGCCTGGCTGAACGAGGCGTGGACGCCGCCGGGGTTGTTCCCGCTGCCGTCGCCCGAGCCGAAGTCGAGCGACGCGCCGTCGGCGGTCAGCCCCAGGTCAAACGACAGCGTTCCGCCGGTGAAATCGAAGTGGTTCAGTTGCGGCTGGAGGTTCTGGAACGAGAGCGGCCCGAGCTTCTTCTCGTCCGTCGCCGGCGTGTCCATCGGCATCGCAACCTGGTCCGCCATCAATGCGTTGGGCTGGCTCAGGCCCGCGTTGGAGAGCGTGAACCCGCCGGCCGAAAGCGAGAAGCTCTTGAGCTTGAAACCGGGCGCGGAGGACGTGGCCGAGCCGATCGTGAAGTCGAACCCGCCTTCGAGGCTCAGGAGTTGCTGCCCGTTGGCGTAGACGGTTGCGGTCAAAGGATCGGCCTCGGGCGTGTCCACTTCGAGGACATCGGCGCTGAACCCGAGTTCGATCCCGCCGGACAGCGAGACGATCGGATTGCTCTGCGCGTCGTTCACCGCGATGGCCAGATGTGCCCCGATGCTGCCGCTCAAACCGGCGCTGCTCGCCTGGAACTCGCCGTTGATGTCGCTCACCGAGACGACCGGGCTGCCTGCCGGCCCCAGGTCGATCGCGGCGTTGGTCAGCTTCAAGTTTAGCTGCCCGGAATCCACTTGAAAGTCGAAGGAGGCCCCGGCGGAGGACGTAAGCGATTGGCCGGCGATCGAGAGCGCCCCCACGTCACCCGTCAATTCGAACACCTTGTTGCCGCCCGTCGTGTCGATGGCAAGGCCGAGTTGCCCGTTGTAGGTGAAGCCCGGGAGGGTCACGTCGGGCGTCCCGTTCAGCGAGCCCTTCACGCCGCCGTCCGCGCCGCCGGTGACCGTGAAGTCGCCCGTGATGTCCGACACGGAGACAAACGACGCGAGGCTCGCGCCGATGCCGGCGAACGTCACGTGTACATTCGTCCCATCGGTGCTCAGGTCGAACGTCGCGCCCTGGCTGCCCGTGAACGATTGGCCCAGGATCGTCAGGTCCGCGATGGACCCGGCGAGGTCGAACACGTGTTGCCCGCCGGTCGTGTCAACGTGCAGCGAGAGCGTGCCGGAATAGTCGAACCCCGTGATGCTGACCTGCGGCGAGCCCGAGAGCGTCCCCTGCACGCCATCGGCGGTGATCTGGAAGTCGCCGGAAATCCCGGTCACCGAAGCAAACGATGACAGGCTCGCCGTCACCCCGCTGAACTTCAGGTCGACTTCGTTGCCGTTGACCAGGATATCGAAGCTCGCGCCCGACGGGTCGGTGAAGCTCTGCCCGGCGATCGTCAATTGCGATGCGTCGCCGCTGAGTTCGAAAAGCGACTGGCCGGCAGTCGTGTCGATCGTGAGGCCAAGCTGGCCCGCGTAGGTCAGGCCGGCGACGTTCAGGCTCGTGTCGCCGGTCACCGTGCCCGAGACGCCGTCGCTGGCGATGGTGAACGAGCCGGTCAGGTTGGTCACGCCCGCGAACGTGGAGACGTTCGCGGAGACGCCGGTCACCTGAAGCTTCACCTGCTTCGACGCGGCGTCGACGAGGAAGTCGAACGTCGTCGAGCCCTGCTGCTGCGAAGCAACGAGCGGTTGGCCGGCGATCGTCAGCGCGCTGACGTCGCCGTTGATGTCGAACGTCTCCTGCGAGTTGGTCGTGTCGATCGAGAGGGCGAGTTGCGACCCGCTGTAGACGAGGCCGGGCACGTTGACGTCCGGAGTGCCGGAGAGCGATCCCTTGACGCCGCCCGTCGCGCCGCCCATGACGGCGAAGCTGCCCGTCAGGTTACTGACCGACACGCCCGTGCCCAGCGCCGCGGTGACGCCGGCGAAGTCCAGTTCGACGCCGTCGGCGCCTGCCATGAACTCGAACGTGGCGCCGTTGTCCACCAGCGATTGTCCGGCAATCGTCAGATCAGAGATGCCGGCCGAGAGCTTCACCGAGGTGGAGTCGACGTCCAGTTCGATGTTCTGGCTGTTCAGCGTCAAGCCGGGCACTGAGACCGCGATGTTGCCGCCCACCTGTCCGCTCAGGGACGCAGAGGTGCTGTTGCCGGTCAGCGTGAGCGAGCCATTGCCCTGGCTATAACTCACCGGCGTATTCCCGGCGCCGTCCGTGAGCGAGTAGGAAAGCTCGGTGATCGTAATGTTGAACGTGGTCGCGTTCGACTCGGCCACGGTGATCGACTGCGTGTCGAGCGTCTGGCCGAGGACGGTAAGCGAGGCGCCCGTTACCGAGACCGACCCGCCCGCCGCCGGATTGGTGAGCAGCGAGGTCAGATCGGCGATCGAGGTGGAATCCGCGGCCGAGAACGTCACGCCGCCGAACGTGTAGCTTGACGCCGCGGCCGGCTGCATCGTCGTGTTCTGCTGCTGCGATTGCAGCATCGACTGCACGACCGGCGTGGTCGACAGCATCAACCGCTGCTCCAGCAGTTCCACGCCCCGGCGCTCCCGCCTGCCTGCCTTGGTCCGCGCCGCCTTGCGCCGGCCGCGATTCGAGCCCCGGGCGTCCGAACCGTAATATTCCGACGACGCGCGCACGTTCATCCCATTACTCCCTGATTGGCAGCGCCGCCCGCGGTGGAAGCCCGAACACCCAATGGAGCTCCCGCCCCGAAGACGCGTGCAAAAATGAAGCGTTTAAGTCCCGCGCGGCTGGATCCATTCACTCGCGTCTCGCGATAGCGAGACCGTGCCCGCGCCGCGCGATACATCGTGCGCGTCGGGACCCGAGTGGCGCCCGTCCAACCGTATTGGATTCAATATGTTTTAGAGCCCGAAACCCCGTCGTGCGGCAGAACCGCGCCGCACACTCCCGCGCCGGCGACGTGTCAGATCCGTCCCACTAACCGATCACACCCCACGCCCGCGTCGCGGAAGAACCCTTTAATAAACTTTTACTCCGTTTAGTCAAATGTGTTTATTTGGATCCAACGATTTGAGGCCGCACGGCGGCCGCGAATTGCCGCTTGGCCATCGATCCGACAAACTGGCGGCCCCGCCATAGTCGGCGGCATCGGCAACTTCGTCACATCTTGCCGATTCACCGAGGGCAAGCCTGTCCAAAGTTGGATTCGGCCGTACATCTCCATGAGATGGCAGTGACGGACGACCCATTGTACGAAGTCAGCGATCGCCAGCTCTTGCGCGACTACGTCCTCCACGGCTCGCAGGAGGCGTTCGCCCAACTGGTCCGGCGGCACGTGGACAAGGTCTACTCGGCGGCCCATCGGCAGGTACGCAATCCCCAAGACGCGGACGACGTCACCCAGGCCGTGTTCATCACCCTGGCCCGCAAGGCGTAACGCCGAACGGCGGCTTTGAGCTCCACGGGCAGGTCGTCTCCCAAGGCGGAGGACCCGTGGCCGGGGCAAAGGTGATCGGCGCGAAGAGTCCGTGGTCCGTCAACCTCTACACCGATCCCAGGCTCCCCGCGCCCCAGCCGCAGCCGTCGACAATGACGGACGCGAGCGGGATGTTTCAACTGCGCACGTCCGAACGCTCTGACGGCGTGGTGATCTCCTGCCCCCAAGGCTTTGCCCGGGCAACGGCCAAACGATTGGCTGAAAGCTCGCGCCTGACCGGTATCATTACACTGCGGCCGATGAACGCGCTTCATCCGATCGGACCGCAGAAGCCGAAGACGGCGCCGCCCGCCCCAACGACGAAAGCGGGAAAGTAAACTCGGTCACGAGAGGGGGCACGCTTTTTCGGTCCGGTCGGGCAATCGGCGGATATAGCTATGTGATGACTTCAGCGGCCGAGGACATGCCAGAGGCACCGACGCCCGACGACCGCGAGTTGCTGCGCGCCTATGCGGAGGGTGGGTCGGCGGAGGCATTCGCGGCGCTCGTGGAGCGGCACATCCCGGTCGTGTATGCCGCGGCAATGCGACAGTGCCGCAACGACCCGCATCGGGCGCAGGATGTCACCCAGATTGTGTTCATGGCATTGGCGCAGAAGGCGGCCCGGCTCGGTCCGGACGTGCTGCTGTCCGGCTGGTTGGTCCGGGCGACGCATTTCACCGCGCGCAGCCTGCACCGGGCCGAGACACGACGAAGGCGGCGCGAGGCGAAGACCGCGGCAGCGCGGGAGCGGGAGGCGGCAATGAGAGCCCGGGACGAGGGACGATCGGAACTGCCCGATTCATCGTCGGGCGGCGCGGCCCTGTGGGAGCGCGTGGCGCCGCTCCTGGACGAAGCGATGGCCCACCTGCCCGCCGCGGCACGCGACGTCCTGGTGCTGCGGTTCCTGGAGGGCAGGGCATTTGCAGAGATCGGCCAACGGCTGGGGATGAGCGAGGAAGCAGCGCGAAAACGGGCACATCGCGGCTTGTCGTCGCTCCGCGCCCTGCTGGCCCGGCGAGGGATCCGCACCGCCGATGACGCGCTGGACGCTGCGTTGCAGTTGGCCACCGCGGCTCCGGTCCCGGCCGAGTTGGCGCGGGCCCTCGCCGCGGGCGTCGGGACGGCGCATGATCACGCCGTCGCCTTGAAAGGAGCGATGAAACTCATGGCGTGGGCCAAGGCGAAGACCGCGGCCGTGACGATCGCGGCGGCGTTGGTGGTCGGGGGCGGAGGCGCCCTCGTCGCCAGCCGACTAATCGGGCTTCCGGGCCGCACGCGCGTGATCGCGCTGGCGAAAAACGGGAATGTGCCCGCAACTGCGATTCAGCGGGTACCGGCCACCTATTCGCCGATTGCCCGCGGCGTCGTCCGGGACGCGGCGGGCCATCCGGTCGCCGGGGCGCGCGTGATGATTTCGTTCGAGAAGACTCAATATGTGAAGCTCACGCCGGACCCGCGAACCGGCCCGCCGACCAGCCCGCAAACGATCACCGCGGCGGATGGCAGCTTCTCCGTCATAGTGCCCAAGCCACCGTTCGGCGCGGTCGTGGCGGCGACTGACGGCGTTGTCGAAGCGTCGGCCGCGGACCTGTCGGCCGGCGCGACGCTGACCATCCGGCCGTACGCCCGTGTGGAAGGAACGATTCGGTTCGACCACGCGCCGACGACAAGGGAGAAACAGGTCGCGATTTCCACCGGCCAGCTTCTCGGGCACGTCGCGCCCTTCGAGTTGTGGGCGACGACCGACGCCGCCGGGCATTTCGTGGTCGAGCGCGTGCCGCCGGGCCAGTACAACATGTACATGCTCGGCATGAACCTGATGGGACAGATTCGATTCGATCCGGGCACCGACGCGCGCGTCGAGCTCGACCTCACCCGCCGCCGGGCCGTCGCCGGAACAATCGAGGGACCGCAGTGGAAGCGCCGACAGGGGTTCCTCGGTTGTATGACGTTGCCGATCCACGAAATCGCGATCGAACCGGCCGGGGTGTTCGTACTGGAGTTTCAGCGGTCGAGTGTCGTCGTCGATGCGGCCGGGACCTTCACCGGCGGCCCGGTGCTGCCGGGGGCGTACCGCCTCACGATTTCGGGCGCCGCGGCGGGTTCCGTGGTGAAAGACGTGCAGATCCCGCCGTCGCCGCCGGGCGCGCAGGCGACGCCAGTCGATCTCGGGACGCTCAAGCTTCAGCGGCCAGGTTCGTGAACCGGATGAAAGCTATCACCAGGGGATCCGTCATACGATTAATGACAACACCAAAGGATTTGTCCCGGTTCTCGGATGGGAGGCTCGCTACCAATGCAACGCAGGCCCACTGGCAGAATCCGCGTACTTCTCGGGGCGGCGATCCTCGTAATCTCGGTCGGCATTTCGCCGCACCTCTCGGCTGCGCCGCCGACACCGCCTATTGACGCGGAGCGAATGCATCGCGCAACGGGAATTCGGACAGTTTTGCGTGATGCGCTAGAACAGGCGTATCAGCATGATGGCGTCTGGCCGATGCACCTGACGCCCGATGGCAACGACGAGTTGAGTTATAGCCCGCCGGGTCCCGCCGTTCTTTCAGAGCAATTGATCGCGGCGGCGACGGTCGTCATTCACGAGCCGATCCGTCACCACCCGGAAGGCGTGTGGGTCGGGTACGCCGACGGACACCTGGAGTTTGCACCGGATGCGGACGCCCTTGCCGCCTGTCTTGACCAAGAAGACCCGGCGCGTCGTGCGGTCACGATACGGGGCGCCTTGCGCGCTGCCGCAACACAGCCGGTTGAAGCGGCAACCGGCACCCTAAGGCTCAGGGCAGTGGACGCCGCTGGACGCCCCGTCCCCAGTGCGTTGGTCGGCCAATACGGGGAGTTTGGAGACAGCAAGCCCGACGCGCAATCCGTGGTGTTCCTTCCACCCGGGGGCAAGGCAGAACCGCGGCTGACCGATGCCAACGGCGAAGCCGACGTGGACGCAAGTGCCGTCTTTGGCAACAAATTCCAGCGGTGGGGGACAGCGCCGTTATGGATCGTCGATCGGTCGAGGCGACTGGGCGCGATGGAGAACGTGCGCCGCTCAGAATTCGGCCGTGCCGCGGTTCACGAAATTCGCCTTCGGCCGCTCTGCCACGTCGTGGGCGAGGTCAGCAGCCTCGGCCTTTGGCAGGTCGGCCGTCAAATCAAGCGGACGATCGTGTATCCCTGCTGGCCAGGACAGCGGTTGACCGGCACGCTCGAGGGGGACTTCAAGGGCGCCCGATTTGAGATCCTGTTACCGCCTGGCGAGTTCATGCTCGATGTTTACGGCACCGATTCCGATTCTGCATACCGTTTCATCCGCATCGCGCCCGGACGGACTGAGCTGAAACTTCAACCGGACCTCCCAATCGAAACTTCCGCGGAACTGTTTGGCCATCCCGCCCCGGAGTTGAGACAGATCAAAGCGTGGAAGAACAGTGGTCCGATCGAACTTGCGGATCTGCGCGGGAAACTGGTTCTGCTCGACTTTTGGGGCTATTGGTGCGGGCCGTGCGTTGCGGCCATGCCGCAGTTAATGAAACTGCATGACCGGTTCCACGCACAGGGACTGGTCATTATCGGTGTCCACGACGACTCGGTCGGCTCAGTCGCTGAACTCGACCAGAAGCTCGAACCGATTCGCAAGCAACACTGGAACGGCCGCGAATTGCCATTTGCGGTGGCCTTGGACGGCGGCGGCGAAACGCGCATCGTTCACTCCGCGGCGAAAACGCGCGGCGCTACGACGGCGGCCTATGGGATTCGGTCGTTCCCCACAACTCTGCTCGTCGATCGGAACGGAACGCTGCTCGGCGATTTCAATCCGTGGGCACGTGATGGCGAGGCTGAGATCGAGAGACTATTAGCAGCTAACACGCCCCCAACATCCCGATGAAACACGAACAATCGGACGGGAGCAATGAAACGTATGGCGTGGACCAAAGGGAAGACCGCGGCTGTCACGATCCTGGTGGCATTGCTGATCGGGGGCGGCGGCGCGGTCGTCGTGTATCGAGTGGTGAGCGCGCCGTCGGAACGCCGGGTGATCGCGATGCCGGGCGACGGGAATTCGTCCGCACCGGCCATTCAGGAAGTTCCTCCGGCGTATCCGCAGGTCGCCCGCGACAATCAGCCGACGCCGCCGCCCGCGACGACGCCGGCCTCGCAGCCGGGGGATGACGCGTGGCCGCTCTATCAGCGGGCGATCGCGCGCGTCGAGGAGGGGTATCGCAGGAACATCATGTGCCCGGCGGCGTCGCCGCTGGCGTTCGGCGCCTATCCGCCGTACCCGGCCGCGTGGCAGCGGCTGGAGACCGCCAGCTATGCATTCAACGCACCGGCCCGTGAGCTGGCGCATGAGGCGAGGTCGCTGAACATCGCGCATTGGCCGGTGTTGCGCGGCGCGGACGGCAAGGTCGTCCTGCCTTACCTCAACGGCTGCCGGGCGCTGGCCAACGAGGTGGGCGACGCGGCCTTCGAGGAGCACGCGCTCGGCAACCACGCGGCGGCCGTCGAGCGCGTTCGCGACCTGCTTCATCTGGCCGATCTCCTGGACGACCGGGCCGAGTTTTTGATCCAGCCACTGGTGGCGCTGGGCGTGCGCCTGGTCGCGACCGACCGACTGGAGGTCATCACCGCCGACGTCAAGCTCACCGCCGACCCGGCCGACACGAAGAAGCTGCAGCTCACCGCGGCGAGTGAATTGATTCGTGAATTGTTCGACACAAAGGACCCCGCGGCCGCCTTTGCCGGCGTTCTGCGGCGCGAGGCCGCCGCCGGGCAGTTCACGACCGAACAGCGGGACCGGTTCGTCGTTCAGCTTCATCGCGGCCAGATGGAGCAGAACCTGGCGGCCATGGCGCTGGCGTGCCACCTGTTCCGCTTCGACCACCATCGCTGGCCCGCGAGCATCGAGGAGGTCACCGCCTGCCTGCCCGCCCCGCCGGTCGACGCTTGGGGACCCATGGGATACGTCCTGGTAAAGCCCGCGCCGCCCGGCGGCCCCGAGCGCCCGCTGGTCTACTCCCGTTGTAACTCCAAGGACGGCCTGTTCTACCCCACCGACGGGCCGCAACACTCCTGGTATCCCGGCTTCGGCGCCGGCCGAACGCGCAAGCAAGGCGGCCAGTTCCGCGACGTCTCCCTCTGGGTCCCTCCCAGACCGAACCCCGGCCCGACAACGCGGCCGCTGCCAGGATGAAATGGTTCGTACCCCCACCGGCACATCGAGCGAACACTATCAAGAATGAAAGCGATCCGCGGCGGCTCCGTCGTAACCGTAATGACACAGCCCAATCGCGCGGATGTGCCGCCGGCTTTGGCTCGATCGCCCTTGTATCTGGCGTTGCTCATGTGCCTGCTTAGCCCCTGCTTTGGGGCGGCGTCCGCGACACAACCGGACGACTGGCGGGCGCAGTTCCTGGCCCAAGCCCCCGCCGAATATGCCCGGCTGGAGGCGACGGTGAGCCGCTGGGAGATGCGTTACGTGTATCACCATAAGGATTACCCATACGACGGCACTCGCAGGGTCGTCCGTCAACACACCAGCCGGTGCCGAACGATCTTCGATGATCGTTTCGGAGGAATCCGATCTGAATCCAGCGTGATCGGCGTCGTCCCGCCGGGCATCGTCATCGATGTAGTGAACCCTCAATACCGATTCGAGGCGGACCGCGAACAAGGACGGCCGTATGTGATCAGCAACTACAAGCAAACTCAGAAAGGCAGCAGGCCATGGACGGAACAATTAAGGGATTACCGGGGACTCGTGGCAGAGGAGTTTGGCGGATACAGCTTGTTAGGGCTGATCAAGAACGGCGGTCTGAAGATCAAGTCCGCCCGCAACGTGGATGTTGACGGAAAAAAGTGCATTCGCCTCGATTTTGATTTGATCTGGAGGTCGACTCGTGCTCCACGTACCGATCTCTATCCGGGTTGGGTCGTTATTGATCCATCGTTTCACTGGGCAGTCCGGGCGTACCAGAAGTACAACGGCGGGCGCGAAATGCGCAGGGCATCGATCGAGTACAATCCGACGATCACCGATGTCGCATTTCCAAAGCGGATCGTGGAGGAGGACTTCGGGAGCAACGAAAAGCCCGGCTCGCAGTCGGTCATGGACTTTGAGGATCCCACGCCGAGCCATGCCGTAGCCAAGGACTTCAGCCTGGAGTCGTTTGTCACCGTCACGCCACCGGCGACGGCATCGAGTCCCACACGGAACATCGGGGTGATCGTTGTGAGATCAGCGGGACGATCCTGGTCACGTTGGTCCTTTGGTTTGCCGTCTATCACCAAACAAGGCGGGGGAAGGTCACGCTGGGCCCAGGTCATCCGTGATAGCGATGCCAAAGGGACGGCTCGGCAGGAGCCTCGCCCTCCCGATTTCCGTCACGCGCCTTTGCCCGCCTGTCACGAAGCGCCCGCCGGCGGCGGTATTAAGATAGGATGGGGTACCCTGCATACCCGGGACGTGGAGGCCCAATGCGTCGCGGACGCCCGCACAACGGGTTCAGCTTGGTCGAGTTGATCGTGGTCATTGGCGTCATCGGCGTGCTGATCGCGATGCTGCTGCCGGCGCTGCGGGTCGTTCGGGAGAACGCCCAGCGGATCAAGTGCCAGGCGAACCTCCGCCAGATCGGGTTCGCGTTGCAGATGTACGCCAACTCGAACAAGGGGTGGCTGCCGAGCTGGTCGGGGTGGCATTCGACGGCGTTTCCCGCCGATTCGAGCCAGGAGCCGTCCTGGTGCGGCAAACTCGCCGACTGGCTGTCGCCCGATTCGGCGGTCTACCAGTGCCCGTCCTTCCCGCAGGACCCGATGAAGCTGCACAACTACTTCATCGAAGCCGTGTGGGCGAACGCGAACGGGATGCACGCGACGAAGCTCAGCGACATCCGCCATAGCAGCGAATTCCTCCTCTCCGGCGACATGACCCAGCCGGCGCTTTACCCGGCGCCGCTGGGAACGTCGTCGACGCAGACCGACGATTACGACCGCGACGACGCCGGGATGGCATGCCTCTGCTTCGCTGACGACGGCGGGTTCCTGATGCACCGGGGCGGGAACAACGTCCTGTTCACCGACCTGCACGTGGACACGTTCGCCGAGTTTGACCCCGCCCGGATCACGTTTCATCCGACACGGATGCTCTCCTGGTCGGGCGTCACGGCGGCGGGGGCGGACCAGTCCGGGGCTCAATGACGTAGGTGGGCTGTCATGGGAATCACTGCACTGCATCGCGTTCACTGGGTGATGATCGCCATCGTCCTGGGGCTGATCTTCGGGGTGGTCTTCGACCACACCCGCGGCCAGCTCTATGGCGTCAACATGGGCGGATACGGGTTGCTGCTATCGGGCCAGCAGCAGTTCGAGAACGGCCTCACGCAGGAGTACGACCATATTCGCCTGTTCAGCGATTCGGTCGTCTATCCGCATTGGGTTCCCAATCCGAATGGCGGGACGAAGAAGGTCTATCTCGTCACGGGCCGATATTGGGACGGCAATGCGGTGGTGAAGGACGGCAAATCGGTCGCGGAGTGGCTCCCGCGCTGCGTCATCACGCAGACGCCGTATCGCCCGCAGGTTGCGGTTGTGGAGCCGAATGGGAAATCCGTCGCGGAATTCCCGTCGGTGATCGAGTTCCTGGACGCGATGCACCGGCAGTATGGCGTGAAATACCGATACGCCTGGTGGGCCGCCCACCCGATGCTGACGTGGTTCCTCGGCACGTTGATCGTCATCGGCGGCATCTGGCCGACCGTGATCAACCTGCTGGCGTTCGGCCGACTGACCCGCCCGCCGGAGGCCAAGACGCTTTCGCTTTGGAACGTCGTCTCGCCCAAGCCACCGCAGAAGGCTCCGGCGCCGAGCTTCGCCGCGCCGCATGATGCGGACGTCGATCCGGAGGTCGAAGCGGCAATGGCCGCCGCGGCGGCCGATGCGCCCCAGCAGCCGGTTGCAAGCTTGGCGGGCGGGCCGCTCGAAGTGCTGCCGGAGGGACCGCGGGAAGCCAGGGAATATGGCGCGGACTCAGACGACTTCTACCCCACCGAACGTCACAAGCACGGCGGACACCCCCACGCATGAGATGCCCATCATGCCCGAGCACGGCGCACATCACGGACGCACGCACAGCGGCTTTTCACTGGTCGAACTGCTGGTCGTCATCGGCGTGATCGCGATCCTCCTCGCCCTGCTGCTGCCGGCGCTGCACATGGCCCGCGAGTCGGCCCATCGCGTCAAATGCGCGGCGCAGCTCCGTCAGCTCGGCTACGCCTTCCAAATGTACGCGAATAACAACAAAGGGTCGCTGCCGGCCTGGTCCGGCTGGCACACCTGGCCGCCCGGGCAGCCCGACGACAGCGAGGGCCCGGCGTGGACGATCGAGATGATCCCCTACATGGGCGACCCGGATTCCCCCGCCTACAACTGCCCCGCCTTCCCCGGCCGCGTTCGCAATTACTTCATTGCCGCGATCTGGTCCTCCGTGAACGGCCGCAACGCGATGAAGCTGACCGACATCAAGATCTCGTCGCAGTTCATCCTCAGCGGCGACATCACCGAGATCCAGGCCTACCCCCGCCCGTATAGCACCAGCAACTACACCACCAGCGACGCGGACTACAGCGACGAAGGCAGGCCATTGCTGGCCTTTCCCGACGAGGGCGGATTCCTGATGCATCGCGGGGGAAACAACGTCCTGTTCGCCGACGCCCACGTGGATACCTTTACGGCGTTCGACCCGATGTACATGTCGTTTCACCCCACCCGCGCGCTGACCTGGCAAGAGGTCCACGACGGCGGCCCGGACGCGGACGCCGGGAACAGCCAGTAGCCCGAAATCCCATTTGCTTTCTTGCCTCGCCACAGCGGGAGCATCGCCGCTTCGGCTACGCCGCAAGACCGCTTGGCGGTTTCGCGCCGGGGGGGCGG
>DASXMX010000088.1:0-5016 GCA_036495445.1 Tepidisphaeraceae bacterium
GCGCTGTACAAGCTGCAGCACACCGACAAGCTGCCCGGCGCCGGCTCGGGCACGACGTGGGTCTCGTCCAGCCAGTTCTGGACCGACATGACGACCCAGACCGACGGGAACGGCGCCGCCTTCGTCGCCGGGGCCGCCAGCGGCCCGTACGGCCCGTACATGCAGTCGGTTGCGATCAACCCGCTGAACAACGCCAGCACGGTCCTGGACGACATCGCCCTGCCCGGCAGCACCGCCGGCGGCAGCTGCGCCTACGTCTACGACTTCGACAAGTCCGCCACCCCGGGCACCGGCCGCCTCTACGCGACCGGCCTGGACGCGACGACCGTCCTGACCGGGCAATAAGGCTTACCCACAACGTTGGGATTGCCTCCGAAGCCCCCGCCAATCGGCGGGGGCTTTTCATTTCGCCCAGCCCGGCGGCCAAGCCGGGCGCACGGCGTGCCGCGAGGCGTGGGGAATTCAAATGATCAGAGGAGAAAACCGTCGGCTCAGGCGAGGATCGCCTGGCTGATGCGCTTGACTTCGTCGTCGGCGGATTGAGCCGCCGAGTGATTGACTTCGACGAAGCTTGCCCCCACCGCATAAACCCCCTTGGCCTGCTGCTCGCAGTTCTTGACGGTGCACAGCAGGTGAAGGTGCTTGCCGCCGTCGTTGCGGGGCAGACGGATGATGAACGTGGAGCCGGCCCGCATCGGCTCAGGGCTGAGCAGCCCGATCCCCCCGCTCGACAGGTCGCGCGTCCAGACTTCCTTGGGCTTGCCGATCGCCCGGTCCGCGATCGGGTAAAGCGTCAGCTTCACCCGCATCGGGGCGCGGGGGTGCTTGCGGTTGTGAACCTTATCGGCCCTGAGCCCGCGAAGCGTCGATTCCAGAAGTTCGGCAGAAAGTTCGATCATAGCATCGGCCCGCCGCGATGTGTTCCGCGGGGGGCTGGAACCCTTATTACATACGTTATCGGCGCGCGCCCCCCCGACCCATTACCGTCGATCCCGTCACATTGGGAGAGCGGTACAGACGATGCCGGGCTGCCCCCGGCCGGTGGCGGAGGCACCGCGTTTGTTGGTGCGCGGGCGAGCGTTTCGCATGGCTCAAACCGCCGCATCCCCCGTTTCGCGGGCCCCGCGCAAGCCGCGTCCGTTTCGCCCGCGCGACCTGCGCCACGTGACGGTCAACCCGTGGCTCATCGCCGTCACCGTTTCGCTGGCGACGTTCATGGAGGTGATGGACACGTCCATCGCCAACGTCGCGCTGCGACACATCGCCGGGTCGCTGGCCGCCGGGCAGAGCGAGAGCACGTGGGTGCTCACCAGCTATCTGGTCAGCAACGCGATCATCCTCCCGATCAGCGGCTGGCTCGCCTCAGTCATGGGGCGCAAGCGGTTCTACATGACCTGCGTCGCGACGTTCACCGCCAGCTCGTTCCTCTGCGGCATCGCCCCGAACCTGCCGCTGCTGCTGTTCTTCCGCGTCCTTCAAGGCGCGGGCGGCGGCGGGCTGGCGCCCAGCGAGCAGTCGATCCTCGCCGACACCTTCCCGCCCCAGAAGCGCGGCATGGCGTTCGCCCTCTACGGGGTCGCGGTCGTCGTCGCCCCGGCGGTCGGGCCGGCGCTGGGCGGGTGGATCACCGACAACTACTCCTGGCGCTGGATCTTCTACATCAACATCCCCGTCGGCATCGTCTCCCTTATCCTCACCTACCTGCTCGTGCAGGACTCCGACGCCGCCAGGAAGGAACACGAGGGAGCCTGGAGCCGCGGCCTCAAGATCGACTACCTGGGCTTCGGCATGCTCGCGATCGGGCTCGGCTGCCTGCAGGTCGTGCTCGACAAGGGACAGGAGGACGACTGGTTCGGCTCGCGGTTTATCACGATCATGGCGATCCTCGCCGCCGCCGGCATCCTGGGGATGATCGTCTGGGAGTTCATCACGCCCGACCCCATCGTCGACCTGCCGCTGTTCAAGAACCTCGGCTTCTTCTTCACGACGGTCGTGATGTTCGCCGTCTTCTTCATCCTGCTCTCGACGACGCAGTTGCTGCCGCAGCTCGTGCAGGAACTCTTCCACTACGACGCCACGAAGGCCGGCCTGATCCTGATGCCCGGCGGGTTCTTCATCATGGCCCTCATGCCGGTCGTCGGCTTCCTGGTCAACAAGGTCCAGCCCAAGTGGCTGATCGCCTTCGGCCTGATCATCGAGGCGGCCAGCATGTACCACCTCACCCACATCGACATGAACGCCTCCTTCCGGACGCTGGCGATGGCCCGCGTCTACCAAGCCAGCGGCCTGGCGTTCCTCTTCGTGCCCATTAATACGATCGCCTACATCGGCCTGCCGCCCGGCAAGAGCAACAACGCCTCGGCCCTGATCAACGCCATGCGCAACCTCGGCGGGAGCGTCGGCATCTCGTTCGTCACCACGATGCTCGCCCGCCGGTCCCAGTTCCACCAGAACCGCCTGGTCGGCGACATCGCCTCTTACCACGCCCCCTACCGCCAGGCGCTCGCCCACGCCGCCGATCACTTCATCCAGCAAGGCGCCAGCCCGCCCGACGCCCAGCACAAGGCGTTCGCCTCGATCACCCAGACGCTGCTCCAGCAGGCGCAGATGCTCTCCTACATCGACGTCTTCAAACTCCTCGCGATCGGCGCGCTGGCCTGCGTGCTCCTGACCCTCTTCCTCAAACGGATGAACCCGGGCGAACCGGGGGAGGCACATGGGCACTGATCCATGTCCCAAAATGTCCCATAATGTCCCCTCGCGGCGAGACGATTGTCATATTGTTGCGTGGGACATCGCCGGGATTAACAGCCGGAGCCCATCCCGCGACCGCCGCTCTTAACGCGCGAGGCACTCGCGCGGATTGGATCACGTCATTATCACGCCACCGCCGCGACCTCCCGACTTCGCCGTTTCCTTTCGACTTGCACATCGGGTACGAAGCCACATGTCCTCACCGATCCCTATGTGGAAGCGAATTCTCATTCGATCCCTCCGGCAGACGTTGCGAGATTGGGCCGAGCCGCTCGCCCGGTCGGAGAACACGCTGGGCCTGGTCTGCCCAGGTCAGGCTCCCGCTCGCCGGCGAACTGCTCGTCATGGCCATCTGGAGCATCTCCGCCAACGGCTTCCTCATGCTCGCCGTCTGCGCCATGACCTCCTCCGAACCGATCCGTCGCACCGCCTGGCGGTTCCGCGCACTCACCGATCTGGCCCTCGCGGTGGTCGCATTGGCCTTACACTGACCCGGCCCGCGGGGACATCATGAATCCAGAGATCAAACAATCTTGTTTTTCTGTTGCGAATACCATTTTCACCGGTAGGTTGCTTCCAGCTTCGCGAGGGGTTAGGGCTTAACCGAATGGCATTCGTGACATTCTTAATTGTTGTCAATACGAGATTCGCATCGGAACCGGAGAGGGCCGACCCGGTAAGCGGGACGGGCACGTTTCGAGCGCGTTTCTGCAATTACGCTCGCGCGTGGGGTCGGCGAACCGGGCAACCCCGGCGGCGTTGTTGGGCAAGATAAGGCCCCCGGCGCGCCACGATGTGTCACATTGCGCCACGCCGGCCGACGTTCGGCCGGGTGACAGCCGGGGCTCGCCGGGACTGATCGGGATTGCGGAATTGAACGGCGCCCGGACGAGCCGTTTTTATTTAAGCCTTTCCCATTCCAGGTCTGCCGGATAGCATGAGCAGGTTCTGCGTCGCAGAAGCTCCCCCCTCCGGCCTTCCACCGAAGGCAGCTTGCAATCCAACGACGACATGCGGAATAGAAGTGTCCTGATCGTCGAAGACGATCGGGTCGCGCGGGAAGCACTGACGCTGTTGCTGCAGCGGCTCGGCTATCAGACGAGCCCCGTCGGGTCCGTCGCGGACGGGCTGGCGCGCCTCGACGGACAGGACTGCGCGATCCTGGACATGGACCTGCCGGACGGCTTGGGCACTCATGTGCTGGAGCGGATCCGGACCGAAGGGCGATCGATTCGCGTCGCGATCTGCACTGGAAGCACCGACGAATCGCTGCTGGCCAAAGCGGTGGAGTTCGGGGCGGAGATCGTCCTGCGCAAGCCGCTGGACGTCCGCGCGCTGTTGGATTGGCTGAACGCGGCGACTTGAAACGGCGGTCCCTGCGGGCTAGAGGATCGCCTCGCCACCTTCCGACCTTCGCCGGCACTTGGAAACGAATGACAACGTTGTGGCATTGCGATCAGGTCGTCTTCACGTTCGACGGGCCGGACGGGCGGTACGCCTTCGTCACGTGCGTCGGCGGCGGCGTGGGCATCACGCGCGACGGGACGCCCATCCCCGAGTGTCGGTGGGCCGTGGACCAGGTGGCGGATTGCATCGAGGAGTTCGTTCGGCGAACCGAGGCGGAATGCTGATCGAACGCGAGCGGTGCCCACAAAACGGCACTTTCCGCACGTAAGAGCATCCGCGCCGCGGGAAAGGGGCGGTTTGTCGCGTGAGCCGGGGTGACTTGAAAGATGGCTCCCGCAAGGCGAACATCGGAAGCAGGCTCTTGGTTTCACGTCGGACGGCTTGCGTCTCACTGACGGGGTAACGGTCATGAATCGGCAAATGTCCCGGCGGGTTCCGCTGCTTGTCGCCGCATTTGTTATCGCGCTATTCCCCGGCCTGGGCCGGGCCGACCCGCTGGACGTGTCGCCGTTGCTCCGGCAGACCCTCGCGAAAAACGCTTCCATGCCCGCCCTCTGGGCGGCCATTATCGATGGCGACCGCCTCTCGGCCCTCGGGGCCGCGGGGGTGCGCAGGGCGGGCGACAGGACGCCGGCCACCCCATCCGACCTGATCCACCTCGGCTCCTGCACGAAGGCGATGACGGCGACCCTGATCGGCCAGCTCATCGACCAGAAGAAGCTGGCGATGGGCACGACCATGGGATCGATCTTTCCGGAGCTGGCGTCGAAGATGAACCCCGAAATGTCGCGGGTGACGGTCGCGCAGCTCCTTCAGCACACGTCGGGGCTGGAGCCGAACCTCGATTGGGGCGCG
>DASXMX010000089.1:0-13137 GCA_036495445.1 Tepidisphaeraceae bacterium
GCGCGAGCCCCCGGTGGCAACTCGGACGAGCGAATCGCAACCGAGCCGTCTGGGCCGACGGTCACCTGTTGTCTGACGGCTCTTACCATGCGGGAATTATACCGCATCGCAGTGGCCGGTTGCGAGCGTCAGGAGTTACCCTCGCTCCAGCGCCGCCTCCGCGGTCGCTTCCGGGACGCCTTGGTCCGGGGTGGGGCGACGCAGCCCGAGCGTCCAGGCGCCCATCGCAACCGCGATGACTGCCGCGACCAGAAACTGCCCCGAATTCCGCATGAGCGGATACGCAAACCCGGCGACGATCGGGCCGACGACGCGGGCGAGGCTGCTCAGCCCGTGATAAAGCCCGAAGACCACGCCCTGTTCGTTGCGGTCGCTGAACTTGGAGAGCAGCGACGACAGCGTCGGCTGCTGAAAGCTCCGCCCGCAGGCGTTGATCGCGCCGGCGATCAGGAGGATCGTCATTGCCAGGCCAAAGGACAGTCGCGGGTCGACGTACGCGACGGCGATCAGGCCGATCATCCCCAATGCGACGAGAAATGGGCCGACGATACAGGGGGGCCAGTCTCCGTACTTCTTGGTCAGGCGGCCGATCATTCCGCCCTGCACGCAGACGATGACGAACCCGACGAACAGGAAGTAGAGCCCCACGCCCAACTCGCCCCAGCCGAAGACCCGGTTGACGAAGAGCGTCAGCGTGCTTTCCATCATGACGAAGGCCGCCATGATGCAGAAGCCCACGACGAGCAACTGGAGGAGCGCCGGCTTGCGGAGGATCGGCGCGAACCGGCCGGGGTGCAGCCAGTTCTCGGCTTCGGTGGGCCGATGCGTGCGGCTCTCGGGCAGGCGGGCCCAGGTGAGCGCCGCGGCCAGCGCGCTGAACGCCGCGGCGATCCAGCCGGGGAGGCTGAGGCTCCAGTGCCCGGCGATGCCGCCGAGCGCGGGGCCGATGGAGAAGCCGATCCCAAATGCGGCGCCGAGCATCCCCATTCCCTTGGCACGATTCTGTGGCGTGGTGACGTCGCTCACGTAGGCCTGGGCGGTCGCGATGTTGCCGCCGGTGAACCCGTCCAGGATGCGCGAGACGTAGACGAGCGTGAGCCGCGTCGCGGGGTTGTGCCAGTCGAACGCGGCGATCGCCAGCAGCACGTACCCGATCGCGCTGCCCGCCTGCGAGAGCGCCAGCACGGGCCGGCGGCCGAACCGGTCGCTCATCAGCCCCAGGACCGGCGAGCCAATGAACTGGCAGATCGAGTAGACCGAGAAGAGCGCCGTCACCTTCAGCGGGTTGTGCTGGAAATCCGGCACGTAGAACGCCAATAGCGGGATGATGATCCCGAACCCCAGCAGGTCCATCAGCACGATGAAGAAGATGATCGCCAACGCCCCCTTCGGCGGCTCGGGGGCCGTCGGCGCCGATTCGTTTTCGAGTGGAACGCCTTCGGACATAGGGGGAGGGTTATAGCAGCTAAACGGCGAGACGGACACGCCTGATTACGCGACTTAGACTATGACAGGGGCGCGTCTATGGCTTGGGACCGCCCGTCGGAGCGAGCAGCGCCTGGAGATCAGTCCGCAGCACGGGCACCGTGTTTTGAATGATGTCCCAAGTGATTTCGTTGCGGATGACACCGTACCCGTGGATGAGTTGATTGCGGAACGCGATGATGCGATTCCACTCGGTGACGCGCTCCGCGGTCGCTGCATCAGCCTTATACAGCTGCGAGAGAGCCTCACCGATGACCGTGAAGTTCCAATTGAACTGCGTCCCGAAGTTGATTGTCGTTGAGGAAGGCGTCCCGAGTCTTCCCGCGCGTGTAGTCGGTCATGTGGTTGACCGCCTGCAACATGTCGGTCAGCAGCTTGGCAGATTCAGGCCGCATACAGGGTGACCCGATCCCGGTTGACGACTTGGAGGAAGTAGGGATTGCTGACGTCGCGGCTGCTGACCAGGTCCACTTTCCGACCCAACAACTGTTCGAGACCCTCCAAAAGCTCGAAAAAACGGTTGGCGAGCCCAATGGGGTTCTCGTCGAATTCGCACAAGAAATCTACGTCACTCTCGGCTCGATCGAAGTCGCCGCGGGCCACGGAGCCAAACAATTCCAGCTTGCGAACGCCGAGGCGACGACACAGATCCGCGATGGCGGAGCGATGTTGTTCGATCAGATCAACCATGTCCTGCGTTCCATTGTATGATACCGCCGAAAGCCTGCCGTCCCAAGTGCTTCCGTGCAGTACAACAACGGCGGGCTATTTCGTCTAAGAAACGGGTCGGCCAGTTCGTTGTGGATTCAGTGCGCGACAATTCGGTGGGAAGGCGTGAGGAGCGGGCGGGCCTACGGTCCGGCTCGGATACGGAGTTCGTCCGCGCGGCGTTGCGACAGTACGAGCTGTCGCTGGTGGCGTATGCGCAGCACCTGCTCGGCGGGGACGCGGAGCGGGCGCGGGATGTGGTGCAGGAGGCGTTTGTCCGGTTGTGCGCCGAGCCGCGGGAGCGGGTGGAGGGGCACGCGCGGGAGTGGCTGTACGCGGTGTGTCGCAACCTGGCGATCGACATTCGACGGAAGGAGCGGCGGATGCGGGTGATGGGCGACGCCGTTGGCGAGGAGTATGCAAGCCGGGAGGCGGAGCCGGGGGAGACGCTCGAGTGGCAGGATGCGTATGCAAATGTTGTGAGGGCGTTGCAGACTCTTTCGGCCAACCAGCAGGAAGTCGTCCGCCTCAAGTTCCAGCACGGAATGTCGTACAAGCAGATCAGCGAGGTGACGGACCTGAGCGTGACCAACGTCGGCTTCCTGCTGCACACGGCGATCAAGACGCTCCGCCAGCGACTTGGCGAGGCCCCATGAATCGCGAAATCGACCAGATGAAACTGACGGCGTACGCGCTCGGCGAGTTGGAGGGGGCCGAGCGCGAGGCGGTGGAGGCACGGCTGGCGGCGAGCGCCGCCGACCGGCGGTTCGTCGAGGAGGTTCGGGCCGCGGCGCGGGTGATCACAGACGGACTGGCCAGCGAGGAGACGGCCGGACTGGAGGCGATCCATTACGCGGCGATCGAGTTGCAATTTCGCGAAGGTTCCAGGCCACGGCCGGTGGATCGGCGCGCCGTGGTTCGGGGGCGGGTCGCGTTCGCGGTCAGCCTCGCGGCGTCGATCGTGATTGTCGTCGGGGTGATCTGGCTGGTGTTGTTTTCCCTGTTGAGACAGAGCGCGGTCGCGGTGAACGAGCGGGCGACGTCGCATGCGCCGGTTCTGATTCCGCTGGAGTCGGTGCGGCCGGAACCCACGCCGGCGGCGATGGGCATTGGGGCGGCGCCGAGCGATGCGGATCCGTTCGTCAGCGTCGCGGACCATCCGGTTTCCGCGTTCGCGTTGGGCGCGGACACCGCTTCCTATGATGAGCTGCGCCAGGCGTTGTTAGAGAGTCACCTTCCCCTGCGCGAGTCGATCAAGATCGAGGGGCTGATCAATGCGTTCGCATATGATGATCCGGCCCCGGCGCCGGGCGCCCTGTTCGGGGCGGGGATTGAAATCGCCCGGTGCCCGTGGGCACCGGCGAATCGGCTGGCGCGCATTCACGTCAAGGCTCGTGGGGGCAACGGGATCGTGGCCGAGGATGTCCGGACGGAAGTCGCGTTCAACCCTTCCGCCGCCATGTCGTACCGGTTGATCGGGTACGAGGGGAGCGCTGCATCGGATCGGCCGACCGCAAGGGCAGGGGAGCGTGTCGCGGCGGGGCAGGCTGTGACGGCGCTTTATGAAATCATTCCCGCCGCGTCCGCCGCGTCTTCCATGGATCTCCTCACGCTTCGTGTGCGCTTTCATCGCACGGTCGATGCGCCCGAGGAGATGATCCAGTTCATCGGGCGCGATTCGAAGAATCCACCCGGCGCCGAGTCGGCCGACTTCCGTTTTGCCGCGGCGGTGGCCGAGTTTGGGATGGTGGTGCGGAACTCGCCGGCACGGGGACGGGCGAGCATGAGTAACGTGATCGTCCTGGCCGAGTCGGGCCGCGGGGCCGATCCGGCGGGGGAGCGGAAGCGGTTCATCGAGTTGGCCCAGCGCGCGAAGGCGTTGCTCGGATGACCTCTTCCCTCGCCCGGTACCCCGGGGCGGGGCCGGGGGGTTGGCCGAAGAGAGTCGATCGGGCGAACCCCTCCCTAACCCTGCCCCGGAACACCGGGAGAGGGAAGCAAGGGGGCATGCGACCCGACGCGTGGCGCGCCGCGGTTACGCTCCCGCACTTTCCAACTACGCGGCCTCCGACTTTGTCGCCGTGGACTGCGCCACGACTGATTGAAGCCGGTCCAGTTTCTGGTGAAGCTGCATTACTTCCTGGTGGGCTTTGAGGTTCACCTGGTAATCGAGATCCGCCCGGATCCGGTCGCGCTCGCCCTGTTGTCCCTGGCTGATCAGCACGAACAGCGAAATGAACAGGGCCTCGATGGTCACGAGGAAGCCGAGTGTCCCGAACGAGGGGGGATCGTCCCAGGGCGTGCCGCCCCATCGCTTCAGCAGGACGTTGCCGCTGGTCCAGATCAGGAAGAACAGCAGGTTCAAAAGCACGAACCATTGGCTGGCGCTGATGCTGGCGATCCGCTCGGCGATCAGGTTCCACCGCGACTGCTTCTCGGCCACGGCCTGATTGACGTTCCGAATCCCGCGGAGCTTTTCGTTGGTCTCGCGCTGCCGCTGGCCCAGGATCCCGAGCATGTAGATGGCGGCGTCGGGGTGCTTCCGCAGGAACTCGAGGAAGTCGTCGCGCGACAGGATCAGCATGGCCGAATCGATGGCGGTTCGGACAGTAGCGGTGCGCGGGCCGCCGTCAAGCAAGGAGATCTCGCCGAAGAACTGGCCCGGGCCCAGGTGATTGAGGATCACCTCCTTGCCGGATTCATCAGGGCAGGAGACGACGACTTTGCCGTGTTTGACGATGTAAAAGTCCTCGCCTTTTTCGCCCAGCCAGACGACGGGGCGGTTGGCGGGGTATTCCTGCGTCTTCAGCAACGCCTCCAGCTCCGCCCGCTCTTCCAGGGGCAGCTTGGCGAACAGCGGAACCGTGCTCAGGATGTCGGTGCTCATATTTGAATCATCGGTAAGACCTGGCCGCGCGAAATTCGTATAATACCTGTGTATCGGCTGCGGCAGCCGTGGCGGCCGCGCCCGGCCGTGGGTTTTCTTACGTCCGGGTGAGGAAAGTCCGAGCTGCACAGGGCAACGGTGCTTGATAACCTCAAGGCGGAGCAATCCGACGGAAAGTGCAACAGAAAGGATACCGCCCAAGGCGGTGAGTGCTGAGGACTGAGTGCTGAGGACTGAGCGGAATTCGCTTCACTCGGTCCTCAGCACTCAGTCCTCAGCACTCCCGTCCGGCAAGGGTGAAATGGTGCGGTAAGAGCGCACCGCGTCCGGGGTGACTCGGGCGGCAGGGCAAACCCCACCGGCAGCAAGACCAAATATGCGGAGAGCCCCGGCCCGGGGCGCGAGGCTTGGAGCTCACACTTCACGCCTCACATTCGCGGGTAGGTCGCTTGAGGCGCGCGGCGACGCGCGTCCCAGAGAAATGGTCGCACCTGGCCCGACCTCGCGGTCGAGCCGGGAACAGAACTCGGCTTATGAGCGGCCGCAGCCAATACCTGATCGGAGGCAACCCTCACCCGGTTGCCTCCGTCTTTTTCTGACTTTGCGATACAAAGAATTCTGATTCGCCAAACCCCGTGTGCGGCAACCCTCACGCGTCATTCCCATGTGCGTGGCGCCGCACGATTTCCAGCATCCTGGGCGCGGAGAACTCGGCCTTGACCAGGTATTCGCACGCGCCAAGCCGAAAGGCCCTGCCCACCAGTTCCTCATCGCTGATCGCGCTCATCATGACGACCGGCGTGCCGTGCCAGCGTGGGTTGTCGCGGATCCGCTCCAAAACGGTCAATCCGTCCATTTCGGGCATCGACACATCGAGGAGGACGAGATCGGGTGCGACTTGGTCCAGAAGTGAGAGTGCTTCGGGCCCGTTGCGGGCGCCGAAGGCGTTGACGCCGTGAAAACGAAGGATTCGCTGCACGACGTCGCGAGCGGTATCGGTGTCATCCACGACCAGAACCGTCATGGCACGCCTCGTCCACGTGCTGCCCTCCGCGGCAGCCGAGTCTCAGACGCGAGGAGAACGCAAAGAGTGGGCCAACTTACGGGAGAGACACACGCTGGCGGGGACGAGGCACGATTCGCTCCAAGCGAGCGGGGCTGGCAAAGCGCTGATAATCCTCTTGCCGAGCCGGACCGTGCCGGCGATAGTATTCGGCACTATCCGCACGCCGAAGGGAGGTTTTCCATGGTTCGGATCCTTGTGCTTTGCGCGATGTTGCCGCAGGCACTCGCCGCCGCGCTCGTTTCATCCTCTCTGGCTGCTGGGAACGACGAACTTTCCCAGATCCCTCGCACGATCGGCAAGCAGCCGCACTATGCGGGAACGCCGGGGTATTGCCTGCTTCTGGTCGGAGAGCCATCGCCGCAGCGGATCTGGCTCGTCCTGGATGGCGACACCTTGTATGTGGACCGCAATGCCGACGGCGACCTGACGGACCCCGGCAAGCAGGTCCATGCCGCCATGGGGTCGGATCTCGGCGGAAAGCTTTTCAAAGCCGGGACGATCGGCGTCCCGGCTGCGGGGAAGCCGCGCGCCCAACTTACGGTCGAGTGTACCGACGGGATCATCGAAGTGACGGTGCTGTTCGAGGGCGGTTACCAGCAGGCGGCCTTCGCCGATGCTGGCGGGCGCCTGAAGTTCTCGGCCAAACCGGCGGACGCGCCGATCATTCATTTCGGCGGCCCGCTGTCGCTGCGCGTCAACAAAACCACCGTGTTGCGGCGGGGCCGGACGTCGCCGCTCTATGTCTGCATCGGCGCGCCTGGCCTCGGCGCTGGGACGTTCGCCACCGTCCTGTATTCCGGCCTGCCGAACGATGGCCACGCCGTGGCGGAGATCGAGATCGCGGGCGGGGACAACTCCAAAAGCGTTACGCAACGGGTGTCGCTTGAAGAGAGATGTTGAGGGGTCCTCTTTCACGGCCCGGTCCGGGTCGACGCGAACGCGGCCGAGGTTGCGAAGATCACGCTGAGCTTCGAGAACTGGAAGGACGGGCACGTCTCGCCCGCGCACGTCGAGGTGCCGATTCAGGCGGCGCAGCCTGAGGTGCCGCAATCGCAGGCCGTTCCGCCAGGTGCGACGTTCGATAAAGCATCCAATCTGGTTCGCTCAAGCAACGGTAAGTGACCGCAGGCGCATCCGCACCGGCCCGCTGGGTCGAAGCGTGATCAGCGGCCGGAGCCCCGGCACGCCCTGCTCCGCCAAATACTCCATCTCCCATCGCTGCGCCAGCGTTGCCAAGACGACGATCGCCTCCATCCATGCGAACGACTCGCCGATGCATTGGCGTGACCCGCCGCCGAAGGGGAAGTAAGCCCATCGCGGGCGAGCGGCGCGGTTTTCCGGGCTGAATCGCAGGGGGTCAAACCGCTGGGGCTCGGGCCACCATCGCGGGTCGCGGTGGGTGACCCATTGGCTAAGCAGAACCACCGAACCGGCCGCAACCTCGTGGCCGGCGATCGTTACTGCTTCGGTCGATTCGCGGCCCAGCGCCCAGGCGGGCGGGTAGAGCCGCATCGATTCGGAGAGGACCATGCGGGTGTAGGGGAGGCGTTCGACATCGGCGGCGGTCGGCAATCGACCGCCGAGGATCTGTTTCAACTCTTCCCGAAGTGTTTGTGCCACCTCCCGGTGCTGGGAGAGCAGATAGAGCGTGAACGTCAGCGCGTTGGCGGTGGTTTCGTGCCCGGCGGTGAAGAGCGTGATCGCCTCGTCGCGGAGCTGCCGGTCCGTCATCGCACCGCCGGCGCCGCCTGCCTCTGAATCCGTCGCGCGCAGCAGCCTCGAAAGCAGATCGTCCCGGCCCGTGTCGTTGGCGCGGCGGTCCTGGATGAACCGGTCGATCAGCGTCATGAGCCGGCCCCATTCGCGCCGGAAGCGGAAGTTGCTCGGCAGCGGCAGGACATTGAGCAGCGGCCCCCACGGGCTCATCGCGCGGGCGAACATGCCGACGCTCACGTCCATCGCGTGCCCGATCCCGTCCACCTGCGCCGCGAGGTCGGCGTCGAACAGCGTCTTGGCGACGATCCGCAAGGTCAGGTGCATCATCTGCGCGTGCAGGTCGATCTCCTGCCCGTCGCGCCAGGCGTCGGCGGTTTGCGCGGCATAAGCGGTCATCGCGTCGGCGTAGCTCGCGACGCGATTGGGGTGCAAGACCGGCTGCACGAGCCGCCGCTGCCGGCGGTGCAGGTCGCCCTCGCTGGTGAGCAGGCCTTCGCCCAGCGTCGCCTTTGCCCGCCGGAGGGCCGGGCCCTTGATGAACCGCTCGTCGTGCGTGACCAACACGTCCCGAATGGCGTCCGGGTGCGTGAAGAACCAGTAGTCCGCGTGCCGCACTCGGAAGCGCGACGCGTCGCCGTAATCCGTCGCGATCTCGGAGAGGAAGCGGAGCATGTTGCGTCGGCGGAATGCGAACCGCATTCGCCTGCCCCACGACGGACCTTGCACCGGGGGCGGACGGTGTTCCATCGGACCGTTTTGAATTGTCTGATGCATCACGCCCATTCTAGTGATCTTGTGCTTCTGCCGCTTGCGGCTTCGCGAACGTCGACGCGTGCCGCGGCGGGCGCCTTACGGCGGACGCGGCGACGTTCGCGAAGCCGCAAGCGGTTGAGCGGAGTCATCGAGCCACGGACGTTTCTCCCGCATCCTCACCCGTTCATGCCCAACCGTAAGTCGTAAAACCATGATCAGTCTGTATTCGCCCCTTCCTTGGCTGTATCCTTTCCCCCGATGGACCCCAAGAAGCGTGCCGCGGAGGCGGCGCTGAGATTCGTCGAAAGCGGGATGGTCGTCGGCATCGGGACCGGCTCGACCGCCGAGCAGTTCATTTTCGCCCTGGCGGCGGCCCTGAAGGCGAGCACGATCCGCGACATCCGCGGCGTCCCGACGAGCCTGCGGTCGGAACACCTGGCCCGAAGCTTCGGCATCCCGATCGCCACGCTCGCCCAGTGCCCGCATCCCGACGTGACGATCGACGGGGCCGACGAAGTGGACCCCAACCTCGACCTGATCAAGGGCCTCGGCGGCGCGCTGCTCCGCGAGAAGGTCGTCGCACAGAATTCCCGCAAGCTGGTCATCATCGCCGACAGCAGCAAGTCGGTCCTGATGCTCGGCAACCGCTCGATGCTGCCGGTCGAGGTGGTGCAGTTCGCCCATGAAGTGCAGGAGCCATATCTCCGTTCGCTTGGCGCGACGCCGGCCCTCCGCCGGGACGCCAATGGCGCGCCGTTCGTCACCGACAACGGCAACTACATCTACGACTGCCGATTCCCCTCCGGCATCAAAGACCCGCCGCGGCTCGAAGCCGCCCTGCGGTCGCGGGCGGGGATTGTCGAAACAGGGTTGTTCCTCGGGATCGCGTCCGTTGCGCTGATCGCCGAGGACGATAGCCTCGAAGAGCGTCGACGGCCCTAATGTTGCGGGGTCGCGTACATCAAGCGTCAAGCTGTGCCGGCGCGGTGACGAAATACCATTAGCGACTGCGGTAAGCTCCAGGTGGGGTCAGCGGCGGTTGCGCAGTCATCTCCAGGGAGGAACGGAGCACAACGGGACCAGAACAATTCCTTGCAGTCGCGATGCAATCGCGGCCGGACCCGACGGCGTTCTGGATCGGCGTGCTCTTCGGCGGCATGGCCGTGGGGACGATCTGCGGACTGCTGCCGTTTTTCCTCGCCCGCAAGCGCCGCCGCGATTCGCTCGCGGTCGCGGCGCTCGTGAGCTGCGTTCTCAGCGGCCTCATACTCGGGGTCATCCTCGCCCTGCCCGTCGCACTGGTTTTCACCGTGGTGATCGTCACGATGGGTCCCACCCAGCGGTCGACCGGCTTCCCGCCGGTCTACCCGACGCAAAGAGCTAACGGGGCGACGGCGGACCTGATCGTGATTCTGTCCTGATAGGTCGGATGCATGCGCGAAGGTGCGAAACGCCGGCCGAACACCCGAGATCCGATTCGCCCCTCTGTAATGGCGCCATCCCCTCGTCGTGAGAGCCGCCTCTTGCGGGCGGCTTTTTCATGCGCGCGTAGTAGTATGTGAACGTGCAACGGAGGGTTGAATGCGTAACGAGCGGAAAGGCTCGATGGTGGCCTGTATCTTCGGCTCGGCTGGCGCGGCGTGCGTCTCATTCAGTGCGGTGGGAAACAGAACCTCGAAATCGAACTCGATCTATCCCATGGCGACGCGGCGCAATAATCATCAGGAAACGTCAGGCAACGGACTACCCGCGTTTCACCACCAATGCGCTGTTCTTGCTCCCGAACGCGATGCAGTTGCACAGGGCGGCGTCGGCGCGGATCGTGCGGGCGTGGTGGGGGATGTAGTCGAGATCGCACTCGGGGTCGGGCAGGTCGAGGTTGATGGTGGGGTGGAAGAGGCCGTCGCGCAGGCCGAGGATCGTGGCGGCCAGGCCGGCGGCGCCGCAGGCGCCCTGAGGGTGGCCGATCAGGGACTTGGTGGCGCTGGAGGGGATGGCCGTGGCGCGAGGGCCGAAGCACTTTTTCACGGCGGCGGTTTCGAGCTTGTCGTTGAGCGCGGTGCCGGTGCCGTGCAAGTTGACATAGCCGATCTCCTCCTTCGCGACGCCGGCGTCGGCCAAGGCGAGCTCCATCGCGCGGACCGGCTCCTCGACGTCGGGCGCGATCTGCACGCGGTGGTAGGCGTCGCAGGTCGAGCCGTAGCCGGCCAATTCGGCCACGACCGGAGCGCCGCGCGCGAGGGCGTGTTCGCGGTCCTCGAGGACGAACATCCAGGCGCCCTCACCCAGGATGAACCCGTCGCGGTCGGCGGAGAACGGGCGGGAGGCGCGGGTGGGGTCGTCCCATTTCCTGACGGAGATCACCCGCATTTTTTCGAACGCGGTGAGGATGCCGCGGGAGATCGGCGCATCGGCGCCGCCGGCGAGCATCATCGGGACCACGCCGGCACGGATCATCATCATCGCGTGGCCGATTGCGTCGGTGCTGCTCGTGCAGCCGGTCGAGAGGACGTGGCTGGGGCCGCGGAGGCCCAGGGCGATGGACAGCTCGCTTGAGAGATTGCCGTGGGTGCCGGCGGTGATCGAGTAGAGGGAGCCGGTCCCTTGGGTGAAGAAGGTTCGGTATTGTTCCTCGACGAAGGCGAGTCCACCGCCTCCCGTTCCGAGGGAGACGCCGATGGAACGGGCGATTCCCTTGATTGAGAGGGGCCCGTTTGAGAACACGGTACCCACGGCGGAGCCGGCGGGCTTTGATCGGGGCAGCGAGCGCGATTCCATCAGTCGCGACTGGGTCAGGGCCTCGACCGAGGCTTGCAGCGCGAGGGGAACCATTCGGGGAACGCGGCGCCGCTCGGCGCGTTCCAGAAGGGGGGACGGGTCGAACTCGTGGCAGGCAGCAGCCACCATGGATCGCAGGCCCGTCGTCTCGATTCGGAGGGGTGAAATCCCGCTGCGCCCTTCCCGGCAGGCGCGGGCGAACGCCTCGGCGCCGATGCCGTTGGGGCTGACCACTCCGATCCCGGTGATGACGACGCGCGGGCGCGACACGTGGGGCACGGATTCTCCGCGAAGAAGGCTTACTGACCGCTCGGTTACCAAAGCGCGGAGCCTCCCCCCTCTCCCTCTGGGAGAGGGCAGGGGTGAGGGCGGATTAACATCTTAACAGCGCCATACCTGCTGTCCGAATGTCATTCGCGGTTTCCCCTCACCCCAGCCTTCTCCCAGAGGGAGAAGCAGGAAGAAGAGGGGTGACGCGTGATGTCAGCACCGATGCATCATCCGCCCGTCCACGTCGTCACGGCGGGACGGTCGTCGCCCCGGACGACGCCGACCACGTCGAGGCTGTCGAGCGCGGCGCAGAAGGCGATGTCGGGGTCGAGCCCGGCCCGGCGGATGTTGTGGCCGCCGCGCGACTCGAACAACGCGTCGTACACGTCGTCGCGCTCGGCCCGGAACAGGTGATGGGCCATCCACGCGACGTCCGACGCGAGAGAGATCTTAGCACCGCGCGACTGCAACGCGTCGATAACCGCCCCGGCCCCCAGCGTATCCTCGGTGCAGATGTAACCCTCGGTGCCCGAGCAGAGCAGCGTTGCGTCCAGGTTCGTTTTCAGCAGCGCGTCGGCGACTGCCTGCGCGTTCACCAGCGCGCCGGTGAAGACGACCGGCGCACCGGCGGCGGCCAGGATCGCTTTGGTCCCGTTCGTCGTGGTCATGAACAGGGTCAGATCCTTGTGGACGTCCCGCTGGAATGCCCCCGGGCTATTGCCTAGATCGAACCCGGGCGGCTTCACTGCGTTACGCTCGCCGCACAGCAGGTGCGGGCCGAGGTAGGCGTGGCCGGCGCTGAGGGCCGATTCCAAGTCGCCGAAGATCCGGATTTCCTTGACCCCGGCGGCCAGGGCCGCCGTCATCGTGGTCGTCGCGCGCAAGACGTCGAACACGATGACCGCCTTGCCCGACAGATGTTCCGGCCGCAGCTCCCACGGCAGCAGGACGACGTCAATGTTCATGTTGAGGAAGTTGTTTGTTGCCAGTTGCTGGTTGATTGCGACTGCGGCCGCAACTCGCACCGATCAACCCACAACCAACAACTCTCTACAAAGCAACTGGCGACGGGCCAAACGCGTTCGACCCGTCGCCAGTGAATTTCTCTCCCGTTGCCCGTCAAGGACGTTGCCGCCCGGGGGAAGGCCGACACGAAGCGCGGATCAATACCGGTCCGCGTTCTCAAGGATGCTGCCCGGGCGGGCGTAGCGTTCCCACGACTCGCCGTGGCACTTGGGGCAGAGCCGCGGTGGGGTGACGGCGCCTTCCGGTTCGAACCCGCAGGAGCGGCATTGGATCTGGAAAATCGTCGCCCGCTGAACCCCGGCCGTCAAAGGATTATAAGTTGCAAAGTGACCTTCCGACCCGAACCGTTCCATGCTGATTGACATAGCTAAATCTCCTTGGGCTCAGGCTTTATCCCGCCTGAGCGCCCCATGCGTGATGGGGCTTCGAGCAAAGGAGATACCAGCAG
>DASXMX010000090.1:0-33468 GCA_036495445.1 Tepidisphaeraceae bacterium
CGCGTGATCGGCATGGTCACCCGCAGCGACGTGCTCGCCGCCCACCGCGTGCGGCTGCGGGACACCAGCGAGGCAAAGTCGACGCTGAAGCTGTCCGAATTGTCCCCGCGACGGAAGTGGCGACTGTTCGCCTCGGCAAACGGGGCGTCGACGCGCGATTGAGAGGAGCTGCCGCCCGCGCCAGTCTTCCTACTCCGCACCCGCGGTCGGCATCGTGGCCGCGTGAGAACGGGCGGCGGTCGCCACCGGTGGGGACGCGGGAAACTCCTTCGGTGCCGCACCGGGGACAGGCTTGACGGAGAAGGTCGAAAGCACCACCAGCCCGCGCACGTCGCACCCCATCTCGCGGAGGCATCGGGCCGTCAGGTGATTGCAGTTGTTGAGGATCGAGTAGTGCTCGGTGTCCTTTACAAAGTCCATGTCGTTTTCGGAATTGTGGAGGACGAGGTGGGTGTCGCGGTTGAAGCGGGCATCCAGGTCCTTCACCACCCGCTCGACTTCCGCCTCCGACGCGTACACGACCTGGACCTTGTGGGGCGACGGGTGGGCCGGCCATGGTTCCGTCTTGCCCGGCTCGACCGTGATGTACCGCCGACCCAGCGTCGATTGGAATGAGATCAATAACGCCCCGAGCGCATCCTGCGGCCAGCAGTGATTCATCGCCGCGAAATTCCAGTCGCCGAACGCATATTCAACATACCGGCCCCCGTCCACCGGGAGCAGCAGGCTCGAGTGGATGCCATAATCGGCGACGTAAACGGCGACCGGCCGGATCGGCTGCTTCTGCGGGTAGACGTTGGTCGCGCACCCGCCGACGAAGACGAGCAGGAACAGGGAGATTGCGATGGTTTTCGCCATCCGTGCACCGCAATAGATATTACGAAGAGCCCCACAGTCCGGCGGCGCACAAACCGCCTCCCGCGGTCCGGCCGCAACGTCCCCGGACTTCATGGCCACCCACGACGATTATCTTCCCCGCGGTGAACCGCCTGTCAACCGCCGGCTGAGGTCGTGTTAAGAGAAAACTTTCGCGAAATCTGTTAATTGGGAGGGCGAGGCTCCCGCCGAGCCGGGAATTCGTGAGTAAGCCTCGGCTCGGCAGGGGCCTCGCCGTCCCAAGTTGCACGCGGTACCGGGTTAGTGCTGCGCCGCCTTCCCGCGGCCGAACATCAGCCCGTCGAGGCTCATCCGGCCCGGGCCCAGCAGCAGGACCGCCACCAGCAGGCAGGCGTAAATCACGTTCGAGTGGAACATGTAGGTGCCGGGCATAAACACGCCGGTCGATCCGATGATGATGCTCGTCACGACGACGGCGCCGACGAATCCCGCCACCCGGCCGAATAGGCCGAGGATCAACATCGCGCCGATCACCACTTCGACGTATGGCAAAGCGTGCAGGTATCCGTCGCCCCAGGCCGCGGGCACCTGGTGGGGGACGTTCCCAATCTGCGAGCGAACGAACCCTTCGACCCCGCCGCGGAGCTTCATCACGCCAGCGACGACGAACAGGATGCCGATGGGCAGGCGGGCCAGCAGCAGGCCGAGGTTGAACGCGGTTTCCGATTTGAGCGGGTTTTTCATACGACTGCCGTCCTTTCTGTACGACCGAAGTTCGGCGTAATGGTGGTGCAGGCTTCCAAGCCTGCAGGCTTTGAAGTGCAGGCTTGGAAGCCCGCACCACAAAGAGGTTCTCAGCTCCCCAGTTCCCGGCTTCGCCGCGCCGCGGCCTGGATCGCCTCGACGATCATGCGGCCGACCTGATTCTGATCCAGGTGCGTAATGGCAGCCTGGGTCGTGCCGCCGGGGCTGGTCACTTTCCGCCGAAGCTCCTCAGGAGTATCGGCGGAGGTCGCCAACATCTTTGCCGCGCCGACGCAGGTTTTGATTGCCAGTTTTCGCGAGTCCTCGTCGGCCAGGCCCAGTTCCTGGCCGGCCCGGATCATCTGCTCGGCCAGATAGAAGACGTAAGCCGGCCCCGAGCCGCTGACCGCCGTCACCGCATCGAGCTTGTCCTCTGCGACGTCGATGACGTCGGCCGCGGCTTCGAAGAGCTTGCGTGCCGCGCCTGCGTCCTGGGCCGTGGCATGCCGGCCGCGGGCGAGGGCGACCATCCCTTCGCCGGCCAGCATGGGTGTATTCGGCATCGTGCGGATCACCCGCCAGTTTTTCCCGCCGCCCAGGTGAGTTTCGATAAAAGTCGAGCTCACGCCCGCCGCAATCGAGATCACCAGCGCGTCCGGGCTCGTCACCGGCCCAATCCCGGCTAACACTTCCTTCATGTGCTGCGGCTTGACGCTCAGCAGCAGCGTTCGCGCCTGCCGGGCGACCTCGCGATTGTCATCGACCGCGCGGACGCCAAGTTCTTTTGAAAACAATTCCCGCCGCTGGGGCGACACGTCCGCCGCGAGGATCTGATCGGGCCGAAGCAGCCCGCTGCGGATCACCCCGCGGGCGATCGCTTCGGCCATGTTGCCGGAGCCGAGAATGCCGAGTTCGATGGTCATCAGCCGAACCATTCTCCCGGCACGGCGGGGGAGGGTCAATTAGAGTTCCATCGCGGAGTTGTAGGCAAGCCGGGGTACTGAGGGACGGAAGAACCCAACGGGCGAGATGCTTCATGGCTGAGTTTTCGTACTGCCATTTCCAAAGAAATACGCGACGCGTTGGCGCCGCAGTTCCGGTTCGATCGCCGCGTCGAACCCGCCTTCCCGGCGGGCGATCAGGTCGGCCCACGGGTACTCGGCGGTCCGCTGCCGAAGCTTGTTCACCAGTTCGTCTGTCCGCCCGACCGGCCGGGCGGGCACGCCGGCCACCACAGTCCCCTCGGGCACGTCCTTGGTCACCACCGCCCCGGCCGCCACGATCGCGTTCGGGCCGATCGTCACGTTGGGCAGGATCACGGCCTGGTACCCGATGAAGCAATTGTCTTTGATGTCGATCTTCCCGACCGAGTCGAGCTTCACGTTGTATGCCCGATTCAGCATGGCGATCGATCCGTCGTGGCCGACGAGGGTGCAGGTCGAGAAGTGAACGTTGTTCCCCAGGCGGACGAGGTAGGGATCCGCGAAAACGGTGCTCGGCAGGATGCTGCACCCCTCCCCGATCGCGTGGAGCCCGCCGTGCCGCTTCACGAACTCGGCGTACTCGTTCCCCATCGGGTTGCACAGCTTGATGTACAATCCGTGGAGCCGTCCCGTCCGCATCGTGATTCGTCGAACGAGATTGCCCAATAACGTCCTAAGCCCCAAGCTCAACTCCCGCTATGGCCTCACCCCTTTGTATCGCATCGGCGAAACGCACCGTCCAACAACTTTCAAATCGGTGCGTACGTGCGAAGGCGATTCTAAACCGGAACCGACGCCCGCGGCCACAAGCGGCCGGTATACGACGGAATACGGGGGAGATGCAATGCGGTTAAGTCGTCGAGGTGCCGAAGTGGGCGATAAGGGACTCGAACCCCTGACCTCACGGGTGTGATCCGTGCGCTCTAGCCAGCTGAGCTAATCGCCCGTCGCCCAATAATGTAGAACCGGATCGGGGCAAAATCAACGGGCCGGCGGTGCAAGAGAGGAAAAGCATTTTGGGCGGGCGAGCTGAAGTCTCGCTCTCGCTTATTGATTGGAGGCTTCGGATGCCAGCCGCGTCTTTAGCCATCGGATCAGCGAATCGTTGGCGGGGGGGAAGCGGTAGTCCCGAAGGTCGCGGGCGGCGGCCCAGGTGAGGCGCTGGGAGGCGAGGGGTTGAGGTTCGCCGTTCGTGTGCTCGCAGAAAAACGGGTGTAGGTGGACGCGGACGGTGGCGTAGTCGTAGGTGATGCTTTCCAGCGGCTGGATGACGCGGACTTGGATGGCAAGCTCCTCGGTCAGTTCGCGGACGAGACATTGCTCGCGCAACTCACCCGGCTCTTGCTTGCCGCCGGGGAACTCCCAGTAGCCGCCGAGGGGGTCTTCCTGCCGTCGCCGGCAGATCAGGACCTTGCCGTCGCGACAGATCAATCCAATGACGACGTCAATTTCTTTCATGGATTTGGCGCGCCAAATTACCCGGAATCGGGCGGCGGTGCGAAGGTGAAGCACTCCAATAACGGCCGGGGGGTATTTGTCAGGATTTAATGCCCGATTGGGCGGTCGTCCATGTGTGCGTAACTATTGATAGATTATGTTGTTGCATCACGATGGCTCGACCGAATCGTCGCGCGTTCCTTGATTGACATGGTAGGGGGGTAGAGGTATAGTCAAACCCGTTGTTTGAGCCGAAATTTGCGAACTTACGGCTTCCAGCCGTGGCGCACTTCCGGAGGTGGATAGGAGCCACCCCTCCGGAAGTTTTTTTTTACCTGCCATGACCACCACCACCATCGGCATGCATTATGACCTGATCCCCGGGAAGGAGGCCGAGTTCGAGCAGGGCTTCACCGCCGTGCTCGAGCATCTGAAGACGGTCGCCGGGCACGTCGAGTCTCACCTGTACGAAGATGTGAACGACAAAGGCAGCTATCTGATCCTCAGCCAATGGCAGAGTAAGGAGAGCTTCGAGGCGTTCATCCACAGCGACGCATTTCGCAAGGTCACCAGTTGGGGCAAGGCGGAGATCCTCCGCGGGCGGCCGAGGCATAAGGTGTATTTAAACGGGTGAGCAGGGCGCGCGTAGGCTCATCACGTGAACGGAAGAAGTGCGCCGCTTGCGGGCTTCGCCGACGAAGGGACGTTCTCCGTTGGGATCCTTCCGAAGCACGTCCCTTCGTTGGCGAAGCCGCAAGCGGCGTAACCAATTGGCGCCTAGAATGCTTCGTCGGACATGTCGGTCACCCTGCACATCACACCCCACGGTCATTTGATCGCCGAGTTGACGGAGGAATCGGAAGGATCAACTCCGCTCTCGAAAGCCGCGGCCGACCGGATCCTCGTCGCGTTTGCTCAAAGCGCCAGCGCCGGACTGCTTCATCTCGGATCGGCGGAGTTGCAGAACGAGTTGCCCCCATCGCTTTCGTTTGCGCGGTCGATCGCCCGCGAGTACCTCACGCGGCTCTGCCGCCTGCCGGGGTCGGAGGGGGACGGCGAGATGCCAGCGGTGGCGACCCCCGTCCGCGCGGACCTCGATGCGCTGGTGCTCGGCGCGCCGCCGATGAAAGGGCTGGAATATCTCACGGCCGACGTGCTGGCGGCGTGGCGGACGGAACTGGACGAGCACGTCCGCGGCGAGATCCGGGCCCATCCCGGCTCGGCCCAGGATTACCTGCGGGAGAAGAACCCGCTCTGGCGGCTGGTGGGGCGGGTGACGTTTCACCTGGCCGAGAACAAGCGGGACGAGTCGCGGCCGTTCGCCTTCCTTGCGACGTATGCCAGCCGGTTGACGGCTCAGGGGAAATTGCAGCATCAGCCGCTGGCGCGGGCACTGCAGGAGTACGCGGGGGCGAAGAACCGCGAGGCGCTGCTCTCGCTGCTGCAGCCGATCCAGCGGGCGGCGGAGAAGAGCGAGTTCGTCAAGGGACTTGTCGATCGCGGCGACGTCTACCACCCGCTCGCCTGGCAGCCAGCGGATGCGTACCGGTTCCTCAAGGAACTCCCGCTGTTCGAGGAGAGCGGGATCGTCGTTCGCGTGCCGGACTGGTGGAAGGCCCGGCACCCGCCGCGGCCTCAGGTGAGCGTGCGGATCGGGGGAGCGGCCAAGTCCAAACTCGGGGCGGATGCGATTCTCGACTTTTCGGTTCGAACGATGCTCGACGGGGAGCCGCTCACCGAGGGCGAGTTGCAATCGCTCCTCGCTTCCTCCGGCGGGCTGGTGCCGCTGCGCGGGCGATGGGTCGAGCTCGATCGCGACCAGCTCAAGGAGGCGCTCGATCATTGGAAGCAGGTCGAGCAGGACGCCCGCGGCGGCGGGATCTCCTTCTTCGACGGGATGCGATTGCTGGCCGGCGTGCCGACCGAGGACGGCGCGGCCGCGGCCGTGCCGCTGGAAACCAAGGCGTGGACCGGCATCGAGCCCGGCGGGTGGTTGGAGCAGTCGCTCAACGAGCTTCGAGACCCGCAATCGGTCGCGTCCGCGACGCCCGAGGACCTTCACGCCGAACTGCGGCCGTACCAGCAGGTTGGGGTGAATTGGCTGCGGTTCATGGCTCGGCTGGGGTTGGGGGCGTGCCTCGCCGACGACATGGGCCTCGGCAAGACGATCCAAGTCATCGCGCTGCTCCTGCACTTGAAACGACAGGAAGCAAACGGCGCCGCCGAAAAGGAGAACGAGGCTCCTGCCGAGCCGGAGCGCGGTCGGAAAACCCGGCTCGGCGGGAGCCTCGCCCTCCCGAACTCCGAATCCAACAGTCATTTGCCCAGCCTTCTCGTCGCCCCGGCGTCATTGCTGGCGAACTGGAAATCGGAAATCGAGCGTTTCGCGCCATCGCTCTCGGTCGTCACCGCGCACCCATCGGAAACCGATCCCGAGGAACTGCGCAACGATATCGACGGCTATGACCTGGTGATGACCACCTATGGCATGCTCACCCGGCTCGAGTGGCTCCGAAAGCGACGATGGAACCTGGCGATCCTGGACGAGGCCCAGGCGATCAAGAACGCCGGAACCCGGCAGACGCGGGCGGTGAAGGAGCTTCAGGCCGGCGCGCGGATCACGCTGACGGGAACGCCTGTCGAGAATCGGCTTTCGGACCTCTGGTCGCTGTTCGACTTCCTGAACCCGGGCCTGCTCGGCGGCGCGAAGGCGTTCGCCTCGTTCGCCAAGCAACTGGCCAAGCGGGAGGAGAACGCCTACGGCCCGCTCCGCACGCTCGTGAAGCCGTACATCCTTCGACGGCTGAAGACGGACAAGTCGGTCATCGCCGACCTGCCCGATAAGACAGAGGTCAACGCGTTCTGCACGCTTAGCAAACGGCAGGCGGCGCTCTACGAACAGGCGGTGCGCGAGCTGGCGGACCAACTCAAGTCGGCCGACGGCATCCAGCGCAAAGGCGTCGTGCTCGCCTCGCTCATGCGGCTCAAGCAGATCTGCAACCACCCGTCGCAGTGGCTGGCCAACGGCGGCTACGACCCTGGCGAGAGCGGCAAGTTCCATCGCCTGGCCGAGATCTGCCAGGAATTGGCCGAGCGGCAGGAGAAGGCGCTGGTCTTCACGCAATTCCGCGAGATCACCGATCCGCTGGCGAATTACCTCGAGACGATCTACGGGCGGCCGGGGCTGATCCTGCACGGCGGGACGCCGGTGAAGGAGCGGCGGCAGCTCGTGCAGGCGTTTCAAGAGGAGGAGGGCCCGCCGTTCTTCGTCCTGTCGCTTAAGGCGGGTGGGACCGGGCTGAACCTGACCGCCGCGTCCCACGTGATCCACTTCGACCGGTGGTGGAACCCGGCGGTCGAGAATCAGGCGACCGACCGCGCGTTCCGCATCGGGCAGAAACGCAACGTCCTTGTGCACAAGTTCGTCTGCCGGGGTACAGTGGAGGAGAAGATCGACCGGCTGATCGCCGAGAAGGTGTCCCTCGCCAACGAACTGCTGGGCGAGGGCGGCGAGCGGCTGCTGACGGAAATGTCCAACCAGGAGCTGATGCGGTTCGTCGCGCTCGACATCCACCGCGCTGTCGAGAGTTGATTGCGGTTGAACGCGTCGTCGCGGATGCCTTTTTGAGCAAGGAGGCGGCCATGAGCTGGTGGGGTTTCAAGCCACACGTGAGCGTCGCACAGCGGAAAGCCAAGGCGGCCCGCCACGCGCAGAAGCTTGCAAAACAGGGGCACGTCTGCTGCCCGGTCGCGATCGATGGGCGAAAGATCGCCAAAACGTTCTGGGGCAAGGCGTGGTGCGACCATCTCGAATCCTACAGCGACTTCGCCAACCGCCTGCCCCGCGGGCGGACGTATGTCTGCAACGGCTCGGTCATCGACCTTCAGATCACGCCCGGCACGATCACCGCGCTCGTGAGCGGCTCGGAGATCTACACGATCAAGGTCGACATCAAGCCTCTGGCGGAAAAGACCTGGGCCGACATCAAGGGGAAGTGTGCGGGACAGATCGCGTCGCTGGTCGAATTGCTTCAGGGGAAGCTGTCGACCGGCGTGATGGAGATCATCACCCGGCGCGACGGCGGGATGTTCCCGGCGCCCAAAGAGATCACCCTCGACTGTTCGTGCCCCGACTGGGCCGACATGTGCAAGCACGTGGCGGCCGTGCTGTACGGGATCGGCGCCCGCTTCGACCAGCAGCCCGAGTTGCTGTTCACTCTTCGCGGCGTCGACCATATGGAGCTGATCGAACAAGCCGGACAAGCGCCGCTGACGAATGCCGCTGATAAGGGGCGACGCACGACCGTCGCCGAGCGGGATCTGGCGGATGTGTTCGGGATCGAGCTGTCGGAGCCTGCCGCGCCGCCGGCGGACGAAAGCGAAGTGAAGCCCGCGGCTCCTGCAAAGAAGCGCTCCGGCGATTCGACGAAGACCAATCCGGAGAAGCCGGTGGTGCGATTGCGAGATAACCCTGCCGCGAAGAAGAAGGGCATTAGGAAGGCAGGGGCGGATCGGAAATCCAAGACGGTTCGGAAGAAGAGGTCGTCCTGAGCGCAGCGAAGGATCTCGGCGCCGATGGAGTGAATCGTAGCCGAGGTCCTTCGCTGCGCTCAGGATGAAAAAGTTCGGGGAGTCGCGGCCAGCAAACAAGATCGCAATTCCCGTTATCCTTTGTAACTCAACACGGGCCGCAGCCTTCGAACCCGTTTGACCAAATCCGCCTGGGCGCGAAACACCGCGCGGAGGTCCTTGTAGGCACTGGGCGCCTCCTCCCGCAAGTCGCAGGAGTCATCGTAAAACGTTTCGCCCATTTCCCGACGGATCTCGTTGTGCCCGATCGTCCGACGCGCCTCGTCCCGGCTCATCGCACGCCCGGCCCCGTGGGAACTGGAGCAAAGGGACGCGGCGTTGCCGCGCCCTTCCGTATGAAAGCTCTCGGTCCCCATCGATCCGGGAATGATCCCGGCCTGGCCCAGACCGGCGTTGTTGGCGCCCTTGCGATGAACCCACAGTGGAACGCCGTCGTGCGCTTCGCGCTCGACGTGATTGTGATCGCCATCGAAGTATGAGGGCTCGTCGAGAGTGCCGCCGAGCAGCTCGCGCACGATTCCCGCGACGGCATCGACCATCGCGCGTCGATTCGCACGGGCGTAGCGCCGGGCCCATTGGGCGTCGGCGAGATACGCGGCGCCGACGTCCGTGCCGGCGTCGAGGAATGCGAGGCCGCCGCTGCGGCGCATGCTCCGTTCCGTGTGCGAATCGCGGATCGTCTGGCCCATGGCCCGCGAGCCGCTGTGGACCATCAGCCAAAGGCGGTCGTCCTCGTCGGACTGGAACTCGAGGAAGTGGTTGCCCCGGCCCAGCGTCCCGAACTGGACGACGCCGTCGCGGCGGCGGATCGATTCGAGCCGCCGGTCGGAGAGGGGCGTCTCGAACAGTTCGCCGGGCAACTCCGGCCGCGATTCGCGGGCGTGCCGGATGATGGGGACCCGCTCGCGAAGCAGGGCGAACGTGCGTTCGGCGCGATTGACCTCGCGGATCGAATCGGCCGGGAGATCGAAGGCCACGGCGGCGATGCCGCAGCCGATGTCCCCGCCGACGGCGGCGGGGTAGATCAGGCGCGTCGTCGCCAGCACCGTGCCGATGCAGACGTCGCCGGCGAGGTGGACGTCGGGCATGATCGCGATCCGCCGCACGTCCTCGGCCCCCGCCAGCCGCCGGATCGCCCGGCGGACGTCCGGCGCCAGCGGCGCGGCCAGCCACGCCTTGACGTTGGGCGCGATATCAGTCCGCATGGTTCACCTCCTCCGTGAACAGGAGATGAAACGCCAGTTCGGGCGCCCGCTTCCGCGTGACCGCGGCGGCGACGTCGGACCGGAGCTTGCCGCGGACTCGCTCCAACCGTTCCAGGATCTGCGGCGCGTCGGCGATCGGGCGGCTGGTGCGGAACCACACCATCAGTCGCGACGCGTCCGGCCCGGGCCGCACCGAGGCGACTGACAGGTCGGCGAGGATCGGGTCGGCCAATTCGCCCGGCACGACGTATGACAACGCCCGCTCCACCTGCCGGCAAAGTTGCTGCAGCTTTCGTTCGCTCTTCGCGTTGGATTCAAAGGGACTGAGCGCGCGGCCCCGCGGCCGCGCATCGGACTTTCGTCGGAAACTCATCACATGCTCCCACCGCGCAAGCGGAAGATGAGCCGCTCACGCGCGTTTGATGCGTTGAATTCAAAATGGGTGAGAGCCCGGCCGAGGCGGCCGGCAACGATGCGCGGCGCTAAACCCGGGCGGGGCTCGACGGGAGAATGTGGGGTGCAATAAGTTGCATGGCCGACCTCGCTTCCGATCCGGGAGAGTCCGCCCGAAACGGCGAATGACAAACTTACTTGATCCGACGAGTTCGTCAAGCGGAATTGGGATGACGCGCCTCGCGCCACGGGAGTAGACTGAGGGATCGGGCTTACAACTTCGAGACCGCCATGGAAGAGAACCAACCTGCACCCGCTCCCGGCGGCGACCCCACGCGCGAGCCGGGCCAACCGACGAATCCGAATCCCGCCGGGTCCACTCCTGCCAAACCGGCGAAAGCCAAGCGCCGACGGCGATGGCCATGGGTCTTGGGCGCGATCGTCCTGCTCCTGCTTCTGGTGCTGATCATCCTTCCGACCCTGATCAGCAGCGGCATCGGGCGGTCGATCGTCGTCAGCCAGGTGAACCAGCGCATCAACGGGAAGGTCGCGATCAAGGATCTCTCGCTCGGTTGGGTGACGCCGATCCGCGTGGACGGCGTGGTGATCTACGACGCGACGGGCCGGCAGATCCTGCAACTTCAGCACTTCGGCACCGGGCTGACCTTGGTGAACGCGGCCCGCGGGAATTACACCTTGGGCAAAACGCAGATCGACGGGCTGGACGTGCTGGTCAGCCGCGAGGCGGACGGGTCGTTGAATTGGTCGCACTTGGCCCGCAGCACGCCCAAAGCGTCGGAGCCGGTTGAAGCGACAAAGCCGGAAGTCAAGGAATCGGCCAAGCTGCCGAACGTCGAGGGGGAAGTCGTGCTCGATCGTTGCACGGTGACGTACGAGGATCGCTCGGATGCCCACGAGCCGCCGGTTTATCTCCGGTCGGTGCAGGCAAACGTGAAGATCCCGAACATCAACGGGACGATCACGGACACCGCATCGCTCGATGCGCAGGTGGGCTCCGCCGCCCCGGGCAAGATCACCCTGGCCGGGTCGCTGGACGCGGTGAAGGACAACCGTCTCGCGATGGACTCCGCCAACATCGACCAGAAACTGACGGTCGGCGGCGTGGACGCGGCGGCACTGTCGGCGATGCTGGGGTCGAACCTGAAGCTTGCCGGCAACGCGGATGCGGGCCTCACGCTGAACCTGAAGGACGGAAAGAACGGAACCGTCGAGGCGGAACTGAAGGTGGCCAAATTCGCCGCGGCCGGCGAGGCGCTCCAGGGCGCGAGCCTCACGTCCGATGCGTTCACGATCGCGTTGCCGAAGACCTCGCTGACTGCGCCGCAGGGGATTTCCAATCCCGACACCGTCCAGGTGCAGATCGGAGACGGGAAGACGAACGGCTTGAGCGTGCAGCTCAAGAACGCGTCGGTCGTGCAAGGCGCGGGGGCGTCCGCGAAGAGGTTGATCGACAACGACACGCTCACCGTGCTTGCAGCCGGGAACTACTCGGCGACCGCCGCCGGGCGGGACCTGAAGCTCGGGTTGCTGAAGATCGCGGATGAGCAGGGGATCGTTTCGATCGAGAAGGATCCCGCTCAGGACGTGGCGGTGGCGCTGCCGGCCAACGGGAATCCCGCCGCGACGGGCAAGATCGGCCTTCACGCCGACCTCAAACGGCTCAACGACGCCGCCCAGGCGATGAAGGGGACGCAGGTCGTCGCCAAGGACCCGAACGGCATGGAGCTTAAGAGCGGCGTGCTCGACGGCAACATCACCTTCGCCCAGGCGAGCGCACAACAGATCGGGCTTAACGGCGCCTTCGACATCAAGCAGATGACCGTCGGCAACGCGACGTCCCTGCCGCTGAAGGACGAATCGCTGCAACTCACGGTTCAGGCGCTGGCGAATCACGACCTTTCTCAGGTTACGGTGCCGCAGCTTCAGGCCAAGAGCGATCTTGTGACGGTCGACGGGCATGACATCGGCCTCAAGCTGGCAAACGGCTCGGACCCCAAGGCGCCGCCGGTTCCGGCGATGCAGAAATTGCAGAAGGCCAGCCTTGCCGTGACGGTGCCATCGCTGGCCAAGGTCATGGCACTGAACGAGGCGATCTCTGGAAAGAAGGCGGAGCGCCATTACGACGGCGGGTTCACGCTGGCCGAGGAGCTGTCGACGGATGCGTCGGGAAACCTGTTGGCAAAGGGAACAGGCGAACTGACGAACCTCGTCGCCGATGGGCAGGCGAACCCGGAGAAGGCGTTCCGCCTCGCGAACGACTTGGCGCTCAACCCCGACGCCAAGACGCTCGACCTGCGAAACATCAATATCGCTGCTTCGACCACCGATGCGCTGAACGTCACGCTGAAAGGGAAAGTGAACGACCTTGGCGGGAAGCAGTCGATCCAGGACGCCCTCACGGCCGACTTGGCGTACGACCTCGAACCGCTTTGGAAAGTGCTGCTTCCGCTGATGACGCCGGAACAGCGCAAGAGCTACGCCGACGTGAAGGTGGCCGGAAAGTACCAGAAGCAGCTCGTGGTGACCGGCGCCTATCCGGCCGGCCAGCCGTTCAACAAGGCCGTTCAGTCGATCGCGGCGTACCTGTCGCTCCAGTTCGATCAGCTCTATACCAGCGGCGTCACCCTCGAAAAGGCGGACGTGCCGATCGACCTGAAGGATGGCATCGCGCGAATCCAGTACCACGGCAAGCCCGAGGGCCAGAACCTCCCGCCTGCAATCGTCTGCAACTCCGGCTCCCTGAACCTCGGCGGTTCATCCATCGACCTCCGCACCGATCACACGCTCCTCACCACGCCCAAGGAGCTGAAGGTGATGGACAAGGTCTCGCTCAACCCGGTCTTCGCGTCGACGTTCCTGGGCAAGTACCTCAACAACCCGCTGTTCGTGAACGCCGCCGAGGCGGCGGGGCTGCTGAACATGACGATCCACAACTGCGACGCGCTGGCCGTCGACGACCTCGGCTCCGCGCTGGGCACCGCGACCGTGGAGATCTCGATCGGCACGCTGCAACTGGGCAACCCGGCCCTCGCCAGCGTGCTCCCGCAGGGCGCCCTCAGCAGCTTCCGCGGCGAGGTGCCGGCATACCACGTCGTGATCGACAAGGGGATCCTCAGCCAGGACTTCACCCTCGCGCTGCTCAAGGAGAAACGCTCGCTCAAGCTGACGGGGCAGGTGGATCTGAAGAGCAAGCAGATGCTTTCCACCACGCTGGAAATGCCCTGGACGCTATTCGCGTTGAAGGACCCGAACCTCCAGAAGTATCTGCCAGAGGGGATCAAGATCCCGTTCGTGGGCCGATCGGACAGCCCGGTCCCCGCGCTGGATGTGAACCAGTTGATGCAGCAGTCCCTCGGCCAGGCGGGGCAGAGGTTTCTTCAGGACCAACTGCTCGGCAAGAACAAGAACAATCCGAACGGCGGGGCGGGACAGGACCCACTCAAGTCGCTGGAGGGCCTGATCAACAACAACCAGCAGGGCACGAATAACCCGCCGCCGGCCAGTCAGCCCAGCCAGCAACAACCACCGCAACAGGACCCGCTCAAGGACCTCGGAAACTTGTTCAAAAAGAAGAAGAAATGATTGCGCGCGATTCTCCGGGTGGCACGGACATGTACTCATGTCCGTGGTCTTCCGTATGGCGACGCCACGGACAAGAGTACTTGTCCGTGCCACCCCGAGAGGAACCCGGGTTGTGCGATTACTCGCCGGCGTTTGATCGCGATCCGCCTTCTGGCGTGCGTTCCCAAGCGAGGTGCGGCGCGTCGCCCCACATGCCTTCCAGGTCGTAGAACTGGCGGGCCTCCTGGCTGAAGACGTGGACGACGACGTCGACGAAGTCGATGCAGGTCCACTGCGCGCCGTTGTCGCCGGCCCGGGTCAGTGGGCGGAAGTCGCGCGGTGCGCCCATCTCCTCGATGTCGTCGCACGCGGTCTTCATCTGCCGCGGGCTGGTGCCGGTGCCAATGACCATGAAATCGGTCACCGGCGAAATGCCGCTGACGTCGAGCACGACGATGTGGTTGCATCGCGTGTCGGCCAGGAGCCGGGCCGCGTCAATGGCGAACTGCCGGGCCGCTTCCATCCGTTGCTGCTGATGCGCGGGGGCCTGCTGCTGAGCGGTTGCGATGAGTCACCTCCTGAAGCAATGACGAACGGGGGTCAACAACGCGCGACGTGTGCCTTCCCGTCAGGGGCATTATAGACCGAGGAGGGCGACGTGTGACCTGCGGTTTGGAAGGTCCGCGCGAGGCCCCGTATCGACCTTGGTGTGGCCGGCACGCATGCGTGCCGGCTAAACGTGCGCTGAGACGGGCGATCGGACGGGACCGTTGTGCGGATCAGTGCGATTCCAGGATCGACCGCTGACCGTATCCCTTCAGTTGCTCGACGCGGATCGCGGCCCGGTTGAGGCTGATGCCGTACTCGGTGCGCTGGTCGTCGTACTCCCGAGCGTTGGCGGGCATCGATGTGACCGCCTGGACATAGACCGCGTAAAGTTGATCCAACTGCTCATCGGAGAGCAGGTCCACGTTCACGTCCCCGTGCGGAAACACGCGAGGCCGAATCGAGGGCTCCACGCAGTACATCAGAACCAGCCGCTTGTAGCGGCTTAGCGCGTCGCGGTAGAGCCCCTGCACCTGCGAGAGTAGCGCCGCCCGATCCGCGGCGGGGAGGAACGACTGGGCGTAAACGTAGTCGGCGGCCGCCAAGGCGTGCTGGGCCCGCAGATCGAGCAACTGCGAGGTGTACGACATGTACGGGTTTACGTACTGCGGGTTGGACAGGTGCCGCTCGTACTCCTTGAGCGCACCCTCGCTCAGACGAGTGCACAGGCCGTAGCAATAGACCGCATATTGCAGGTCGCGAGGGCTGCCAGGCGTCGCTGTCGGCGGGCTGGCCCCGGCGGCAAGGAAACCCGGGATGGGCTTGTCCCCGCCGATGCCGAACGCCCGCCCTTCATACCCGACCGCCCGGTCCAATTCGAATTCCGACCACTGCTTCATCAGGATGCCGGGATAGGTGTCGATCACGGTATCGCTGAGCTGAAGCGGCTTCTGCCCGCCGACCGTCATGGCCACCTGCGCCTGTTTCGCATAGTTGTACCCGAGGGCCATCGGCGGGATGCCCAACGGGAAGGGCTGGAACGGCTCGAGGTATTGAAACTCCGCGCCGGTGTTCCATTCGCTCTTGGCCGGGAGGTTGGCCGGCCGGGAGTATCGCGCCGCCAGCAGCCGCGGATCGATGTCGTTCGTCTCCGTCAACAGCGGACCGTTCTTGTTCTCGAAGAACTTCACGCCCATGCGACGGTACGTCGCGTCGTCCTCGGGATAGGCCTTGCGGCGGTTGGCGTCGGTGAGCGAGTCCTCCATGAACTGCTTGCGATAGAACCCCCGCTCCTGCACGTTCTGCCCGCCAATCTTTTCGCCGAAGACGCGGGCAAGCTGGTCGAGGATGTTCAGGTCGCCGGGCTTTTCCGCCTGGACCCGGCGGGCGTAATCAACCGCGTCGAGGATCGTCTGATATTTGCTGGCCGAACTGGCCATCATCGCACTGATGTTGTACGCCTTGTTCCAGATCTGGAAGATGTGGACGGTATCGAACTCCGGCTGCAGCAGCCGGATCCACTCGATCATCGTGTCCACGTCCTCCAGGTCGCGATCGATCTTCTGGCCCTCGACTTTCGACCAGAGGACCATGACCAGCGGGCCGCGGAGCCCGCCGAGCATCAGCGCCAGCGAGTAGCTGTTCATGCTCCCCAGCGCGCCGCGCTGGGCGACGACGGGGTGATCCCCGGCGTGGCGGTCCTTCCATGCGGAGGCCCAGTTCCCGGTCACTCCGCAGAAAACCAGGGCGACGATCATGACCAGCACGACGGGCAGCCGGCCGGCGCGCTCGTCTCCCACGCGGGGCCGCGGGGCGCCGGACGGGGGTGTGCGGGGGGCTGCCGGTTCGACGGCCTGCGTCACGGCGCCACCTCCTTGTTTTTCAGGATGATGAAACTAAGAACCAGCATCGGCAGTGCGTAATACGCCAGCACCGCCAGCGAGTCCAGCATTTCCCGCGGCGGGATGCTCACGCCGCGGGTGATGTCGTCCATCACCGGGAACTTCGACACATCCGGCAGCACGGTCGAGACCGCCGTCAGCATTCTCGCCAGCGAGTCAACCGAGCGGCTGATGACCTGCGACTTGGCCGCGTCCTGGCTGAAGCCCAGGTCCCGCGCCACGCTGCGGCCCACGCCGGGGTTCAGCGCGTCGCCCAACTGCTCGACGCCCCAGTGGCCCAGCAGGATCACCAGCGTCAGCACGATCGCGATCGGCCAGGAGAGAAACGTGCTGGTGAAGATGGCGATCACCACCACCAGGACTGAGAAGAGCCACAACAGCAGCAGGCTCTTGGCCAGGTTCAACGCGAAACTGTGGGCGGCCGAGACGATCTGGACGGAGGTCGGGGTCATGCCGATCCACTGCCCGTTATCCATGCCCCGGAGGCGCACGTCGAAGGTCCCGCCCCGCATGTATTCGGCCGAGACCGCCACGGGGATGTCACGGTTCGTCTCAGGATGGAACGGGATCCACTCCGATCTCTGCTTCGTGTCCCGGTTGTAGACCTGCATCTCGACGATCGACCAGGGCTGGTTCGGGTCGTAGTCGCCGCTGCGAACAATACCGCCGCGGAACCGGATGGAGACTTTATCGTCGGGCCCGGGGTGAACCGTCGCGTGTTCGAACCGAAAGTCGGCCACCGACCCCTCACCCTTGGGGCTGCCGACGATCTGCATCCCGTAGCGGCCGACGCGGCTGACGAACCGCGGGGGGGCGGAGGCGTCGATCCGACCCAGTTCCTTCCCGTCCGAGGGCTGGACGGCCAGCAGCACGGTCGGGGTCGGCGTCACCTCGTATTCGACCGACGGGGTCTGCGGATCGGTGCCGACGTAGAACGTGCGCGCGTCGAGGATTGCGCGGATGTTCTCGGCCGACAATGGCGTGACAAACAAGTTGGGGTTTGTGTCCGGGTTCGGTTTCGGCCGCACGGTCGTCAACTGCCCGCCGTTGATCTGGGCCGCCGGCACCAGCGGCGTGTGGTCCGACTCCAGAATCTCAACCGAAAGCTGCGGGATCGGCTTGGCCTGGTTCCTCTGGCCCGGCAGGGCGGGGCCGAGCGTCTGCCCCTCCATCGGCATGCGTCGCATCTCGATGTTGTTCAAGTCTTCCTTGGTCGGCACGTTCCGCTTCAGTTGCATCGTGTTGATCACGAGCACCTGGGCCCGCGGCGGGTCCTCGGCCGCGGCCTCCAGCAGCGCCTCTTGGTCCTTTGTCGGCGTGAACGGGACGAGGTACGAGTACCCCTCGCCGCCGGTAAGCCACTGCGGCCCTTCGCCCTCCGGGTAGTGGTCGTAGACCTGGAAATCGACCGGCTGGTCGAGGCTGAGCGTGCTCAGGAGGCCCGCCTCGCGATACCCCTGCAGCGCGCGCTTGGTGCCGGGGTCGGTTTCGGTTTGCAACCGTTCCTCCACCTGCCGGCTCAGTTGCGCGTTCTGGATTTCCAGGAAGACGAACGTGAACAGGCCCATGATCAGCACGATCAGGCCGGAAACGCGCATGAACCCGAGCGCCTTGCCCAGCACGATCTCCAGCCGCGTCGTCGGCTTGGTCACGATCGTGTAGATCACGCGGTTTTCGATTTCCCGCGGCAGATTGGTGCAGGCGAGGATGATCGCCGTGATCGTCACCAGCGTGCCAGAGGCGAACAGGCAGAACTTGATCGTCTGGCGGATCGCCTCCTGCTGATCGACCGGATGCTGCAGCAGCGCCACCGCGATGACGCCGAGGATGCCCAGCGGCGTCACCCACAGCACCTTCCGCCGGATCGACTCGGCGAAGCTGACGCTCGAGATCGCCCAGACCCGCCGCCACCGCAGGCGAACCAGGTCTTGCCACCCGTACACAAACAGCCCGAAGACCACCACGATCCCCGCGAGCCACCAGTGCAGGTAATTCGCGATCGGCGCCGGAAGCGAGAAAGCCAGCGGAATTGAGCAGGGTCCCATCGATGAACTCCACGTCGCAGCAGAGTGTAACGGGGGTTCGGGGTTCGGGGTTCGGGGTTCAGGTTGGAAAGGAACGCTGCCCTGCCAATCTGAACCCTGAACCCTGAACCCTGAACCCTTTGTGTATCGCTTCTCCTTCCCGTGCCCCTGGGCGGCCTACGCCCCGGCCTGGATCCGCCCGTTGTTCCCCGTGTTCTCCTGGACGACCCGCATGAACAGGTCCTCCAGCGAGGTGGTGGGGTGGGTGACGGTGGCGTTGTCCACGCCCATCCGGGAGAGGAACTGGCGCATCTCGCCGATCTGGCTCTCGCTCAGGCCCTTGACCTGGAATTGCGTGATGTCCTTGACCTGCAGCAGGTCGCGCACCTCGCCCAGCGTCTGCATCTTGCCCTTGAACAGGATCGTGATGCGGTCGCACACGTCCTGCACGTCGTAAAGCAGGTGGCTGCACAGCAGCACCGTTTTGCCGCGCTGCTTGAGGGAGACGATCAGGTCCTTCATCTCGCGGGTGCCGATTGGGTCAAGCCCCGTCGTCGGCTCGTCGAGCAGGATCAGGTCCGGGTTGTTGATCAGCGCCTGGGCCAGCCCGATGCGGCGGGCCATGCCCTTCGAATACTCGCGCAGCTTGCGCTTCCGCGCCTTGGCGTCCAGCCCGACGATGTCGAGCAGTTCCGGCACCCGGCGCTTCAGCTCCCGGCCGGGGATCTTGAAGAGCCGGCCGTAGAACTTGAGCGTCTCTTCGCCGTTGAGGAAGCGGTAGAGGTAGGACTCTTCCGGCAGGAATCCGATCCGCTCGTTGATCGCGGTGCTGCCCGCCGGGTGGCCCAGGATCGAGGCCGAGCCGGCCGTGGGGAAGATCAGGCCCAGCAGCAACTTGATCGTCGTGCTCTTGCCCGACCCGTTGGGGCCCAGGAGCCCGAACACCTCACCCTTCTCGATGGTGAGGGTCAGGTCGTCGAGGGCGCGCACCTTGTCCCGCCCCCAGAAATCCTTGTACACCTTGGACAGGTGATCGATCCGCAGCGCGTGGTTGTCGGCCAGGGTCATAGGTTGTGAAAAAATGTTCCGCTTCCGCCAAAAACGCCCACGACCCCGCGACTCGATCGAGCTCGCCGAAGCCTGTGGGTTCTTCCTCGCGACCGCCCCGCGCAAGTCAAACACTGCGCGGCCTACTCCCTTGACGGACCAACGCCGCCGCGCTTAACGCAGCGACTTTTTCTTCGGCTGGCTCCGCATCCGACGGCGGCGCTTCTCGCTCGGCTTCTCGGAGTAGGCGATGCGCTTGATGTCCTTGGTCAAGCCTTCCTTTTCGCACGCCTTCTTGAACCGCCTCAACATTTGCTCGGCGGTCTCATTGCCGCGCGATTTCACCTTAATCATCCACGGGTCCTTTCAACAGTCCTGTCGGAAACACGGAGGCCCGCCGCGACGCGCGACACCCCGCGTCCGCGCCCGGCCGATCCTCACGCCTCGGAACCACACAGTTTACCGCCCTCGGCCGATTGTTCAAGTTGGCCGGTTTTGCAGTACGGATCGGTCCAATGGCCTCATGACCCGAATGTCTCAAAACGTCCGGGCTTTTGTTTGTTCGATATCGAGTGCCCGGTCGGCGGATTATAGCGATTCTCCTTGCGAGGACGCCGGGCACAAGGCTGCCCGACGAATTCGTTGGAATGCGGTAGACACGAGCAGCCGGTTTGTAGCCCGAGTGCCACCCAAAACGACCGAGGCGGTGGGGTAAGTTCAAAGGCACCCGCGGATGCGCAAAAATGTCGTGTTGCGCATCGTTAAAATGGATAATATTGTGGTAACTGCTTGCGGGTGAAAGATGTGTGTGATTTTGAGTCTTCAAAGTCGCGCCACACGGCGCCACACAAAACAGAGTGTTGGGCTCCAGTGGCGCCCGCCCGTGTAGCCGGGGAGCTTGCTCCCCGGCTACACGGGTGTCGACTCGTTCTAGACGGATGAAGGCGACCAGCAGAGCACGGGTTTCCGCGCGGCTGCAACTTCGTCCAGGCGTCGCACCGGCGCGTTCACGGGGGCTTGCTTGAGTTGCTCGACGTTGGTCTCGGACAACCGGGCGATCTCCAGCAGGGCGTCGGCGAACGCGTCGAGGCTGGCTTTGCTCTCGGTCTCGGTCGGCTCGATCATGAGGCAGTCGTGGACTGGCCAGTGGACCGTCGGCGGGTGGAAGCCGCGGTCGATCAGGTTCTTGGCGATGTCCATGATCGTCACGCCGCGGTCGATGATCTCGCGCGGGACGGAGATGAACTCGTGGGCGCACGGGTTGGCGGCCATCGGCTCGCCGTTCTGTGGGCCGTAGGGGAGCGGGTAGGCCTCCTTCACCCGCTGGGCGAGGTAGTTGGCGGCCAGCACGGCGGTCTCGGAGACGTTCCGCAGGCCTTCGGGGCCGCAGGCGCGGATGTAAGTGTAGGCCCGCACCAGGACGTTGAACTGGCCCCAGAACGAGCGGACCTTGCCGATCGACTTGGGCCGGTCCAGCTCCCACGCGTAGCGGTCGCCCTGCTTGATCACCTGCGGGACGGGGAGGTAGGGGGCGAGGTGCTTTCGGACGGCGATCGGCCCCGCGCCCGGCCCGCCGCAGCCGTGCGGGGTGCTGAACGTCTTGTGCGTGTTGTAGTGCATCACGTCCACCCCGAAATCGCCCGGCCGGGCGATCCCGAGGATCGCGTTCATGTTCGCGCCGTCGAGGTACAGGAACGCGCCGGCCTCGTGGATCAGGTCCGCCATCTCGACGATGTGGGCGTCAAACTTCCCGACCGTGTTCGGGTTGGTCACCATGACCGCCGCGACTTCGTTCGTCAGATGCGCTTTGAGGTCGTCCAGGTCGGTGAGCCCGTCGGGGCGGGACTTGATGTTGATCACACCCGCGCCGCACATTGCGCAGCTCGCGGGATTAGTGCCGTGAGCGGTGTCGGGGGCGAGGACGAGGCGGCGGTTGGGCTGGCCGTGGTCTTTGAAGTAGGCGCGGATGACTTTGAGTGCGGTCCATTCGCCGTGCGCGCCGGCGCACGGCTGGAGCGACACCTCGTCGAGCCCGGCGATCTCCTGCAGGATCAGCCGCAGGTGATAGAGCAGGGCGAGCGCGCCCTGGCTGTCCTCCTCGCGCTGCATCGGGTGGAGGTTGGCAAACCCGCTCAAGGCGGCGGCCCACTCGTTCACCTTCGGGTTGTACTTCATCGTGCACGACCCGAGCGGGTAGAAGTTGGCGTCGACCGAGAAGTTGCGGTGCGTCAGGTGCGTGTAATGCCGCACGACCTCGAGCTGCCCCAACTCGGGCAAGCCCGTCTGCGTGAACGACGCGTGCTCCGGCTCCATCTCCACGTGCGGCACGTCCGACGCCGGCAGGTCGACGCCCCGCGCCCCGCGAGAGGAGATCTCGAACAACAGCTTCTCGCCATCGTGGTTCAGGTCAGTCATGATTCGTCAATTCTCTCGTGGGACACGTCGCCTTGTGACACGGGTTTTTAACCCGTGCAGACCACCTCCGACGTTCAGCAATCGTCCTTGCCCAACGCACTCTTCAGTTCGAAGTTCTCGGCACGGGTTGGAAACCTGTGTCACGGGGGCGCGTCACGGTTCGGTAATCTCCAAGTCCTTGCAAATGCGCCTTACAAGCGGCTCGCGAATCTCGTTGTGCCGTGGAACCGCGGTCGTGTGGCGGTTCCGCGGATTCCAATACACCGAATGCCGGCCGCCTTCCCTGAGAAGCTCGCAGCCGTTTGCGTGCAGGTGTTGCAGCAAGTCGCGTCGCTTCATCAGGTCGTGACCAAGATCGGTTCCTTCACGACCTGCTTCCCCGCGATCTCGCGCTCGGCGAGCTCACGGTTTGCCTCCAGGATAAGCGCGATCGCTTCCTTGAGATTTTCACGCGCCTCGTCGAGGGTTTGCCCCTGGGTGTGCGCACCGGGCAGTTCCTCGACGTATCCGATCCACCAGTCGCCGTCCTGCTCGAACACGGCGGTGAAGTTGTTGTCCATAAGTCACCACTTCGGCCGACCGATCCTATGCAAGATACGCGTCCGCCGCGGCTCGCATGTAGGTCGATTCGAGGTCGATCTCGATCGTTCCGTCGGTGTTCAACGCCAGCGGGAGCGAGGGCAACTCCGACATCCAGAGCAGGTGCATCCCTTCCCACCCGCTCAGCTCGGCCCAGTCGTGAAGCGGCATAGGAAACCTCTCGGTCGCGTCTCGTGCATCCGGAGGGCGAGGCTCCCGCCGAGCCGCGTCGTCCGAGCCGGCCCCGGCTCGGCGGGAGCCTCGCCCTCCCGTTGTGGTGCAGGCTTGCAAGCCTGCACGCAATCGAACGGCAGGCTTGGAAGCCTGCACCACAAATGTCTATCGGGCCGCCACGGCGGTCTTCGGGGCTCGCGCGGGCTTGGTGGCGAGCAGGTCGACCAGCCGGTCGATCTCGGCCCTGGTCCGCTTTTCGGTCACGGCGATCAGCAGGCAGTCGGCCAGTTCGGGATAGTCCTGGCCGATCGGGTAGCCGGCGAGGATGCCGGCCCGGCTGGCGTCGTCCAGCACCTCCGACACCGGCCGTTCCAACTGTACCAGCACCTCGTTGAAGAACGGCTGCTGCGGGAACCTCCGCTGGATGCCGGCGTGCTTCAGGCGATCGACCAGGTAATGCGTCTTGTTGTAGCAGAGCTGGGCCGCCTGCTTCAGCCCGGCGGGCCCCATCGTTGCCATGTAGACGCTGGCGCGAAGGGCGAGCAGGCCCTGGTTCGTGCAGACGTTGCTGGTCGCCTTCTCGCGGCGGATGTGCTGCTCGCGGGTTTGCAGCGTCAGGCAAAACGCCCGCCGGCCCTCGGCATCCACCGTCTGGCCGACCAGCCGGCCCGGCATCTTGCGGACGTACTGCATCTTCGTCGCAAACAACCCCAGGTACGGCCCGCCGAACTGCAGCGGGATGCCCAGCGGCTGGCCTTCGCCCACGGCGATGTCCACGCCCATCTCGCCGGGGTGCTTGAGCAGCCCCAGGCTCAGCGGGTTGAACACCTGGATCATCAGCGACTCGTTCGCGTGGGCGAACTTCGTGACCGTCTCCACCCGCTCGATGTGCCCCAGGAAGTTGGGCGATTGGCAGATGATCGCGGCGGTGTCGGATTCGAGATCGCTCTCCAGTTCCTGCGTGTCGATGACGCCGTTCTTGAGCGGAATCTCGGTGTAGCGGGCCGGCAGGTCGGACAGGTAGGTCTTGAGGACCTGGCGGTAGTGGGGGTGAACGCCCTCGCTGACGATGATCTCGCGCTTGCCGGTGATGTTGAGGGCCATGATGGCCGCCTCGGCCATCGCGGTGGCGCCCTCGTAGAGGGAGGCGTTGGCCACTTGCATCCCGGTGAGCTGGCAGACCATCGTCTGGAACTCGAAGAACGCTTGGAGCGAGCCCTGCGACGCCTCGGCCTGATAGGGCGTGTAGGCGGTGAGGAATTCGCCTTTCATCGCCAGGAAATCGACGACCGTGGGGACGAAGTGGTCGTACGCCCCTGCGCCTAGGAAGCAGACCTTCTCGTCCACCGGGTTGTTCTGCGCCGCCAGCTCTGACAGGTGGCGCTTGAGGGAGAATTCATCGAGCGCCGCCGGCAGGTTCAGCGGCTCGGTGAGCCGGAACTCGGCCGGGACCTGCTTGAGCAGGTCGTCGATGCTCCGGGCGCCGACCGCCTTGAGCATCTCGTCCCGCTGCCGGGGGGTGATTTGTACGTAGTCCATGTGCAGTTGCTGGTTGCTAGTTGACAGTTGCTAGTTGTTGGTTGCGCGCCCGCTAGCAACTAGCAACCAGCAACTTGCAACTGCCGATTCAGTGCCCCGTCTTCTTCAGGTACTCTTCCGCCGAGAGGAGTTTATTCACCTCGTCCGCGTTCGTCACTTTGACCTTGATCATCCAGGCGGCCTTGTAGGGGTCCTTGTTGACCAGGCCCGGGTTGTTGGTCAGCTCGCCGTTGACGGCGGTGACGGTGCCGCTCACGCCGCTGTACAGATCGCTGGTCGCCTTCACCGATTCGATCTCGCCGAACCGCTTGTTGGCCTGCACCGCGGCGCCGACCTTCGGGAGGCTGACGAAGGTGATGTCGGTCAGCTCATCCGCGGCGATCTGCGTGATGCCGATGGTGACCGTGTCCCCTTCGAGCTGGTGCCACTCGTGGGTTTCCAAGTAACGATAATTCGTGGGGGCGGACATGAACGCTCGCTTCTCCAGATGGCTCTCATTGTGGCACGGGCGTCTCGCCCGTGCGAGCGACTTCAGCACGGGCGAGACGCCCGTGCCACAGGCAGAGTTAACTCGCTCGCTTGTAAAATGGCAGCTTCACCACTTGCGCGGGGTTGAGGGTTCCCTTCAGGTCCACTTCCAGCGGCGTGCCTTCGCCGGCTTGGTCGGCGTCGACGAACGCCATCGCAATGCTCTTCTGCACGGTCGGGCCGAACGTGCCGCTGGTTACCTCGCCAATGGTCTTGCCGTCCTTCACTACCGGCGTGCCCTGGCGGGCGATCCGGCGCCCCTCAAGTTCCAGCCCGACGAGCTTACGCTTCGGCCCTTCCTCCGCGATCTTCCGCAACGGCTCGGCGCCGACGAAATCCTTCTTCAGATCCACCGCCCACGACAGCCCGGCCGAGATCGGGTCGATCTGCTCGTTCAGCTCGTGCCCGTACAGTGGCATGCCCGCCTCGAGCCGCAGGGTGTCACGGGCGCCCAGGCCTGCCGGTTTGATGGCGGCGTCCGGCTTGTCCATCTTGCCGGCCAGCATCTTCATCGCCATGCCCGCGACTTTTGCCGGGATGACGATCTCGACCCCGTCCTCCCCGGTGTATCCGCTCCGGAAGACGGTGAATTTGGTCAGCAGCAGGCTGCCGGTCTCGAACTGGTACCGTTTCATCGCCCGCAGATCGACGGGCAGGATGTCCGCCACGCGGTCGATCACCTTCGGCCCCTGGATGGCCACCATCCCCGTGCTCTCGGTATGGTCGGCCATGTCGAAGTCCATCCCGGTGTCGCGCCGCACCTGGCCGAAGTATTTCACCAGCTTGTCCCGGTTGCTGGCGTTGCAGACCATGATCCAGTTCTTGACGTCGCGGCTGACGATGATGTCGTCCATCACGCCGCCGGCCGCGTTGCACACGAGGCTGTATCGGCTCTGCCCGATCTTCTGCTCCGCGACATTTCGCGTCACCACGCGGTTGAGGAACGCGGTCGCGTCCTTGCCGGAAAATTGCAGCCGGCCCATGTGCGACACGTCGAAGATCGACCCGCTGTTGCGCGTCTGCTCGTGCTCGTCGATGATGCCGCGGTACATGATCGGCATCTCCCACCCGGCGAAGTCGACGAGCTTCGCACCCATGGCCATGTGGAAGTCGTAGAAGGGCGTGCGCTTAAGCATCGAAAGCCGAGGGTATTTGCGGGCGGGAGGGGAGTCAAGGAATCGCCGAGACGGTCGCACCGCTCGGGTCCAACCGCGTAGTAATATTTCGTGTCAAGTTGTTAGGAACGGTTCGGATGGACCGTCCCTTAGGTGAGCTCATACGGTAGGTGGATGGAAGGCACCAGCACGGCACTTGTGGAGCGGGCGCGGCGCAAGAAGGACGCCGAGGCGTTTGCTGCGCTCATCCGCCAATTCGAGCGGATGGCGCTGTCCGTTGCCTACGGCGTGCTGGGCGACGCCAGTGCGGCGGGGGACGTGGCCCAGGAGGCGTTTATCCGCGCCTGGGAACGGTTGGACGACCTTCGCGAGCCGGAGCGATTTAAGACATGGCTCTGCGGGATCGTCCGCAACATGGCGATCGACGCCCTGCGCCGCCGCAAGCCGGCCGAGCCGTTGGGGCCGACGAATCCCGCGATGGAGCCGCAGCGGTGGACCGCCAACCCGATTGAGGAGGTCGATCGGCGGGAAAATGCCCGGCGGGTGGCCGAGGCGATCGCCTCGCTGGACGAGGCGTCCCGCCTGGTGGTGACGATGCGATATTACGAGGACCTTTCGAGCAAGGAGATTGCCGAGGCGCTGGGAATGACGCCCGCCGCGGTGGACATGCGGCTGAGCCGGGCGCGCAAGCAACTGCGGGCGCTGCTCGAAGACGAAGCCCAGCCGCAGACCGCGCGAGCCGGACGGGCGGGCGGGAACGGACGGCACGGCAGCAAGCAGCAGAAGGTGCGTTATGTCCGAACGGGATGACGAACAATTCGACGCGATGCTCAGCGGGTTCTTCCAGGAGACGCTCGACCCGCAGCGCGGCCGGGCCGAGCGCGGCTTCCGCCGGCATCTGGACGAGGTGGCCCGCTCCGCCTGGCGGATGCGGACGTGGGTGATCGGCGCGTTCGCCACCGGCATGGCGGCGTCCGTGGCGATGCTCTGGGCAGTTCCGCTGATCTTGCCGGCACACTCCGGCTCATCCCAACCGGGTGTTCGCATCGCTCAGGGGACACCGGCTCCCGATGTGATTCCGAACGTTGAACGGGTCGTGCAGACCCACACGACCGACGAGGGCGTGATGGTGCTCGGCGACGACTCGCCGGTCCGCGTCCTGCGCCGCCAGCAACTCGATCAGACGCGCTGGACGAACGACCGGCACGATGTGCAGCGGGAACAATCCACGCCCCAGGACGAATGGGTCTTCATCAAGATGCCGACTTACTGATCCACTTTCGCCTGCCACGCCCATGCCGGGCGGCCCGGGGAGTTTTCATGCGATGGTTCACTCCCATCTTCCTCCTGACATTCACCCTGGCCGGCGCGGCGTCGGAAGCCCAGGTGATGCGACCCTTTCATGGGCGGTTCGTCGCGGACAATGAACCGATGGAGAAGCGGCCGTGGGTCGGCGTGAGCGTCGCGCCGGCGCCGGCGTCGTTGCGGCATCAACTGAAAGTGACCGACGGCGTCGGGCTGGTGGTCGAGTTCGTGCAGCCCAAGAGCCCGGCCGCGGATGCGGGACTCAAGCCGTTCGACCTCCTGCTGAAACTGGACGATCAGTGGCTCATCAACCCCGACCAGTTCGCCGTCCTGATCCGCATGCATCACGCGGGCGACGAGGTGAAGCTCACGTGCCTGAGCGAGGGGAACGAGCGAACCGTTTCGGTGAAGCTTGTGGAGCACGAGGCGGCCCGCCTGCCGGAATGGGACGGGAACTTCGCCTGGCCGAATCCCCCGCAGCCGCCGCACGTTCGCCCGCCGCGGCCGGCGGCGGGAGGCCCATTCGGACAGTCGTCGGTCTTCAGGATGCTTGACGGACAACGGGAGTTGACCGTCACGGCGACCAATGGCCACCGCTCGCTGCATGTGAAAGAAAATGGCAGTGGAAAGGTACTATTCGATGGGCCGATCGATACCGACGAGCAGCGGGCGACGCTGTCGCCGGAAGTCCGCCGCTCACTGGATGACATGACCCGGCTGGCCTCGGAGTTCGAGGCCCGCCACGGCCTCGGGGAAGGTGACCGGCCCGCGCCATCGACCCAGCCCGCAGACCCGCGCCCGCGGCAGGACGGCGGCGCGGAGGATCACGCTCCATCACGCTGATCGAGCGATCAATCATTCCCCCCTGACGCGAGGAGGCGCCATGCGATTCGGACCCGTTGCACGATGGTTCGCGGCGGCAAGCCTGGGGTTGGGCACTGTTGCGATGGCGCAGACCGCGGCGCCGTCCGGCGACGAGGATCGTGACCAGCCGCCCCCGCCCACCACGCAACCCCGGCCCGAGCGCGGGCGTGGCTTCGGGCGCGGCGGCTTCGGAGGCGGTGCGCTCGGACGGGGCCGCTTCGGTGGCGCCGACGGCGGATTCGGGTTCATGGGGCCGGGTGCAATCCGGGCGGAGAAGCAGACCTGGCTGGGCGTCGCGGTGTCCCCGGCGACGCCGGTCGTCGCCCATCAATTGAAGTTGCCGGAGGGCGTCGGCCTGATCGTCGACGAGGTGATGCCCGAAAGTCCCGCCGCCAAGGCGGGGCTGAAGCAATATGACGTCCTGCACAAGCTCGATGATCAGTTGCTCGTGAACGCGGAGCAACTGGAGACGCTCGTCCGCATGCACAAGTCGGGCGACCCGGTGACGCTGAACGTCTTCCACGCCGGCGAGTCGACCGACCTGAAGGTGACGCTGCAGGAGGGCGGCCCGCCGCGGATGATGCCATTCGGCGGCGGCCGGCGCGTGCGGCCCCGGCCGGACGACGGCGCCGCGCCGCCCGACGCGCCAGAGCGGGCCGAGCCTCCCGCGCCCCCGCGGGCGCCGGAACCGCCGCGCCGGCCGCGGATCGAAGATTTCTTCCGCGATCTTCACGTCCCGAAGATCAAGGCCCAAATCGATCACGGCGACCTGATCATCCAGGACGAATCGGGCCACACGCTCTTCAAGCACCCGCTGGAACTGAACATCGATGCCGGCCGGCTGCCATTCAGCCTCCACATGGATGCGAAGCCGCACAACGATCGCGATCGCGAGAACAAAAGCGCGCCCGCGCCTGTTCAGTGACTCCTCGGCGCCGGCATTTGCTCCCTCACCCTCCGGGAGAGGGAGTGAAGACTCGTGCGCGCGTCGCGTGAGCATTCATTAAACCGTTTCGTGCCCCGCGGAAAAGGAGTGGCGTGGCTTCGGCCGCGCCACTACCTTTTTCCGTCATGCGCATCCAATTCTGCGGCGCCGACCGCACCGTCACCGGGTCGAGTCACCTCATTGAAGTCAACGGGCTGCGCCTGTTCCTCGACATGGGGATGTACCAAGGCGCGCGGGAGGAAGCGGATCGGATCAACCGCTACCTGCCGGCCGACGTGCGGACCGCCGATGGGATCATCCTGACCCACGGGCATCTCGATCATTGCGGGAAGCTCCCCGTCGCCGTCCGCGGCGGGTTCCATGGGCCGATCTACTGCACGCCCGCCACCGCCGAGGTGGCGCGGATCGTCCTCAACGACGCGGCCAAGATCCAGCAGGAAGACCTCGACCACCTCAACCGCCGGACCCGTGCGCCAGGGCAGCCGCCGCTCGCCGCGCTCTACGGCCCCAACGACATCCCCGCCGTGCTGAAGCTCTTGCGTCAGGTGCCGTACGCGCAAAAGGCGGACCTCGGGAAGGGCGTCTCCTTCACGTTCTTGGACGCCGGCCACATCCTCGGCTCGGCGTACGTGCTGCTCGAATGGAGCGAGGCGGGCGGGACGCGCAGTCTGCTCTTCACCGGCGACGTCGGGCGATACAACACGCCGATCCTTCGCGACCCTGTCCCGCCGCCACGGGCGGTCGATCAGGTCATCACCGAAAGCACCTACGGCAACACGACGCACGGCCCGATCGAGAACGTCGGCCCGCAATTGCTGGAGACGGTCAAGTCCGTTATCGAGCGCAAGAGCCGGATGATCGTCCCGTCGTTCGCGATCGGCCGCACGCAGACGATCCTCTGGTATTTGCAGAAGTTGATTGTCGAGAGACAGATCCCGCCGATCCCGATCTTCGTCGATAGCCCCATGGGCGTTGACGCGTCGAAGGTCTACAGCCGCTTCCGCGAGAACTACGACGAGCAGACCAACCGGATGATCGGAAACGGAGACCTGTTCGGGCTTTCACACGTCACATTCGCGTCGTCCGCGCAGGAGAGCAAGCAGATCAACGCCGTCCGTGGTGCGTGCGTGATCATCGCCTCGAGCCCCACGTGCGAGTTCGGCCGGGTGCTGCACCACCTGCAGCGGAGCGTGGAAAACCCCGATGACGTGATCGTCTTCTGCGGCTACATCCCGCCCAACACGCTGGGCCGCCGGATCCAGGACGGGCAGAAGCGGATCCGCATCTACGACCAGTGGTACGACCTGAAATGCCAGGTGCGGACGATCCACGGCCTCAGCGCTCATGCGGATGCCGACGAGTTGCTGCGGTTCCTCAAACCGGCGCTCGGGCCGCGGACCGAGGCGTACGTCGTCCATGGCGAAGTCCCGCAAGCCGAGGCCTTCGCCGCACGGCTGCTGACCGCGGGCGCGGCCCGGGCGACGGTGCCGGCCATGGAAACGTCGGTCGATGCGTACAGCGCCGCGGCGCCGGACTCAGCGGGCGGCCCGGGAAGAATCGATCAGGAGTAAATCTGTCGATTGCGTGGGAACCCAAGCGAAAATTGGCGCAGCCCGGGCATGGGGCGACGTTTAGAATCCGTTACCGGGTTCGAATCGCAGCGAAGGATCGTCGCGCGTGATTTTCCCCGCGCGTATGGAGGAGCGGCTCATGACTTCGCAGACGACGCTGGCCACGCATTCCGATCCGATTGCTCCCTCGCAGATCAGGTACCAGAACCCCGTCTGGCCGCGTTACTTTGCGGATCCGTTCGTCCTGCGGCATGGCGCGCGGTATTACGCGTATGGCACCGGCGCGACGCCGGTGGAGGAGGACGGGCGGGCGTTCCCGGTGCTGCAATCGGACGACCTGGTCCATTGGGAATACCTGGGCGGGGCGGTGCGGCCGATCAGCGGGGCGACGGCATATTGGGCGCCGGAGGTCGCCGAGAGCAAGGGGACGTTTTACCTCTACTACTCCACCGCGTTTGGGCACAGCGACGAATCGCACGGATTGCGGGTGGCCGTCGCGGACTTCCCGACGGGGCCGTTCAATGACCTGGGGCGCCTGCTTCTGCCCGATGCGGGGTTCACGATCGACCCACACCCATTCCGTGATCCCAAAACCGGGCAGTGGTACCTGTTCTTCGCCACCGATTATACCGCCGACGAACCGCACGGCACCGGGCTGGCGGTCGTCCCAATGAACGACGACATGACCAGCGTGGTTGGCCCGCCGAAGACCGTCATCCGAGCCAGCCAGGACTGGCAGATCTATGAGCGCGACCGGAATTACAAGGGCCAGACCTGGCGCAAGTGGCACACGGTGGAGGGGCCGTTCGTGCTCTATCACGATAACCGTTACTGGTGCCTCTACTCCGGTGGGCGGTGGAGCAGCGACAATTACGGCGTCGGCGTCGCCGTGGCGGAGCATCCCCTGGGGCCTTGGGTGGATGAGTCCGCCGTACATGGGCCGGTTGTTCTCAAGGCTACGCCCGACGAGACGATTGGGCCGGGGCATAACTCGGTGACGGTCGCCCCCGATTGCCAGACGCTCCTGTTCGTCTATCACGCCTGGGATCCCAAGCGGACCCTGCGGCGCATGTGCATCGACCCCCTCAACTGGACACCGCAAGGCCCCAAGTGCCTCGGCCCAACTACTGGCTTACAATCGCTTTACCGCAGCTCAAATGCGGTTCCGTAAAACCTTAGTCAAACCTTTGCCATCCTCGTTTGACAGCCAAACATTTACTGTGATATATAAGCGTTTGAGGGAATGGGGGCGGGGAGAAATCTTAGAACCCATCAAGGTTCATTGTTTTTTCGCTCACACTACCATGGCGGTAGTGCCTTCTACCATGGCGGTAGGACGCTGTACGCAGTGTGTGGGCAGGGAGGCTGTCCATGATCTTGGTGTGCAACGGGCGGACTTACAGCACCGCTGAATTACGGGCCTTTCGCACGAACGACCCGGCTCTGCCCTACATCTACCTGACGCCCGATGGGCGTTCCACTTTCATCGTCGAACGCGACCCGGACGGCACGGTCACGGCCCACCGCGCGGCTACCGGCGAGATCATCACCCTGTCGCGACGTTACAAACTCGAAGCGTTGCTGGGAGCATTTCCGGCCGTCTACGCCCACGTTGAGGTTCTGCCGGGTGGACTGGACGAGGGCGAGGAGACGATTGCGGGGGCGATCCTTAATGATGGCGGGGCCTTTGCTCCTCCGGGAGCGCGAGGATGAGCCAGGTCACCTCAACGCCGGTATCGCAGGTCGCCAAGACGATCTTCGTCACGGTGGTTGACCCCTCGCTCACCTTCTCGCTGGTGGAGTACGACGACGGACGCTTGGACATCTTCCGTAACGGCGAGGCCATCTCGCCCAGCCCCTGGCCGACGGCCGAGTTGCACAACTGCGTCAGCACGTTTCGGACGATCTCCCGCATCGCGTGTTCAGCCGCGCGCGATGTTGCAGGCCAACGATCTTCCGCCTGACCCTTCAATCTCGAAGAATCTGCCTTCCCGCGCCCCGCCGCGCCGCCGTAGAACGGCAACACGCACGGGCGAGCGCACCCGGGCGGGCGAGGCGCCCGCCGAGCCGGGCGTTTTCGAACGACCCGGCTCGGCAGGAGCCTCGCCCTCCCATGGGGTGCCCAGACTCGGCCCCAATTGAACGCGGGAGGCAGGCATGCGGCTCAAAGACAAGGTGGCGGTCGTCACCGGCGCCAACAGCGGGATCGGCAGGGCGATCGCGGAGCGATTCGCGGGTGAGGGGGCTCACGTTGCGGTGAACTACCGGCCCAACGCGGGGCATGAGCAGGAAGTCGCACAAATGATCGGCGCCTTCCCCACGCCCGGCATGCCCGCCCCGGCCGACGTGGGCGACCGGGCCGACGTCGAGCGGATGTTCAACGAAATCGTGCAGAAGTTCGGCCGGATCGACATCGCCGTGAACAACGCCGGCACCGAGGCCAAGAAGCCGTTCGTCGACCTGACCGACGACGACTGGAAGAAGGTCGTGCACGTCAACCTGTTCGGCGCGTTTCTCGTCAGCCAGCTCGCGGCCCGGCAGATGATCAAGCAGGGGCAGGTGATCAAGCAGGGGCAGGGGGGCAAGATCGTCTTCATCAGCTCGATCCACGAGGACGTGCCGTTTCCCGGATACACGCCGTACTGCGTCAGCAAGGGAGGCATGCGAATGCTGATGCGGAACATCTGCCTGGAACTGGCGCCCTACAAGATCAACTGCAACAACATCGCCCCCGGCGCGATCGCGACGCCGATCAATCGGAAAGTGCTGGAGGATCCGGAGGCGAAGCGGAACGCGATCAGCGAAATCCCCTGGGGCCGCTTCGGGGAGCCCGCGGAGGTCGCGAACGTGGCGCTGTTCCTCGCGAGCGACGAAGCCTCCTACGTCACCGGCAGCACCTACTACGTGGACGGCGGGATGACGCAGCAGGTGACGCTGTATTGATCGGTGACTGCCCATCATTCGGTTTTCGCCGCTTGCGGCTTCGCGAACGCCGCCGCGCCAACCGTAAGTGCCCCCATGGATCTGCGGACGGAGTGGTTCGCATCCGCGGGCGGTTGCGTCCGCTGAAGCTGCCTCCCCCATAGGCGTGGCGGGCTCCGACGGTGGGCGCGGCGGCGTTCGCGAAGCCGCAAGCGGCGGTT
>DASXMX010000091.1:0-5422 GCA_036495445.1 Tepidisphaeraceae bacterium
AAACCCGAAATGGGGCGGACGAGTGGACTGTGCCTGCTGGTCGGATCGGGTTATTCCCGGCCGTTTGGCGGCTCCGATCTCGTAAATGCAGACGGATCCGATAGATGCGGCCCGCCGCAAAATTCCGGCTTTTTGGGAAACCATTCCGCCCGGCGAGCGTCACCTAACACAATGCGAACTTACGGCGAGACCGTGGAAGAGGACGCGGAGAAGGGGGAGACACGGTTGAGTCATGGGCGGCGGATGTAACGTTTGTGGGCGAGCCGCGCAGGCGATGTTGCATCGACACACGTCCATTCATTCGCATCTTGACACGTAACTCATTGAGGAACAAATGCATGCGACCCTGACCTGCGGCGATCAGCCAAGGGCCGGCGAATGTAACATTCGGCCGTGTTCGGAGGGGGTGTTACATCGTTTTCCGGAGGGCCGAAAATCAGGAGATATGATCCGATGTCAACTTAAGGAACAATCGAATGAGCTCCCATGTTACAGATGCAACATCCCGGAGCAAAGTGCGGCGGACAGGGTGCTGCCTTGCGCCAAACCCCACGCAAAAAGCGGGACAATGCAAGACATTCCGGGACATCGATTACTCGAGTTCCTTCCGCGGCGGCGGGCCGACGCCGGGCTTCAGGTCGACCGTCACGTCGTCGCGGTGGAGCGTGCCGACGTTTTCGATCACCAGGTCCTTTTCGGCGGTGATGTGGACGTTTTTGAGGGTGATGTCGGTGATCTTGCTGTCCGGGAGGCCGACGATCCGGCCGGCGTTGCGGCAGCCGTCGACCGTCACGCTCTCGATCAGCACGTTGCGGATCGACGGGACCTTCGACGGGTCGCCTTTGAAGTTGGGGCGGTTGTTGTCGACGTAGTTCAGGTCGAGCACGATGGCGTTGCCGACCTGCTTCATCCGCAGGTCGGTGTATTGGACGTCCTCGACCGGGCCGCCGGCCCCGCGCATGGATTTGATGCGGATGCCATTGTCGGTGCCCTCGAAGGTGCACCGGCGGACGTGCATCTGCGAGACGCCGGCGACCGTGCCCGAGCCGATCGAGACGCCATGGCCGTGCCGGAGGCGGCAGTCTTCGACGAGGATCTGGTGTCCGCCGTTCTTGATCGCGACATCGTCGTCGCCCACGTTGATGTCGCAGTCGCGGATCACGACTCGGGTGCAGAGGCCGGGGTCGATGGCGTCGGTGTTGGGGGCCATCTCGGGGGCTTCGAACTTCGCCCGCTCGATGAGCAGGTCGGTGACGCGATTGGGGACGAGGTGGAACTTGGGGGAGTTGCGGAAGGTGATGCCCTCGACGTGCAGACGCTCGCACCCGTTGATGACGACCAGGTGAGGGCGCGGGTAGATGAGGCGGTTGCCGCCCTTGTTGCGGGCGGCCCGCTCGGACCAGGCCCACCAGAGGGCGCCGTTGCCATCAATGACGCCTTCGCCGGTGAGGGCCAGGTCGTGCAGGTTATGGCCGGTGATCAGTGGCGCGGGGGAGCGGACCTTCTCGTTCACCTCCGATTGGGACTTGAGGGTTTGCGGGTCGGGGATGCCGTAGTCGGCGAAGCTGGCCGGGCCCATTATAACCGCGCCAGCGTCCAGGTGCAGATCGAGGCTGCTGCACAGTTCGAACGGCAGCGTGCGATACTCGCCCTTGTCGACGACGAGGCGCCCGCCGCCGGCCTTTTGGACCGCGGCGATGGCCTTCTTGAAGGCTTCGGTGTTGAGCGTCTTCCCATCCGCCACCGCGCCGAAGTCGGCGAGGCGGAACAACTTGCCCGGGATGACCGGCGGCGCGACGTTCACGGTGAGTTCCTCGGCCGCCCGGACCGCGGCGGTCAGGCCAGCCGCGGTGACCATGAGGGCGCACAGGATCCATCGATTAAGCCGCGTTTGCATCGGGGTTCCTCCCAAACGCGCCCCTATCCGTTTGTCCCCCGCCGGGCAACCGCGTCAATCGGAGTGTGGCCGCCCGTTGCGACGTCGCCGCTCGGTAAGGAAGCCCCATACGGTTGCGGCGTCGCACACCGCTCCGACGCCAATCGTCCAATAGCGCCCCAACCTAACTTGCTGCCATACTACCTACCAGAGCAGTACCTGAAGCGCGATCCAAACGATGAGGATGATGAAAAGGGCGGAGCCCAGCGCTATTCGGTTCAGCTCCCGCATCTGATCGCGTCGGTGTCGGGACTCGGGACATTCAGCGGCTCACCGCGCACGGCCGAGATACTCGTCCAGCTCCCGCGCGGCCTGCGGCGGGACATCAGCGGCGGGCGATCGGCCGTCCCGCAGTTGAAACACCACGCCCAGCGGCTGGCGGCCGGGCCGGGCGTCGGGCGTGTAGCGTCCCTCGCCCCAATGACGGCCCAGGGCCGCGACGTCGAACTTCGAAAACGTCCGCTGGTGACGATCGAAGACCACGTCGCCAAGCAGGCTGGCGTCGTAGCCGCGCGAAGCGCGGGCCGGGTCGGCGTCGGTCGAAAGCAGGACCGAGCCGGTAAACTTCATCGTGACCGCGTCATCGCTGACGGCGACGACCGTCAAGGTCATCTCGCAATGACGGACGTCGCGCGCCGTCCAGAACGGCGGCTCGCCGCGGGTGTTGTCGACCAGGTGGAACCGCGCCATGCGACCGGCGATCGCGTCGGGTACGGGAAACGTCTGGCCAATCCTTGGGGCGTCGGGGACGAGCTGGCGGGCTTCGTCGCGGGTGATCCACAAGTGATCGCGGGCCGACTCCTTGCCGCCGCCGATCTTGCACGCGGCCGCCGGCGCGACGGCGCCGGCCGACTCCTCGTCAAGGGCACGGGTAAAGACGTTGAGAATGACCGTGCCCTCCGGCGGCTTGCGGGTGTACCCGCCGTCGAGCGGGCCGGGATCGGGCACCTGCACCGCACCGGGCGCGCGGCGGTCGGCGGGAAGCTGTTCCCAGTTGTGCAGCGCCTCGCGCAGTTCGTCGAGCGTTGCGCTGGCGCTTTGGCCGGCGTTGCGGTAGACGAGCAGATGCCCGTCGGCGGTGAGGCAGTAGATGCCCTGCCGCGTCGAGCCGTCGCGGCCGTCGCGCGGGCCCTGGTCGGCCACGCCGCGGAAGAAGCGTCCTTCGGCGTCTTCGCGACGCCGCTGGTACCAGTCGTCGCAGGCGACGGGAACGAACTGTGTTTTGGCCAGGCGGATGAGCTCCGGGTTGCTGAAGGCGAGCGCACGGCCCGCCACGCCGTTATTTCAGACACAGCCGAGCGGGTGGCCGTCCATCTCCCACAAAAGGATCGGCTTGCCCTGAGCGGCGGCTTGCTGCCGCGCCGCCCAGAGGCTCGTCTGCCACGGAATCTGCGTCCACTTCTGCTCCGACGGCGCGGGCGGGATCTCGGCGCGGAGGCGGGCGAGCTGTTCGGGCGTGATCGGCTCGGCGGCGCGGGCGAACCGGGCGGCGCAGAGCATTGTCAACACGAGGCCGCAGGTCATCGCGGCAATCGGGGAATTTCGACCGATCATGTGAAACCTCATCCGTTCATGGCGTTCCGACGACCCTTCCCTAATACAAGCGCGTGCGGGAAATGATGCCGCAAAAAGGTTGTGACCGCAGCGGTTCCGAAGATAAGCTGGCACGCGGCGGACGTTCGAGCACAATCAATTCGGATCACATCCGGCCTGACAAGGAGGCGTTATGCGAAGCACCCGAAGGCAGTTCCTGGGGGCCGCCGGCGGCGCGATGATGCTGGGCGGCGGATTCAGGTTCCTTTCCGCGCTCGCGCCGGTTTCGGCCGAGGAGGCGCAGCTTCACCCGTCGCTGGTGCGGCTTGGGGACGACATCGAACCCACCGTGCGACTGTTGGAGGAGACGCCGCCGGAGCGGGTGTTGGAGGAGGTGGCGACGCGGATCCGAAACGGGACGCTCAGCTACCGGCAGGTCCTGGCAGGGCTGCTGCTGGCGGGCGTGCGGAACGTGCAGCCGCGGCCGCAAGTCGGGTTTAAGTTCCACGCGGTGCTGGTGATCAACTCGGCCCACCTGGCGAGCCTCAACTCGCCGGGCTCGGATCGATGGCTTCCCATCTTTTGGGCGATCGACCGGTTCAAGAGTGCGCAATCGGAGACGGCCAAGACGAGCGGCTGGCGGATGTCGGGCGTGGACGAATCGAAGGTGCCGAGCGGGAGCAAGGCGCGCGAGGCGTTCATCCGCGCGATGGACGCGTGGGACGAAGAGGCCGCCGATGCAGCGGCCGCGGGACTGGCCCGCGCCTGCTCGCGGGACGAGTGCTTCGAACTGTTCGCCCGGTACGGGTGCCGCGATTTCCGCGACATCGGGCACAAGGCGATCTACGTCTCCAACAGCTTTCGCACCCTCTCGGCGATCGGGTGGCAGAACGCCGAGCCGGTGCTGCGGTCGCTTGCTTATGCGCTGATGAAGTACGATGGCGAGAATCCATCGAACAGCGACCAGCCGGCGGATCGGCCGGGACGACGGAACGCGGAACTGATAAAGAAGATCCGCCCGCAATGGCAGGACGGGAAACCGGACGCGAAGGCGACCTCGCATCTGCTCAGTACCTTCCGCACCGGCTCGACCGAAGACTGTCCGGCGGCCGTGGTCGAAGCCCTCAACGACGGCATTTCAGCGGCTTCCGTCTGGGACGCGATCCTCGCGGCCTCGGGCGAGTTGCTGATGCGGAAGACCAACATTCTTACGCTTCACTCGGTGACGTCATCCAACGCGCTGCGATTTGCGTTCGAATCGGCCGCAGATCCGCAGACGCGACTGCTGCTCCTGCTGCAGAACGCCGCATTCGTGCCGCTGTTCAGGCAGGCGGTGGGGAAAATGGGGGCCGTGGAAGTGGATCAGTTCGAGCCGGCAACGGGCGAGGAGAAGCACACCGTCGATGAAATCTTCGAGACGGCGACGCACGACCGGATGGAGGCCGCGCGGAAGGCGTTAAGTTATTTGGATCAGGCGCATCAGGCCGAAGACCTGATGCGAACGGCCCGGCGATTGGTCTTCCTCAAGGGGAACGACGCACACGACTACAAATTCAGTTCCGCAGTGCTGGAGGACTATTACCACCTCTCGCCGGATTGGAGGAATCGATACCTGGCCGCGAGCCTCTTCTACCTTCCAAGCAGCGGAGCGCCGGACAACGCATTGGTTGGTCGCATCCGCAGTGCACTGGGAGAAAAAGGCGCCTGACGCGGCGGGGGGGGCGGGCTCTGCGTCACTCGCAAATCACGGCTCGGCAGGAGCCTCGCCCTCCCGAACACACGCAGGAATTGAACCCGAACCGCATGAGTCCACAGGACAGCGCAACAAAAAGCCCCGACCTCTCTGGCTGGAGAGGTCGGGGCTTGGTTTGAAAAGGCTGGCGGTGACCTACTTTCCCGCGGAGGCAGTATCATCGGCTTGGCAGGCTTAACGGCCGTGTTCGGGATGGGAAC
>DASXMX010000092.1:0-18395 GCA_036495445.1 Tepidisphaeraceae bacterium
TGATTTGCGCGCCCGGCGCGAAACCGCAAGCGGCCAACCGGCGGCGTCTCCGTTAGTGCAGCCCTCCTCCTCGCAACCCCGTTTGGCATGCGACTCGGTAAGGCGAGCGTCTCCCGATTTCCCCCTTCGTGTCTTCGCGCCTTCGTGTTAAATCTCCTGCCATGCAATACCGCAGACTCGGCAAAACCGAATTGATCGTCTCCGTGATCGGCATCGGCACATGGCAGTTCGGCGGGGAATGGTGCAAGGTCTTCTCGCAGGACGAGGTCGACCGCATGTTCGACCGCGCCCGCGAGCTGGGCATCAACCTGATCGACACCGCCGAGTGCTATGGCGACCACGTCTCCGAACGGCTCGTCGGCGCCGCGGTGAAGCGCGACCGGGACAAGTGGATCGTCGCGACCAAGTTCGGCCATCACTTCCACGACTTCATGGACCGCACCACGGTCTACGACCCGGACGACGTGCGCAAGCAACTCGAGGCGTCGCTCAAGGCCTTGCAGACGGACTGCATCGATCTGTACCAGTTCCATTCCGGCAACAACGAGATGTTCCAGACGCCGGGCTTGTGGGAGATGCTGCGCGAGCAGGTGAAGGCCGGGAAGGTTCGTCACCTGGGGATCTCGGTCAGCCCGAACGATAACACCTTCCAGGTGGATCGCGCCACAGATGTCGGAGCGGAGGCGATCCAGGTCGTCTACAACCGCCTGGATCGCAAGCCCGAGGAGGCCGTGCTCCCCTCGTGCCAGCGGCAGGATCTGGGCGTGCTGGCCCGCGTGCCGCTGGCCAGCGGGCTGTTGTCGGGGAAATACAAGCCGGGGACGCAGTTCAAGGAGGGCGACGTCCGCGCCACGCATGACCCGAAGCGGACGCAGGAGCGATTGGAGGAAGTGCAGCGGATCGCGGAGACCGAAGTTCCAAAGGGCGTCGGCATGGCCCAGTGGGCGCTCGCATGGTGCCTGCAGCACGATGCGGTGGCGTGCGTCATCCCCGGGTGCAAGAACGTCGAGCAAGTCGAGTCGAACGCCGCCGGGGCGGAGTTGGCGCGGAAGGATCATCCGCTGGTGCGGCCGGCGCCGAAGGACCTGTCTCGCTCCCGCTAACCGCGTCTTCAATTTGCAATTTGCAATGACAGCGATACTGCTACCGGAGTAGCCGCCGACGCTCATTGCAAATTGCAAATTGATAATTGCAAATTGCAAATTGGCTCATGACATCAGCAGCACCAGAAGCTGCGCGCACAGGATCGGCACCAGCAATCCGAGCGGCGCCACGGCGGCGTAGACGGTCGCGGGCGTGTCGGAGCCGGCCACCTCGTTGGCAAACATCAGTGCCGGCGAACTCGTCATCGCCCCGGCTACCCACCCGGCCAGCGTGACGAAATTCATCTTCATCATCAACCGAGCGACGATGCCGACGAGCAGCACCGGCAGCACTGTGATTAACGCGCCCCAGACGACCAGCTCCGCCCCGCCGCTGTGGGCGAGGTTTTGCAGGAAATGGTCCCCGGCCTGCAGGCCGACGCAGGCGAGGAAGACGGCCAGGCCGAAGTCGCGGAACAACCCGTTGGCGGCGACCGGCATGTACCAGACGACCGAGCCGATGTTCCCCAGTTGGGAGAGCGCGATCGCGGCCAGCATCGGCCCGCCGGCCAGGCCGATGCGGATGCTGGTGTGAAGCCCTGGGATCGCCAGCGGCACGCTCCCGACGACCACGCCCAGCACGATGCCCAGGAAGATCGGCACGAGTTGCGGGCGGTTGAGGACGTCGGGACAGTTGCCGAGTTCCTCTTCGACCAGTTTCAAGCCCATCTCCGGGCCGACCACGGTCACGCGGTCGCCGAACTGCAACTTGAGCGAAGCTTTGGGCGCGAGATCGATCCCTGCCCGGTTGACGCGGACGACGGTGACGCCCGCCCGGCGAATCAAGTCCAGCTCGTTGAGCGAACGGCGAAGGACCTGAGTTCGCGTCACGATCAAATCGAGCCGCCGCACGTCGCCCGCGATCGTGCCCAGCCCGGCGTCGGTCGGCTTGCCGATCGCGCCGACGACCTCGGCCAGGCGGTTCCGCGGGCCGACGGCCCGGTAAACGTCGCCGGCGAGGATCTCCGTATCCCCCGTCGGAACGGCGACGGTATTCCCGCGGAGCAACCGGCTCAGGACGACGCCCTTGCCCCGCAGGAGCGGGTGCTCGCGCAGCCGACGGCCCACGTACTCGCCGGGAACGACTTCGAACTCGACCGCCTCGATCGGCGGCCGCTTCACCTGCTCCGCGGCGGCGAGGGCCGCCCGCTCGGCGGCCACGTCCACGCGAAACATCCGCCGAAGCGCCACGATCACGAGGATCGGGCCGATGATGCCGAAGGGATAGGTGACGGTATAAGCCAGGCCGGCGCGGGCCACACGAGACGGGGCGTCCGGGCCGCCCATGTGCCGCAGGGCGTCCTGACCGGCAGCCAGGCCGGGTGTCGTCGTATATGCCCCGGCATAGAGGCCGGAGGCGGTCGCCTTCGGCAGCCAGGTGAAGCGGACGATTCCGGCCGTCAGCAATGCACCCAGCACGATCACGGCCAGCGACAGAACGTTGAGACGCAAGCCCTCCTGCCGAAGTGATGACACGAATCCCGGCCCGACCTGCAAGCCCAGCGCGTAGACGAACAGGATCAGCGCGAAGTCGCGAAGGAAGTCGAGGACCTTGGATTCGACCGTCCACCCGAACTGGCCGAAGATCAACGCGGCGAAAAGAACGCCGGAGATCCCCAGCCTCATCCCGCGGAAGCGGATCGCTCCCAGCGCCAGCCCGAACGTTACCGCCAGCGACAACACGGCCAGCCCCTGCGAGACCGGGCTGCCGCCGAACTCACCAAGCAACTGCATGCGGAGCATGTAGAGGGTATCGACCGGAAGGTCAAATCGGGCGAGGGGAGATTGCTGGTTTCGGATTGCGGATTGCTGATTGAAATGCGAGTCACCGGGAGGGCGAGGCTCCTGCCGAGCCGGAACTCCCTCGAAAACCGCGGCTCGGCAGGAGCCTCGCCCTCCCCTAATCGGTAATCCGCAATCCGCGATCAGCAATCGTCATTGCCCCAGCCTTGCGATTACGTCTTGTGCGGTACACACGTGCCCCAACCGCGGGAAGATCCGATTGACGGCAAACGCGTGGTCATCGGCGGACATGGAGGCCATCGCGTCCTCGACGAGCAGGAGTCGGTATCCGCGTTCCCAGGCGTCGCGGGCGGTGGACTCGACGCCGAAGTTGGTCGCGATGCCGCCCAGCACAATCGTGTCGCGGCGGCGCCGGCGCAGTTGCAGGTCGAGGTCCGTCCCGTAGAACGCGCCCCATTGCCGCTTCGTGATCAGGACGTCGCCCGGCTGCGGCGCGATCTCGTCCACGAATTGGTCCCACCCGGCCGGCAGCGCCTGCCGCGGGAACGGCTCGTCCACGTCCTGCGGCGGCACGTCGGCGCCGTTCGGCGCGAACGAGACGTGAACCAGCATCACCAGCCCGCCGCGCGCCCGGAATTCCGACGCGAGCGCCGCGCTCGTCCGCACGACGTCAGCCGCGGACCGCGGCGCAAGCTGCCGAGCGGTCACGCCCCGCTGGAGGTCGATCAGAACCAACGCGGCTTCGGAAGGGTCGAGCTTCGCGAGGGGTTGAGTCATGGAATTACCTAACGTTCGAGCATTTGTTCCCGACAACTCGGAACCCCGAATGGTAGCGATGGCCGCGCCATCGAGCACCACCCAAGCCGGGGCAAAGCGGCGCCAGAAACCCCACGGGTAAAATCAGCGTTCCCGCCGCGCCGCTCTGCCCCGGCTTGTGGGCCTCTCGCCCACCTCATGTGCACTTGCACGATGAGAGTGCCCGGTCGCGAGCAAATGAAGGGCCCTCAGACGATCCGACACGCGTCCTCGAAGCTCAGTCGCGGGCTGCGGGGCTTGAGCTTGGACGGGTCACCGTATCCGAGATTGATCAGGAAATTGGATTTCCAAGGGACGTCGGGGAAGAAGGCCTCGTCCACCTTGGCATTGTCGAACCCCGACATCGGCCCCGCGTCCAACCCCAGCGCGCGGGCGGCGATGATGAGGTAGGCCCCCTGCAACGTCGCATTGCGGAACGCGTGCGTTTGCGTGAACTGCTCCTTGCCCGGCTCGGTGAACGACTTGGCGAACTCTGGGTTGTGCGGCCAGAGCTTTGGGATGAACTGATGGAACCGCATGTCGGTTGCGACGATCGCGGTGACCGGGGCCGCCATCGTCTTTTCGACATTCCCGGGGGACAGTGCCGGCTTGAGCCGTTCCTTCGCTTCCATGGACTTGACGAAAACAACCCGCATGGGGCTGGTGTTCGCGGACGTGGGGCCGAGTTTCGCGACGTCGTAGAGTCGCCTGAGTAACTCGTCATCGACGGGCTTGGGAAGCCATGCGCCGTGGGTGCGGGCTTCCAGAAAAATCGCGTTTAACGCGGCCTGATCGATCGCTTTGGCCATCCGATTGCTCCGGGTACAGGTTGGGTGCAAGAGGTTACGCCACGGTCCCGGCCGTTTCCACGCGCGTGAGGTGCTCGAAATTGGCGGCCCGGTCATGATGGCCGTAATATGGCGTTGCCCGATCTGGAGGCCTTACGTAGGATCAATGTCCACAATTATTCATGTTCGGGGGCTTCGAGGGAACCCACGTTATGCTCAGGCGACTCTTCCGTCCGCAATGCGTCCTGTCCACTCTGGCCGTCGTCGCGGCCGTCCTCCTGTGTCCTGCCGCCGCGCGTGCCGCCGGCGGTGAGGACCAACTCGTCCTGCCCGATTTGCGAACGCAGCATTTCTTCGGAACCGACGGGCACACGTTGCTCACGATCGGGATGGCCATCACCGTGCTGGGCATCCTGTTCGGGCTCGTCATCTATGCCCAGCTTAAGCGGCTGCCGGTCCACCGTGCGATGCTGGAAGTCTCCGACCTGATTTATGAGACGTGCAAGACCTACCTGCTGAACCAGGGCCGGTTCATCCTGCTGCTTTGGGTGTGCATCGCGGCGGTGATGATCGGGTATTTCGGGTTCCTCCGCGGCGGGGCGAGCGGGAACATGAGCCCGGTCGAGAACAACGGCCTGCAGGAATACAGCAAGGCGGCCCAGGTCGTCATCATCCTCATTTGGAGCCTGATCGGCATCGCCGGCAGCTACTCGGTGGCATGGTTCGGGATGCGGGTGAACACGTTCGCCAACAGCCGCACCGCGATGGCCTCGCTGGGCGGCAAGGCGCGGCCCGTTTACGCGATCCCGCTCCGCTCGGGCATGTCGATCGGCATGGTGCTGATCAGCATCGAGCTGCTGCTGATGCTGATCATCCTCCTGTTCGTCCCGCGGAACCTGGCGGGGCCGTGCTTCATCGGGTTTGCGATCGGCGAGTCGCTCGGCGCCGCGGCGCTCCGCGTGGCGGGCGGCATCTTCACCAAGATCGCCGACATCGGCGCCGACCTGATGAAGATCGTCTTCAAGATCAAGGAGGACGACGCGCGGAACCCCGGCGTGATCGCCGACTGCGTGGGCGACAACGCCGGCGATTCCGTCGGCCCCACCGCCGACGGGTTCGAGACCTACGGCGTCACCGGCGTCGCCCTGATCACGTTCATCCTGCTGGCCGTCGGCAACCAGTTCCCCGCCGAGCAGCGCGGCGCGGTGCAGGTTCAGCTCCTGGTCTGGATCTTCGTGATGCGCCTGATCATGGTGATCACCAGCGGCCTCTCGTACTTTATCAGCGAGGGGATCTCGGCCAGCCGGTACCGCAACACGCGGACGATGAACTTCGAGGCGCCGCTGACGCTGCTCGTCTGGATCGCGTCGATCACGTCGATCCTCGGCACCTACCTCATCACGTACCTCATGCTGGGTCGATGACATGACGCGCTGACGGTGAACGGCGTCGCGCACCCCGAGCTGTGGTGGAAGCTGGCGACGATCATCACCTGCGGCACGCTGGCCGGGGCGATCATTCCGGAGGTGACCAAGATCTTCACCTCGGTGAACAGCCGGCACGTCCGCGAGGTGGTCACCACCAGCCGCGAGGGCGGCGCGTCGCTCAACATCCTGAGCGGCCTGGCCGCGGGCAATTTCTCGGCGTTCTGGGTGGCCGGGGTGACGATCGGCGGGCTGATGGCGATCGCCTACGGGATCTCCACCATCGGCACCGGCGAGGCGAACCTGGCGTCGATCATGATCGCCCAGTCGACCCCGATCTTCGCGTTCGGGCTGGTCGCGTTCGGCTTCCTGGGCATGGGCCCGGTGACGATCGCCGTGGACAGCTACGGGCCGGTGACGGACAACGCGCAGAGCGTCTACGAACTGTCGCTGATCGAGGAGCAGCCGGGCGTGCGGGAGGAGCTTCGCCAGCAGTTCGGCGTCGAACCCGATTTCGAGCACGCCAAGTCGCTGCTGGAGGAGAACGACGGGGCCGGGAATACGTTCAAGGCGACCGCCAAGCCCGTGCTGATCGGCACCGCGGTCGTCGGCGCGACGACGCTGATCTTCTCGATCATCATGCTGCTGACCAACGGCCTGAGCGACCCCACGGCGATCGCCAAGCTGTCGATCCTGCACGCGCCGTTCTTCATCGGGCTGATCGCGGGCATCGCGGTGATCTACTGGTTCAGCGGCGCCAGCACGCAAGCGGTCATCACCGGCGCTTATCGCGCCGTCGAGTTCATCAAGGCCAACATCCGCCTCGAAGCGACGGAGAAGGCGAGCACTGAGGACAGCAAGCGCGTCGTGGCGATCTGCACGCGGTACGCCCAGGCGGGAATGATCAACATCTTCCTGACCGTCTTCTTCATCACCCTCGCGGCGGCGTTCGCGGACGAATTCCTCTTCATCGGCTATCTGATCGGCATCGCGCTCAGCGGGTTGTTCCAGGCCGTTTTCATGGCCAACGCCGGCGGCGCGTGGGACAACGCCAAGAAGATCGTCGAGACCGAACTGCGGGCCAAGGGGACCGCGCTGCATGATGCGACCGTCGTGGGCGACACGGTCGGCGACCCCTTCAAGGACACGAGTTCCGTCGCCATGAACCCGATCATCAAGTTCTGCACGCTCTTCGGCCTGCTGGCCGTCGAGCTGGCGATCACGCTGAAGGTCAACGCCGCCGACCCGCACAGCGCCTACAGCCCCTGGCGATACGTGCTGGCCATCGTCTTCTTCCTCGTCGCCGCGATCTTCATCTACCGCAGCTTCTACGGCATGCGGATCATCGAAACCAAGTCCGAAGAGGCGATCGAACGGGAGGAAGCCCAGGGCGTCAGTACCGTGACGAGCAAATAGGGAGTTTTCGCGGGGACTACCCTGTCCCTTCCGTTTTCTTTCTGAACCGCCCATGTCGGAATCTGCCAACGCAGTGTCGGCCCGCTTTGCGCTCGTGATTTTCGACTGTGACGGCGTTCTCGTTGACAGTGAAGTATTGGGAAATCGCATACTCGTCGAGATGGTTGCCGAGCTTGGGCTCGCCTTGGACTTGGAGGAGGCTGTCGCCCTGTTCCGCGGCTGCAAAATGGCCGAGTGCGTACGCGAGATCGAGCGACGAATGCGTCGGCCCGTGCCAGGCAACTTCGTCAACGACCTGCGGACACGGACTGCCGACGCCTTCCGGCTCGGCCTCCAACCAGTGCATGGCGTGGAGACGCTCATCGACGCCCTGCGCGTCCCGATCTGCGTCGCATCAAGCGGTCCTTCCGAGAAGATTCGCTTATCGCTACAGGTGACCGGCTTGCTCCCCCGATTCGACGGTCGGATCTTCAGCGCCTATGACGTGGGCGTGTGGAAGCCGGATCCCGGCCTCTTCTTGCATGCCGCACGGGTGATGGGGGTTGCGCCAAGGAAATGCGCCGTCGTGGAGGACAGCGTTCTCGGTGTGCGGGCAGGTGTCGCGGCGGGAATGGCGGTTTTCGGATTTGCTGCCGACGGGCGGGACTCGAACGCGCTGTGCAATGCCGGGGCCGTCGTGTTCCAGTCGATGCAACAATTGACTGACCTCCTGGCCTGCCGCTGAACCAACCATGGTGGATCGTCACTAGGGAATTCCGCGTCCTGCCCCTAAACTGCCCGGCGATGTCCGCTCCGATTTCCGCATCGTCTGCGGCCGCCGATCGTCCGGAGGTCGCCCGCGTCCGCGTGACCCAGATCTCGCTGGCGATCATCGCAGCCGTTTTTGGCTACCTACTGATCTACCATCTTCATCACGAGCGGCAGGGGCACGGCCACTTCGGCGACTTTCCCACGTTCTACGAGGCGGCCCAGTTCGCGCGGGAGCACCGCGATATCTACAAGGCGGGGAACGCCGCGACGGACCAGACATACGTCTACCCACCGCTGATCGCATTCGCCTACGGCCCGCTCACGCACCTGTCGCTTGCGAACGCGGCGGCCGTGATGCTCTTCGTCACCGCCGCCCAACTGCTCGGCGGGCTGTTCCTCGGGGGGGCCGCAATCCTTGAGCGATTGCATCCCATAAGGGAGGGCGAGGCTCCTGCCGAGCCACGGTTTTCGAGCCAGCCTCGGCTCGGCGGGAGCCTCGCCCTCCCAAAACGGCGCGATGCCGGCACGCTCTTTGCCATCGTCGCCCTCGCGTGTCTCCTGGGCGAAAACGAGATGCGCGGCGTCATGACGATGATCGAGACCGATTCGCTGATGCTGCTGATGTTCGCCCTCGCCTTCTGGTGGCTCGACCGCCGGCCGGTGCTGGCGGGCCTGGCGCTCGGGCTTGCGTTCAACATTAAGTACCTCTCAATCGTGATGCTCCCCTACCTGGTTCTGCGCCGCCGGTGGAGCGCGGTTGTGGGCATGCTGCTCGGCTGCGTCGCGTTCGCGCTGCTGCCGGCACTGCAACTCGGCTGGCATGAAGACCTGCGGTGCCTCCGCGTCTCGATGGGCGGGCTGCTCCGCTGGGTCGGCGTCGCGCCGGAGGCCTCGGGCTCGATCAAGGTCCACGACATCGCCGACGGCCTGAGCGTCTCCATCACCAGCGGCCTGGCCCGCGTGCTCCACCCGCACGGCCTGACCAATGCGCAAGTGATGGTCGTTGCCGCCGCCGTGGGCGTGGCGTCGTTGCTGACCGTCGCGCTGCTGTACCGCATCAATCGCCTGCCGCTCTGGATTTGGCCGGCGCGGAACGGGCAGCGCCGGCAGCCCTTTCGGGCGCTGGTTGCGCTGGAGTGGGTGGGTTTGGTGACGGTCGCGATCGCATTCAGCCCGGACACGAATGCGCGGCATCTGGTCTTGGTCGCGTTCGTTAACCTGCTCGGGGCGGCCCTGCTGCTGGTCCCCCGCCGCGGGGTATCCCGCGTTTCCGCCGGGGTTGGGTTGGCATTGATCGTCCTGGCCTTCATCGCGCCGTTCGCGAAACAGCTTCGGCAGATCGGGTTCAATCATTACGTCTGGAGCGTGCCGTGCTGGTGCTTGCTGATCGGGTACCTGCTGGTCCTGTGGACGGGTCTGCGGTTCGCGGCGCAGGCCGGTCGCGAGGGCGACGCTACAGCGTAGAGACACCGATGTGGCACAGCCGCCCTCGGCTGTGTTCGACCGAAGGTCGAAATGCATTTCCGCCTGCGGCGGAACACAGCCGAGGGCGGCTGTGCCACATAACTCATCGCAAATTCAATAGGATCAATGCCCGGGCGGCGGCATTCCTTTGGTACGGGTGGATGCGAATGCGCGGCCGGGCGGCGGCGATCTGCCGGCGGGCGTCGTCAAGATCCGCCGCCACGCCTCGCGCCACCATGACCGCCGCGGCCAGCGTCGCGGATCGCCCGTGGCCCTGGGCGCAGTGAATGAGGATCGTCTCCGACATCGGCGCGAGCTGCTGAATCAACGCCGCGGCCCGCGTCTCCGGCAGAAACCGTTCATCGAGCGTCGGCTCGCACAGGTATCCGGCCCCGTTACGAACGGACCGCGGCTCCCACAGCTCGCACGTCAGGTCGACCACGAATTTCACGCCCGGCGGCAGTTCCCGCGCGACCGGCCGCCGGCCGATCCACAGCCCCGGCGCGACCTCCGAACAGGCGGGCTCCGACGTCACCCGTCGCACGGCGGCCCAACTCACCCACGCGAGCAAGACGTACGGCAGCAACAGAATCGATCGCCCGAGAGGCAATCGCCCGTCGCGGCGCTTGCCGAACACGCAGGTCCCAAGTCCGCCGTAGGCGCATCCGACGAGGGCGAAGCTCACGCCCGGCCATACCGCGATCCATCCGGCGCCGCGCCAGTAGAACGCGAGTGCAAGCCAGGCGGCTCCCAGCAGCCAGAAGACCAAAGCATATCGCATGGATTTCAGGACAGGTGGCTCAATCCGCCCCGCCCGTGCTCCACCGGTGTCGCATGGGCAAGGCGCCCATGCCACGAGGTTCAGAGACGCAATCCCTATCGAAGTTCCATGACGATCGACTGCCCGGCGTTCAATTCAACTCCGTATCCGAGCGTCACCATCACCGATTGCTCGGACTGCGCGTGCTCGACGGGAACGTCGTTCCCGCCGATCTTCACAACCACGGCCGTCACGGTCATGGACGAATCGACTTCAAACCGGAGCTTGCGCAACCGGAGCTTGCCCCAGACAACCTTGATCGAGGCCTTCTGCGTTCCGCCTTCGCGTTTTTGCTCGAAGGTGCCCCAGCCCTCGGCGGCGGTGAAGGGGGCGCGGAAGTCTTCGGGCGTGAGGCGCGGCGCGAAGCCGAGCAGCCCGGCGGGGCCATCGTACTCGTACCCGCAGGCGGCGAGGAAGACCCCGTGGCTGGCCATCGAGCGGCCGTAGTGGTCGCCGCACTCGATTTCATTCCACGGGTTTCGGCGCGAGGCCGCGTAGCGGTCGTGAATCGCACGCTCGATCGCCAGGCCTTCCTGCACCATTCCCTCCCAGATCATGTGCCCGGCCACCTGGTGCTCGAAGCCGTTCATGCACTCGTTGAAGTATCCCGTCGCCCATGACGGCCCCGCGCCCTTGGCGTTGTTGTAATCCCAATCGTTGCGCGGGAAGCTGCACATCAGAAGCCCCGCCTCGCCGGGCATCGCGTACCACCGCCCGTCCTTGAAGGCCCGGCGGTACGGGCCGACGTCGGGCGTGAAGTTGTACTTCCAGAGCGATCGCAGGGCCGAGCGGGTCTCGTGCTCGGGCAGGACGCGGCCGAGGCCGACCTGGAATGCCCAGCTTTGCCCGAACACCTGGTCGATCTCGCACCAGGTGCCGGAGTTGACCTTGTCCAACTGCTTCGGGTCGACCTTGTTAATGAAATACTCGCCGTCAAACAGCTCGCGCACGAGGTTGTCCGCGCCGCGGTCGGCGGTGGCGCGGCACCGGTCGGCGAAGTCTGGCTCGCCCATCCGGCGGGCCATCTGCTCCCCGGCCCGCAACGCGGCGACGTACAGGGAACTGAGCCACGCGATCTTGCCGTACCAGGGCAGGTCGAGCGTGTTCATCTGCGCGCCCTGCATGATGCCGTCGCGGTCGGCGTCGAGCTTCAGCAGCGGCTGGAACGCCTCCTTGATCCGCGGCCAGTTGCGTTTGAGGAACGAATCGTCAGCCGACATCTGGTGTTCGCGATAGCAGCGGAGCAGCGTGCCAGCCTGGCCGTCCACCGCGAGGTTGCGATCGAACTCGGCCCGGAAGCCCATTACGCCGGTCTTCTCGTTGTAACCGAGGCCCAAATCAACGTGCTCGCGGGTGAGGCGTTCCAGTTCCGGGAAGAGCCGTGCCATCGCATGGGCATAGTGCCAGACGTGCGTGCACGTGCCCGGGCAGCAGCCGACGCCCTCCCACGCGTAGAACCGCCCGTTGGCGAAGCGGTAGGCCGTGTTCGTCGCCAGGATCGAGATGTTGAGGAACGTGCGGTCGAGGAACCAGTGCGGCAGCGTCGAGTCGTACCACGTGTCGCGCCAGAGCTTCGTTTCCGCGGCGAGCCGCGGAAACTCCTGTACGACGTAACGGGCGACCGCCTGGGCCGAGTCGAACTTCGTGGCGTAATGCCGGCCGACATTCCCGAGTCGCTCGAGTTCGAGATTCGGGAAATGCCAGGTGAGGACGTAATCGACGGTCGCCGATTGCCCGGGCGGAAGGCGGAGTTTGTGGCCGAGCGAGCCGACCAGTTTCTGGTCGAAGGGAGAGGAGGCGTCATTACCGGGAGTTCCGTCCGTGAATGCGCCGTCCATCCCTCCTCGTGCCGCGGGGAAGGACAAGTCGTGGTCTGCGTCGCCCAGCAGGGCCAGACCCATCGTGCCGAAACCGGCCATCGCCTCCAGATCTTTCGCGCCCGCGGGAAGATCGCTAAACGTGATGGGTCCGACGCCGACGTTGCCCCATGAGCCCTTGTCGTTGTCCACGATCTCGATTTGCGCCTGCTTCCCCTTAAGCTCCCGCACGTCAAATGCGTGGGGCTTCATGCGGTTGTCGTCTGCGCCGACGGCCGATCGGACGACCTTGCCGTCCACGAGCAGGTTCACGCAGGTCTTTCCCCAGTGGCTCCCGCCGCCGATGGGGAAGTTGATGAAGTTGCGGTCGATCGAGAATGGCTTGCTGGTGAGCTTCCCCGTCTGCCCATCCCGCTCGGCGACACTGCCGTGCGACGCAGTGATGTGCGAGTTGACGAACCGGTCGCCCGCCGCGTTCCCGAGGTCACCCATGTACGCGGGCGCCTCGGATCGTTTCGCCGGGCGGGAGCCGAAGGCGGCGCCTTCGACAGTCCAGCCGTCGTAGTTGTCCTTGTTCCAATCCTCGAACACCACGTCCGGCTCGGCCGGTTGCGTGGCGGCCGACTTCTCGGCCGAGCAGTTCAGGAAGGTGATCCCGTCGCTGCGGACGATGCGGTTGCGGCGCGTGGCCAGAACCCACGGATCGTTGGGCAACACGGCGTTCTGCAGCCATCCGGTCAGCGTCGCCTCGATGGCGTCGGTCGAACCGTTGGTCACCGTAAACCGCAACACCGTCGCCGGCAGGCTCGAATCATCGACATTCAGCGGGATGAATGGCGAGAACGCCTCCAGCGTGACCGACACCGGGAAGTTCGCCTCCTTGTATTCGACGGTCCCGATCGGGTACTGCCCCCGAAAGCTGACCTGCGGAAATCCCTTCGCATCCAGCGTACGTGTTTGCGTCTGATCTCCGACGGCGACGCGGATCGCGAAGCCTTGCTCGATCGGCAACCCGCTCTTGTTGGGATGGGCATAGCGTTCGGCCCCGGTCGGCAGATGGGCATTGAACAGGTCCCAGCGCCAAAGCTTGCCGTCCCCGCCCAGATAGAGCTGCCCGGCACAAAGCCCCCCGACGGGCATGCCGATGAACTTCAGCTCGTCCCCCCGGTAAACGGCCGGCTCGCCCCGTGCGAAGAGGGATTTGACCCATTCCGGCGACAGCTTTTTATCGGCCGGCACGAGCCTGTCGAAATCCTGTCGCTCGAACGGCCCGGCCATGAAGGCCAGCGACGATCGCGGCATGCCCAAGGCCGCGGAAGCGGCCAAACCGATCACCTTCAGGGCATCGCGCCGGCTCGGCCCGCACCCGCACCCGCACCCGAAGCTCTCACAGGACATAAGGGGTTCCTCACGTCGCGCGACCCGCGACATACATCCGCGAAAGCCCACCGGCTCAGCCGTGGGTCTCCGTTGTCACGCACCTCTCCTAAGTACCCGCCCGCCCCGCCCAGCCGCAAGCAATCGGGCGCGGCGCCACATCTGATCACCCCGTCAAAACGTTCTTGCCGCTCGTAGGTATGAATCTTAGACTTCGCGGAAGTCGGCGGGCCGCCCGGCGGGCTGGCGGCCCGACATGCATGCATGTCCTGACTCAGCGGCGCAACAGCCACGTGAGCAACAAGGAGAACCGTTCATGAGTGAAGGCAGCAATCGCCGTGACTTCATCAAGTACACCGCCGCCACCGGCATGGGCTTCTGGGTCGCCGCCCGGAAGACCGCCGCCCAGGAGGCCACCAGCAGCAAGTCGCCCAACGAGCGAATCAACATCGCCTGCGTCGGCGTCGGGGGGAAGGGGCAGAGCGACTCGGAGCAAGCCTCCGAGGTTGGCCGGGTCGTCGCCATCTGCGACGTGAGCGATGACACGCTGGACCGCCGGATGGCCTACAAGGCCAGGGACGGGAGCTACCCGTTCCTCAAGGCCAGACGGTTCCACGATTTCCGCAAGATGTTCGACCGGATGGGCAAGGACTTCGACGCGGTTACCGTCAGCATCCCCGACCACAACCACGCGGTGGTGGCGATGATGGGGATCAAGAACAAGAAGGCGGTCTACTGCCAGAAGCCGCTGGCCCACTACGTCGCCGAGGCCCGCGCCCTGCGGTTGGCGGCGGAAGAGAACAAGGTCGCCACGCAGATGGGCAACCAGGGCACGGCCGAGAACGGCCTCCGCGAAGCGGTGGAAGTCGTCCAGGCGGGCGGCATCGGCCCGGTGAAGGAAGTCCACATCTGGACGAATCGCCCGATCTGGCCGCAGGCCCCGATGTTCCTCAACCGCCCGATGAACGTGGACGACGTGCCGGAGGAATTGCACTGGGACGAGTTCATCGGCCCCGGGCCGTTCCGCCCGTTCGTCCAGAAGGCCGTCGATTCCGAGGGCAAGGAGCGCAACAACGTCTATCAGCCGTTCAATTGGCGCGGCTGGTGGGACTGGGGCACCGGCGCGCTGGGCGACATGGGATGCCACACGGCCAACATGCCCTACATGGCCCTCAAGCTGTACGAGGTCCATCCCACGACGCTCCAGGCCGAGAGCGGGATCATCAACTTTGAAACGTATCCCTCTTGGGCACACGTAACGTTCGAGTTCCCCGCGCGCGGCGAGATGCCGCCGGTCCGGGTCAACTGGTACGAAGGGCACAAGGACGGCAAGGTCGTCCAGCCGCCGGACGAACTGAAGGAGCAGGTGCTGTCGGAATACCGCAAGCACCAGACCCGTACCGACCCTCGGCACGCCAACGTCAAGAAGTTGGCCGACAGCGGGTGTATCCTCGTCGGCGAGAAGGGAATCATCTACTCGCCCAACGACTATGGTGCGGCCTACGCGATGCTGCCGGATGCGGAGTTCGCCAATTACCAGAAGCCGCCGCAGACCCTGCCCCGCAACGGCGAGGGCGACCTGGGGATGAAGAAGGAGTGGGTCGCCGCCATCAAGGGAGGCCCCCCGGCGATGAGCAACTTCAACTACTCGGCTCGGCTGAGCGAGTTCATCCTGCTGGGCAACGTCGCCATCCGCGCCGGCGCCCAGCACCCGCTGCAATGGGACGGCGAAGCGATGAAGGTCACCAACTGGCCCGAGGCCAACGCCTTCCTGAAGCGCGAATACCGCAAGGGATACGAACTGTAAGCTCGGGATCGTTCGCGGAAGGACCTGAAACAGAAACGCCACCCGGATATCCGGGTGGCGTTTCTGTTTTAATTGAAGCCACGATCGAATTCGATGCCGTCGTGTAGCCGGCACACATGCGTGCCGGTTAAACCGCGACTGCCGTCGCTAGATCGCCTGCCCGTTGTTGTTGTAGGCGAAGTTGCGGTCGAAGAGGAATCCGAACCCGTAGGTGATGCGGAACCCGCCGCGGACCGCCGCGATGAACGGGGCGAGGAAGTTCGTGCCGACCATGATCTTGTCGTGCGGCTTGAGGTACACGTCCGGCTCCTCGCCGGCAAAGATCTTGGTCAGGTCGACCCGCACGAAGATCTCGTGATCGGGCTGGATCTGGCGGATGATGTCGGTGCGCTGCGGGATCGCCAGGCCGTCGAGCATGCTGGCGGAGATGATCGCGTCCTTGACGGTCATCTTCTGCCCGCTGAGCGTGTAGGCGCCCGGCCGGGCCACGTGTCCGCCGACGAAGTAGAACCCGGTCTGCGGGTCCGGGACAAAGATGACGTCCTTCGGACGGATGGTGATGTTGTATCTCAGGTCGCCGCGGCGGATCGCCTCGTATGGGATGCGGATGATCCGCGTGTTCTGCTCCGGGCCCGGGTCGCGGAACCCGTCGAACCGGTCCGCCGCCAGGACCGGGGCGGCGGCCAGATGGACGACGTGATCCACCGCCGCCGGGGCGGCCGGCGCCGGGGCCGCCGGGACCGCGGACGCGGTCACATCGGCGGGGCTGTTCGCCTCGGATTTGGGCGCAAGTTCTTCGGAGCTGGGACCGGTGGTCGGCGGCGGGATCGTCGGCCCGCCGGTGCCCGGCGGCGTCGTCGTCGAGGGGACCGTCGCCGGCGGCGCCGCCAGGGGCGGCGGCGTCAGGGGCCGGATCACGAAGACGTAGTCGATGAACGGCGAGTTCGGATTCCGCGCCAGCACCATCGCGTTCAACAGCCGGAAATCCGTCTCGGCGATCGCGTACTCGCCCGGGGCGTTGACGGCCCCCATCACGCTGAACGCCCGCCCGCGGGCCTCCAGCGTCGTCACCGACACCTGGGCATGCTGGATCAGGTTCGCGCCCCGGTATGCCTGCACGATCACCTGCTCGAGCTGGATTTCGGTCAGCCCGGCGGCGTGGACCGGGTTCTCGAGGAACGGCAGGCTGATGTTCCCGCTCTCGGTCACACGGGTCTGCTTCACCGTTTCCGTGTTCGGCCCCTGGATGTCGGACAGCGTGATCGCCAGCAGGTCGTTGGGCGAGATCCGGTAGTCGCCCACGTAGGGCAGCAGGTCGTCGGCGGTCGGGTCGGTCGCCCGCGTCCACTGGCTCTCCCCCTCCTCGGAGGCGGGATCGAGCTGGCTGACGATCGGGAGCACCAGCGGGTCCTTCTTATACCGCCCCATTTCGCTGGGGTCGATGAAGCTTTTGGATTCGCACCCGCCGGCGAAGGCGAGGGCGGACAACGCAAGACCGTGGCTCACGGCCGCCATGATCCGGCGGCGGCTGGTGCGAGTTCGAAAACGCAAGACGCTCTCCTTTCGAGTCCAGTCCAGTACGCGGGCTGCCCTTGTCCGCGAGCCCCGACGGCATGCCATGCAAGCGTGCGCCCACGAGCCCTGCACGCGGCGGCGGGATTATCGGGGCGGCCCGCCCCCCGTTGCAAGCCCGCGCGCCAGCGCACGTCCCTTTCTATCGGACCGCGGGCCGATCCCGTCACAGGTTTTTTCCGCGTCACGCGCAGGCGGCGGGAAACTTCGGCCAAAATCACGTAAGATCCGCGTTCCTAAAGCGCACCGTGGTCGAACTCCGGCAAATAACAAAACGTTTCGGCGACTTCCTCGCCGTTGACCGCGTCGACCTGAAGATCGAGCCGGGCGAATTCCTCACGCTTCTGGGTCCGTCCGGGTGTGGGAAGACCACGTTGCTGCGCACGATCTCCGGCTTCGAAACGCCGACCGACGGTATCGTTCTGCTAGACGGCCGGGACGTCACCCCCCTGCCCCCCTATCGGCGGGACGTCAACCAGGTCTTCCAGAGTTACGCCCTCTTTCCCCACCTGAACGTGCGGCAGAACATTGCGTTCGGCCTGAAGATGAAGCGCGTCCCGCGGGTCGAGCGGGAGCAACGCGTCCGCGAGGCGATCGAACTGGTGGCGCTGGCCGGATTCGAGGCCCGCCGGCCCAGCCAGCTCTCCGGTGGGCAGAAACAGCGGGTCGCGCTGGCCCGCGCGCTCATCTGCCGGCCCCGCGTCCTGCTGCTGGATGAGCCGCTGGCGGCGCTCGATGCGAAGCTCCGCCGGGCGATGCAGGTTGAGCTCAAGCGGCTCCAGGCCCGCGTCGGCATCACCTTCGTCTTTGTCACCCACGACCAGGAGGAGGCGCTGGTCATGTCCGATCGGATCGCGGTGATGAACCGGGGCCGGATCGAGCAACTCGGCCGGGCGATGGACGTCTACCACAAGCCGGCGACCGCATTCGTCGCCGACTTCCTCGGCCAGGCCAACGTGCTGCCCGCCCGGCTGATTTCGCAGGACGATCAATGGGCGGATCTGCTGGCAGGCGACGCGCTTCGCCTGCGCGTCCCCCGCGCCGCCCTGCCGCCGGGCGGCGCCGTCGGATACGTCTCGATCCGGCCGGAACGCATCACGCTGAATCACGGCACCGTCGCCGGCGGCGCGACCCACAACGCGTTCCCCGCCACGATCCGGGAACGGATCTTCCGCGGGCCGACCGAGCAACTCATCCTGCACACCGATTTCGCCCCGCAGATCACGACGCTCAGTTCCAACAACGGCACTGGGCCTATGCGCTCTGCGAGCGACAAAGTGGTGTGTACGATCGATCCCGAAGACATGGTTGTGCTCCCGCCGGCCGGAGAAATGCCCGCCCCGTGACACGGGTTTTCAACCACTCCTGTCCGGCTCCGCGAGTCGGTTAGGGTGCACGCGGCCGGGGTTTTCCGGCCGATTCGCGTTTTCGTTAGGGTACACGATTTCATTTCACGTCGCGGATTTTGAGCCGGTTTGCC